>QZIL01000021.1 GCA_003599025.1 Nitrospiraceae bacterium | reverse complement strand
AACATCGACGCCTTGAGTGTCTTATATGAACCGCCGTATGCCGAACGGCACGTACGGTGGTGTGAGAGGCAGGGGCTAACGCCCCCGCCTACTCGATTTCAACGACTTTATAATTCATACATAAAGGTAAATAGTAATCGGTAGTCAGTAGATCAGGGAAAGAGGGGTACAAAAACCTTACTACTTACTGGTATCTACTAACTGCGTTTGGTTATTCTGGTGACCGCTATCATGAGAAGCGAAATTGCAGCCGGTGTAACTCCGGGAATTCTGCCTGCCTGACCGAGGCTGAGAGGTCTGACCTCTTCGAGTTTTTCAACAATCTCTTTCGAAAGACCGTTGATGCCTTTGTACACAAACCCGTCAGGGATGATCTTTTCTTCAAACTTCCTGAATTTATCTGCTTGCTCCGCCTGCCGTTGAATATAGCCTGTATACTTTGTCTGTATCTCGACCTGCTCTTTGACGTCCTGTGATATACCATTGCCGGAGGGTGTAGCTTCAGCTATATCAGCATACCTGACCTCCGGACGTTTGAGCAGCTGATATAATGATGCATCTTCTTTTACGGGTGAACCGCCGAGTTTATCCAATATAGGGTTTATCACATGAGGTTTAACACGAGTTGATTTGATTCGCCTGATCTCCGATTCAATGGCCGCTTTTTTATTCAGAAACGAATTATACTGCTGCTCATTAATGAGCCCGAGTTCATGCCCCTTTTCCAGTAGCCGCAGGTCTGCATTGTCCTGTCTCAGCAAAAGCCTGTACTCGGCCCTTGACGTGAACATCCTGTATGGCTCCTGTGTCCCTTTTGTGACCAGGTCATCGATAAGGACCCCGATATATGCCTCTTGCCTGCCAAGAACAAATGGCGCTTTCTTTTTAAGTTTCAGGGATGCGTTTATACCGGCGATGAGCCCCTGGGCAGCGGCCTCTTCATAACCTGAAGTGCCGTTGATCTGTCCCGCAAGGAAGAGTCCTTCGACTATTTTTGTCTCAAGCGTTGGTTTAAGCTGGGTCGGATATACGAAATCATATTCTATTGCGTAGCCGTATTTGTTTATCTTCACTCCCTCAAGCCCTTTTATGCTTTGCACCATTTTTGTCTGGACTTCACGCGGCAGGCTCGTTGATATGCCATTAGCATAATATTCATCACTGTCCAGCCCCTCAGGTTCGAGAAATATCTGGTGCCTTGTCTTCTCTTTAAATCTCACTATCTTGTCTTCGATAGAAGGACAGTAGCGCGGGCCGATGCCCTTGATTACTCCACTGTAGAGAGGAGAATGATCGAGGTTATCAAGAATAGTCTTATGAGTAAGGGCATTTGTATACGTCATAAAGCACGGGAGCTGAGGATTGGTAATCTCTTTAGTGAATAAAGACATCGGCGGAGGGGGGACATCTCCTTTCTGTATCTCCATTACAGAGAAATCTATGCTTTTTGCATAAAGCCTCGGAGGTGTCCCGGTCTTCAGACGTCCTATCCTGAATCCGAGGCTGTGGAGGCTCTTTGAGAGATTGATCGAGGGCGGTTCTCCTATTCTTCCTGCCGGGAAATTTTCCAGACCGATATGGATGAGACCGTTCAAGAATGTGCCTGTCGCTACGATTACGGCCTTTGTGTTATAGATGTGTAGATCAGAGCCGTAGACCTCTCTAAATTCCCTCTTGGTAAGGGGGGATTTCAGGGGTGTGGTTTTTAATCCTCTGACCCTCCCCCCCTCTACCAATATTTCTTCAATGCTTTCCTGTTTTATATCAAGACCGTCCTGCGCTTCAAGCGCCTCTCTCATATGTTTTCTATAGAGCGCCCGGTCTGCCTGTACCCGGGTGGCCCATACAGCAGGGCCCTTGCTTTTGTTAAGCGTCTTGAATTGTATCCCGGCCATGTCCGTGATCTTTGCCATTTCACCTCCGAGCGCATCTATTTCCTTTACAAGATGGCTCTTTGCAAGTCCGCCTATTGCCGGATTACATGACATCTGGCCGATGGTATCAAGGCTCATCGTAAAAATGGCAGTACTTAAGCCCATCCTTGCAGCGGCTAATGCAGCCTCGCAGCCCGCATGACCGGCGCCAATGACAATTATGTCGTAGTCAGATGATGATTTCATGATTCATTAATATAAGTAAAAGGGTAAAGACAACTCAAGAACGGGGACAGGGCATTGGGTAAGTAAAGGGGGAATAGCTAAACATAAAGATTGCAAATCTCATCAAATACCGGGGCCAGCTCGATAAAGGCATTCAGTACATCAGGGTCAAAATGTTCCGGCATGGTCCTGCCGTCGCCTTTTGTGATTATCCTGAAAACCTCCTCATGACATAAGGACGGTTTATAAGGTCTCTTGCTTCTCAGCGCGTCATACTGGTCGCAAAGCATGACTATTCTGCCTTCAACAGGGATGGCATCTCTTTTCAGCCCTTTAGGATATCCTGTGCCGTCCCATCTTTCGTGATGATTCAGTGCAATTGATGCAGCCATCTTTATGTTTTCATGAGATGAACCAAAGAGGACCTTTTCTCCGATATACGTATGTGTTTTCATTACATTGAATTCCTGGACTGTAAGTGCCCCGGGTTTTAAAAGGATATTGTCCGGTATCCCTATCTTCCCTATGTCGTGCATCTGGCTCGCAAATGTTATGTTATCAATGAATTCCATGGGCATATTCATGGCCTCGGCGATCTTGTTCGAATAAAGTCCGATCCTTGAGATATGTGCCCCTGTGTCCGTGTCCCTGAATTCAGCCATGGAAGTCAGGCGCTGTATCATCTCTTTGCTTACATTTCTGACCAGTGTTAGCGCATTTGCCAGTTCCTGAGTTCTCTGCTCAACAGTATTTTCAAGCATGCGCCTGTAATCTCTGTCCATCTGAAGCAGCGAATTGTATTTTACGGCCTTTTCTATTGAGCAGAGCAGGTATTCGGGATTATAGGGCTTGACTATAAAGTCGAAGGCCCCGTGCTTTATACCGGAAACCGCCATGTCCATCTGTGCATAGGCTGTCATGAGAATTACTGGTACATCCTTTCTGACATCGTGTATCTTCTCAAGGAGTTCGATTCCCGAAATCTGCGGCATCTTTATGTCAGTCAAAACAATATCTACGCCGTTTTTATGAAATGCATCGAGGGCCTCCCCAGCATTTTTACAGGATGTGACTGAATAACCGAGTTCTCTCAGTAAACCGGACACGGAATGGAGAACGAGAGGTTCATCGTCAACAACAAGAATGTGGGTTTGGGCAGTGTTCATGCAGACAGTTCTTCTTCTACCTTCCTGATAAGACTTGCCGGAGATACCGGCTTAGCTATAAAAGCAACTCCCTGCCTGGATATATGTTGTTTCTGTATAAAATCAGAAGGGTATCCGCTGGTCAGCAGGGCTTTTATACCGGGCTTCATCTTTCGGATTCTTTCGTACGCCTCTTTCCCGTTCATGACAGGCATTATAACATCAAATATAATCATGTCTATTTTGTTCATGTTTTCAGTAAAAGATTTGACTGCCTCTTCTCCATTTACCGCTTCTATTACAGTATATCCGTAATTTTCGAGGACCTGCTTGGTCAGTTCCCTTACTGCAGGCTCATCCTCTGCCAGCAGGATAGTTTTTGACTGGCCTTCAACTCCAGTGATTTCATCGGATTTTGTTTCACTAACTACTGCCTTAGTTATCGGAAGATATACGCTGAAAGTTGAGCCTTTCCCGGGCTCGCTGTTACAGGTTACATAACCATTATGCTGCTTGACTATTCCATATACTATGGAAAGACCGAGTCCAGTGCCTTTCCCGACCTCCTTGGTCGTAAAGAACGGCTCAAAAATCCGTCTTTTTATTATCTCATCAACACCACAACCGGTATCTGAAACCGAAATTACTGCATAAGAACCGGGCCCCCCGTAATCATATGCAGCTGTGAATTCCATGCCCAGTTCCATGACCCCTGTCCCGATAGTCAAAACACCTCCACAGGGCATAGCGTCCCTCGCATTTGCACACAGGTTCATAATTACCTGGTCCAGCTGGACACGGTCCGCCATTACCACCATAGTCCCGGTAAGAACTTGTGTCAATTTAATGTTTTCGCCGATGATCCCCAATAAAAGACCTTCCAGGTTTTTTATAAGGTCATTTACATTTACAGGCACGGGGTTGTTTACCTGCTGTCTGCTGAAGGCAAGGAGGCTTTGTGTCAGATGGGCACCTCTATCAGAGGCGGAAAGGATATGATCGATATTGACTGTTAAGGGATCTTGTTTGTCCATCCTCATTTTTAAAATATTCGAATATCCAATGACAGCAGTGAGTATATTATTAAAATCATGGGCAATGCCCCCTGCCAGCTGGCCGACAGCCTCCATCTTTTGCGACTGACGGAGCTGATCTTCAAGTTTCCTGCGCTCTGTAATGTCTCTTACAACATGAATCAGTCCGACAAGATTGTTGTCCTTGTCAAAGCGCGGGATCGCCCTTATTTCAATAAACATCTTCAGGTGGGGTTCATATAATTCATTGATAGAAGACAAACCTGTTTTAAGACAGTCACAGCTCGGGCACCCTTCCGGAGGTGTCCCGGTCCCATGGTAATACTGATAGCACTTGGTCCTTGAAACATTCAGCATGGGAAGCCCCAGTATTTTTTCAGCGGCCTTATTGGCATGTATTATGTTAAAGTCCTTGTCGTGTATCGTAATCATGTCAGTTATTGAGTTGAAGGTATCTTCCCAGTCGTGCCTGATCTGAAATAGCTGCTCCTCCATCCTTTTCCGTTCTGTTACATCGCGGAATATACCATTGCATGCAACCGCTTTTCCATCAAGCATCATCATGCTCGCGGTCCCCTCTACATTAACCATTCTGCCGTTTTTTGATATAAATATTGCCTCTATATTTTGCTTTGACTCACCTGACAATACCTGCTGCAATGTATTCATGCACTTGTTTCTGAAATCCGGGTGAAGAATATCAAATACTGTTATCTGGCTCAAGTCTTCCATTGTATAACCCAGAGTCTTTAGCCATGCCGGGTTAACATAAAGTATATGTCCGTCAGGTGATATACTCTGGATCAGATCATTAGCATTATCAAACAGGTTACGGTAACGCCTTTCGCTTTCTTTCAGTGCATCCTCCGCCCTTTTGCGATCTGTTATATCGCGTGCAACTGCGACCACATATTCCCGGTCCAGCTGGACATATTTCAAGCTGACCTCTACAGGGAAAGTTGAACCGTCCTTTCGCAAATGAATACCAGTCCAGACGCTGCTTCCTGTCCGTTTCAGCTCCTCCATTATTTTTGGAAAGTCTGATGGCCTGACCATGGGATCAATATCAAAAACCTTCATGGATAATAATTCTTCACGCGTGTAGCCGAGGTCGGTACACGTTTTTGTATTTACATTGAGGAAGTTGCCTGTTGCCGGGTCAAGAACTTCGACAGAGTCATTGGACTGATTTATCAGGGCCTGATAGAGCTTTAGATTCTCCCCGCTCTTCTGAAAATCCTCCTCTGCCTGCTTCCGTTCCGTAATGTCGGACATCGTGTGGACATAACCTTTAATATTTCCGGAACCATTCAGTATCGGGTCTACTGCTACGGAAAACCACCTGTCCCCTGCCTGAATTTCAACTGACACCCTGCCGCGTGCGGTCTTTGCTTTGAGAAACGGACAACCTTCAATAAAGTCCGCTGTGCCGTGTACAATTTCATAGCAGTACTGGCCGATAATTTCACTCTCCGGTTTTTCCTTCATAGCAGCAAATGCCTTGTTGCAGCGCAAGATCTTTCCGTCGGCATCAGCAAGAAAAATGGCGTCATGTATTGCATCGAATGTTGTCTTCCATTGCAGGGCATGGTCTTTAACGAGATCCTCAGTACGTTTGTGCCTCAGTATGCTGAATCCCGAATGCGATGCAAGTACAGCAGTGGTGCAGATAAGCAGGCGTGTCCATAACTCGTAAAACGAAGGAGTGAATGTTTGCGAGATCCAAGAACCTTCATTGAATACAAGAACGTCTATGGCAGCATCAATTGTCCAGATTAAAATTGAGAGTCCACTGTAGACCCAGATAAGATTTAACTTGCCGGATGTTAAATATTTATGTATTCTGTGGGGGATCATCCAGGTCGCTTTATGTGGAAATCCAGAAAGTCACATATAAGGTTCATTTATACTATTATATCGAATTAATAAGTTTAAAGCTTAAGGAAGATCGATGTATTCCTTAATGCATATAAGACGATGTCCTATCTCTCTATATATAACTGTAAATGAATAGCTTTAAATTCGTTATGAGTTGCATCATATCGAGCGTCTTTTAATTTAAATGTAATTATAGTGTTGGACAGTTAAGCTGGTCATTTGTTGGCAGTAGTTAATGATATTTTTTATGGATGATGATAATCGGCCTATTTATACGATTTGAGAAGACAGGAGATTATTCTAAGGGTATTCCCTAAGCTTGAAATGCTCATTATAGAGCATTGAATTAATCGGGATAACCCAATGGAAGGATAATGAAAAGCGGAAAGACTTGACATGAAATGTAACAAGTGATACACTCTTAACATAAGTTGCAATATGAGGTAAATGGACCTATGAGTCTCAAGAACGCAGCAGGAAAAAAGGCAGTTGCAGATGTTAAAAGCATCAAATGGATCCTCTTCTTTTACAGCGTTCCGTCCAGACCGGTAAATGCGAGAGTGAAGATATGGAGAAGGCTCGCAAAAGAAGGTGCTGTGCAGCTGAAAGGGGCCGTATATGTGTTTCCTTACAGCGAGGAACGTTATGAGTTCTGTCAGTGGCTCATGTCTGAGGTGGCATCTATGGGGGGTGAAGGGGATTTTGTAGTAACAGAAAAGTTCGAAATGCTCGGAAACAGTGAGATCATACAACTGTTCGTAAATCAAAGAGAAGCTGATTACAGAAGGCTCGAAAAGGGGATCAGCGATGTCGAGGTCAGGATAAACAGTTATATAAAAGGCGGCAGTCTAAAGAGCGCAGATGCGCTGACTGAAGAACTGATCAGATATTCGAAAGAATTGGATGATATCAGGAAGATCGATTATTTCTCTCCACAGCTGCAAATCGATATTGAAAAAAAGATCAATGACCTCCGGAATGAGTTGAAGAGGCTGACTTTACACGGGGGACTTAAGACGACAGTTGACAGGAGGACCACAATTCCCAGAATGAACAAAAAGGATTTTTCTGGCAGGACATGGATTACAAGGAAGAAACCTTTTGTTGACAGGATGGCCTCGGCATGGCTGATAAAGAAGTTCATTGACAGCGGGGCGGTTTTCAGCTTTATAGATGAAGACGTAAAGGATAAGGCACCCGGCGGAGCTGTTACATTTGATACAAAAGACGGAGATTTTACACACAAAGGCGACTTGTGCACCTTTGAAGTACTAGTGAGGACGTTTGGAATAAAGGACACGGCAGTGAAAAAAATTGCAGAGCTCGTACACGAACTGGATGTAAGGGATGGGAAGTATAGCTCTCATAAGGCCAGAGGGGTTGAAGAAATACTGATCGGTGTCAGAAAAAGTTCAAAGAACGACCGAGAAATACTTATGAAAGGAATGGATGTGTTTGAGATGCTTTATACATCTTTGGCGGGCTGAAAGAAGTGTAATATGGCACGAATTATTTCCTTTAAAGAAGCGTTTCGCTACTGGCTCAGACTTGGCTTTATCAGCTTTGGAGGACCGACAGGCCAGATCGCAATAATGCACAGGGATGTGGTCGAGAAAAAGAAATGGATAACCGAAGACCATTTTCTCCAGGCACTTAACTTCTGTATGCTTCTTCCAGGGCCTGAGGCACAGCAGCTGGCAACATACATCGGCTGGCTCATGCACGGGATAAAAGGCGGTATTGCAGCAGGGGTGCTCTTTGTGCTGCCGTCAGTATTTATTTTGTGGGGTCTTTCATGGATATATGTATCACTGGGATCTGTACCTGCGGTAGCGGCATTATTCTACGGGCTGAAACCTGCTGTTGCCGCCATTGTTGCTGAAGCAGTCATCCGGATCGGGAAGAAGGCCCTCAGGAATGAAGTCCTCATCTCTATGGCAGCGCTATCATTTATCGGGATATACTTTTATCAGGTCCCATTCCCTGTCATTATTCTTGCTGCCGGACTCATCGGCTATGCCGGCGGGAAATTTCTGCCTGATAAATTTGTTGTGACCGGTAATAATAAGCCTTTGGACCCCGCAGAGTATATAATTGCAGATCTGCATGTTTCACGAAGGGGCCAGGCAAACTGGAGGCACTCGTTGAAAGTCATTGCCGTGTGCCTGCCCATCTGGTTCCTTCCGCTTGTTCTCCTGGGTTTATGGCTCGGCTGGGACAATATATTCATTGATATCGGGATGCTCTTCAGCAAGGCGGCTATGGTGACTTTCGGCGGGGCATATGCTGTGCTGGCCTATATCAGTCAGCAGGCCGTGAGTTTCTACGGGTGGATTCTCCCTGAGCAGATGATAGACGGACTCGGTTTGGCGGAGACTACACCGGGTCCGCTGATCATGGTTACGCAGTTCGTAGGTTATCTTGCGGCATACACGCACGCAAAAGGAATAGCGCCTGCTATGGCAGGGGCTATTGGCGGGCTTCTTACAACATGGGTCACATTCACCCCGTGTTTCATGTGGATATTCGTCGGGGCCCCGTATATCGAGAGGGTCAGGGAAAATGCATACCTTGGCGCAGCCCTTTCAGCCATAACCGCTGCTGTAGTCGGGGTCATCATGAACCTATCGGTCATATTTACTTACCATGTGCTTTTACCAGAGGGGAAGGGGTTTGACTGGTATGCACTGTCAGCCTCCGTGGCTGCGTTTACGGGCATGATATATTTCAAGTGGGGTATGATCCCGGTGATTGTGTGTTCGGCAGCGGCCGGACTTGCCTGGAAGATGTATATATCATAAGGGGAAGGAAGAAGACGTTAACCATTTAATTAAGGAGGAAAAGAAAATGCCGCCGATTGACAAACACATTAAGATAAGCCTGGACAAGACAGGAAAAGAGTTTAAGGATGTCCATGATTGGCTGGATAAAGACCCGGAGAAGAAGGCTGAGCGCCATGACATTACAAAGATGTATGAATACGGAAAAATGATCGAGGAGAAATACGGGAAGGAAGCGCTTCAGGAATATATCCGGCACATTCATGATGACGTGAAGACGAAGTTCGAGCATCTGCAGCATGATTTTGAGAAATCCATTACGGACACTCTGGCGTATTTCGGGGTGAAATAGTTAATAAGGCATAATTAATAAAGGTCTCATGATCGTCATTCCCCGAATTGATCGGGGAATCCAGTTTTATAAAAGGAACTGGTTTCCCACTTTCGTGGGAATGACAAAGAAAGAGGAGGATCTTATGGGATTTAAAATTCAGCATTCTGACATCGAACTCCTGCGAAAAACAGGGGTATCGGAAGACGATATTAATCACAGCATAAAGGTTGCTGAAAAGGCGCTGGAAATCGCTGGAAGGACACAGGCGGAGTTGGATATGGAGCTTGTCGGACGGGGGGCACTGTTTCACGACCTCGGCAAGTCTGAAACTCACGAGATAGAGCACGGCAAAATCGGTGCGGAACTTGGCAGAAAACTCGGGCTGCCGGAAAAGATCACGGCTGTAATGGAAAAGCACATCAGAGGCGGGCTGACAAAGGAAGAAGCGGTAGAGCTGGGCCTGCCGGTAAAGGATTATACCCTCAGGCTTCTTGAAGAAAGAATAGTAATATACGCCGACCGGCTCGTTGACATCATCACGGACGGCATTGTGGATATTCATGGAGATGAACACGAGGCTGAAACACGGTTCGAGGAGATACTGAGCGGGTACCCGAAATACGGGAAGAATGAAATCACCCTGAACCGTTATCTCGGGTATCACGGAGAAATTCAGGGGTTAATGAAGAAGTTATAGGTTAACAACATCGGATGTCATTCCCGCTTGTCGGGAATCAGGTTCTTTTCCCCCTTAGAAAAGGGGGATACAGGGGGATGTTGAGATAAACACACCCCTGCCCCCTCTTATTAAAGGGAGAAAGTTCTGGACAAACTCGCATTGAGTCGAACTGACCGGAATGATTTTATGGCATAACAAACAAAATAGAAAACAAATTTCAATATGAACTTAAGTCCATTTGCTCTGCTCTGCTCCACAGGGCTGTTTGCGATATTCAGTTCTACCATATCCAAGAGCCCTGTCCTTCCGCTCTTTGCCGCCCATCTTGGGGCCGGTCCGTCGGGAGTGGGGATGGTCGCTTCAGTGTCCGCCTTCACAGGGATAATAGCGAGTATACCTGCGGGTATCCTGTCCGATAAACTGGGGAGGAGAAAGATGCTTCTGCTCTCGGCAATCGTCTTTTCGACCGCACCTTTCCTTTACCTCATGGTGAGCAATATATGGCAGCTTGCTGCGATCAGGTTTTATCACGGCTTTGCAACAGCCATCTTTGTCCCTGTTGCCATGGCGCTTGTTGCGGACCTGTTTCATAAAGAGAGAGGAGAAAAAATCGGATGGTTTTCAACAGCGACCCTTGCAGGCAGGTTTGCTGCCCCTGCAATAGGAGGGGGCATCATAGGATTTATGGTATATAATCCCGGACTGAGTTACAAAGTGGTCTATATGGTATGCGGTGCTGCCGGAGTAACAGCGTTGGTCCTTGCACTGAAAATACCTGATTCGGGGAAAGTGAAAAAGATTGAAAGAGACTGGAATGAAACATTCAGGGCATTCAGGGGGGTAATCTCCTCAGGCGGAATTATCATCACAAGTTCGGTTGAGGCAGCGATACTCTTTGCATACGGGACATTCGAGACATTTATCCCCCTGTATTCAATAAAGGCTGGGTTGACTGCATATGAGGTCGGCATCCTGATTTCTGCACAGGTAATAACACTTGCCCTTACCAAGCCAGTAATGGGCAGATTTTCAGACAGACATGGAAGAAAACCGCAGATCACGACCGGGGCGCTGACAGGAGCTGCGTGCATATGGAGCATTCAGTATTTCGGTTCGTTTGTACCGCTTCTTGCCCTCAGTATTTTGTTCGGCCTCAGCCTGTCCATAGTAACATCTGCAACATCAGCATTGATAGCGGATCTCAGCAGCAGGGAGGCGCACGGCTCGGCAATGGGAATACTGGGGTCGATAATGGATATCGGTCATACGACAGGCCCTATTGTCTCCGGAATCATTGCATCGGTGTACGGATATGGAAGGGCGTTTGGTGCAGCGGCCCTCCTGCTCGCGGTGAGTGCCGTGATTTTTTTTACCTGTTCCGGAAAGGTAAATGTATCAACGAACTTATAGATGGCAAAAACCTTTCTCGTAATTGAAATGCAATTAATTGTCATGCCCGCATGTAGTAAGCGGGCATCCAGACGTTGTCCTCATGAAGACGGTGAACCATAAATATAATATTCTGGATTCCCGCCTTCGCGGGAATGACGATATAAGGAACCTTGAAGATATTACCTGGATTTGAGATGGGTTCTAATCAGCTTCTGATATTTACCGATCTTCTTATGACCGCTACAGAAACAGAGAGGACAAATAACAAGCCGATAAAATGGTACGGGTATACTATTAAAATGACAAGAGGTGTGAGTATCAGCCGTGATATAAATTTCAAACTTTCATTCTCCCTGATAGTATCCGCAACAGGGGGAGAATACCGGTAATACAATTCGACAAATGCCCGTCCCGGGGCATTTGTCAAAAGATAATTGTCCCTGAAATCACGCAGCTCTTTAACGTATGGATGCATCATGCTGCCATATGCTGCTGTGGCGATGAAACAGCCGCCGCCACCTCCCCCGCCGCCGCCCCCACCTCCGTTGTTGTTGTTCGAAGGGGTTGTCTGGGTAGTAGCGCTGTCTTCGTTAGAGAAGTTGAAATCTCCTGAGGACCCGCCGAATACACGTACTCTGTAATAATACGTGGTCCCCGGTGAAAGGCCGGTGTCGGAATATGATATTACGTTTGCCCCGACAGAAGCTACATCTGTAAAAGATCCATTTGCCCCCTTTTTCCGGCTGATCATAAAACCAGTTTCATCAACGGCATTATCATTCCATGAGAGATTGACCTGTGAAGGAGAAACTGTTGTAGCTGACAGGTCTGAAGGCGTATTTGGAAAGGCTGAATTAAGGACTGCACTATTAGCATTCAGTCTGCCGCCTGTCAGGACCTTGCCGCTGAGCGATGCTTTCGGGTCTGTACTGTTCAGGATGATGGCCTTTACCTGGTAGTAATCCAGGGATGGATTATTTGCCAGGACCAGACCTGCAACACCTGCCACGTAAGGGGCTGCCATAGATGTACCGCTATAGCTTGTGAAAGAGTATCCGGAGATGGATATAGGCTCCTTTGTAAGGGTGACATTATCAATATACACACCATCCGCGGAAACAGAGCCGTTTGAATACAATCCAAAGCCAAAGTAAAACTGATCATAGTTGTCAGCGAACTCTGTTAAATCCACTGAATAACCCGAGAAATTCCCGCTTGTGGACCCTGTAAGGTAGTCGATCCACCCCCAGTTGACCCCGTCAACCGACAGGATAATATCGAGATAATCATAATTGCTCTGGAGGTTGCCTTTCCATTGAAAACCCAGAAGATACCTGTAATTTTTCTCTGAAACTACCGGGGTCATATATCCTGCCCATGACACAGTATAGTTGAGATAATTACCACCGGGGCTGTCTTCCAGGCTGTTGGTCCCTCCTGTCCCTGTCCCTCCAGTCACTGCCCAGGAAGAATAGGTGCCGCCGCGGTCCCAGCCTGAAAGCGGGAGCGGCCCCGAAGTAGTGTCAAAACTCTCACTATAAAGAGTTTCAGGAGGGCCATAACTGAATAACGGAATATTGCTGTATATATCCACTCCAGGTGCTGCAAGGTCTACTTTAGTTGCTCCATAGTTGGAAAAGGAAGCGAGTCCGTCATTCCGGTCAGTGGCAGCAACAGCTATTATGTTCGGACTGTCGTGACTTGCCGGATAAAAAGTGGTGGTTCCGTCGTTGTTGTTGCTGGAATTGCCTGCAGCGCAGACTACAACCCCTGGGAATTCGTCAATTGCATCTTTTAAGGCCTGACTGTTGTCAGTGCTGCCCCAGCTGTTATTGATTACGCGGGCACCGTTTGCCCTTGCATAAAGGATCGCGGAAATGGCATCAGCGGTTGTACCGCTTCCGGTAAGTCCGAGGAACCGTACGGCCATTATTTTTGCGTTCCACATAATCCCTGTGATACCGCTTGCGTTATTGCCCTGTGCGGCTATAATGCCTGCTACATGTGTGCCGTGTGAATTATAGTCCTGAGGATAACCGTCATTCTCAACAAAGTCCCAGCCGTAGACATCATCAATATATCCGTTTCCGTCATCATCAATCCCGTTAAATGGTATTTCATTAGTATTTGACCATATGTTGTCCGCAAAATCCGGGTGGTCATATGCAACGCCTGAATCAATAACTGCAATTATGATGCTGTCTGACCCTGTTATTGTGTCCCAGGCCTCGGGCGCATCTATGTCTGCGTCATTCGTTCCACCAGATTGCCCTGTGTTGTTAAGCCCCCATAGACTGTTAAATGAAGGATCATCCGGGATTGCTGCTGCGTGCACTATATAATTCGGCTCTGCATACTCAACATTCGGGTCCTGTCTGTAATATTCAACTGCCTTTTCCACACTCATGCCGGAAGGAAGTTTTATATGCTGCAGACCGGTGCGGGCGAATTCCTTTTTCTTGTGTGAGCCGACACTTGAATGCAAATTCCTTATTGCTGATGCAGCTGAAGTGCCCCTGAATTTGACCAGGACCTCCCCTGGGACATACTCCGCCATCCCATCTCTGCCGGATACCAGGAGGATGAAAGCCAGTAACGACTGTAAAACTAACTTTTTCATATAGTTACAGTGCAGACATAGCTTGATATAACCAGTGGCAAATGAAGAGGCCTGTTGACTGTAATTGTCTTTCGGCCTGAACAGGGACTTACTTGAGTGCGTTAGCAAGTCTCGTAAAGTCCTCTATGCTCAGCTTTTCCGGCCGCTGTTTAGGGTCAATGCCACTGGCAGATAATGCATGACCTATGCCTTCAAATTTCTTAAGGCTGTTTAAAACGGTCTTTCTCCTTTGTGAAAAGGCCGCCTTTACTATATCAAAAAACAATCTCTCGTCAACGACCGGGAAAAGGGGTAAATGCGATACATCAAAGTGCACAACAGCTGAATCGACTTCAGGGGGCGGCACAAAGGCCCTTCGTGATACCATGAACTTCAACTCCGGTTTTGTGTGATACTGCGCTGATATAGAGAGCACGCCGTAATCCTTGCTGCCATGTGAAGCAGTGATCCTTTTTGCCACTTCTTTCTGCATCAGAAGTGTCATGCCGGTCACCTTTTCTTTGAATTCAAGCAGCCTGAATAAAAGAGGGGTGGTTATATAATAGGGGATGTTCGCAACAACCCTGAAATTGCCCTCAATCGTATCATAAGGGAATTTCATTGCATCTGCCTGAATCAGTTCTACATTGCTGCATGGCGCCAGTATCCCTTCAAGTTTCTCTATCAGCCTCCTGTCGATCTCGATAGCGATGATCTTTTTGGCGTAGAATGAAAGAAACTTTGTGAGCGTCCCTAGCCCCGGGCCGATCTCAACGACCGTATCCTCTTTCGTTACCCCGCTGCACGCGATGATCTTTTTCAGGATGTTGGGGTCAAAGAGGAAGTGCTGTCCGAAGGGCCGTTTCATCTGCACTCCCTCACTTCCCCCGTATGCGTAAACACAATAAGGGACTTAACAGCATCAGTCTTAAACAATCTCCGCACGGCCTGCTTATATATATTCATCTGAAAGGAATACTCCTTTAAAAGGTAGTTGACCTCATTGTCCTTGACAGGGAAGGTCTTGTAGTCATAAATTTTATATTCATTGTTCTCTTTAATTATCCTGTCGATCCTTCCATTATATACATTATCTCCGGCATCAAGTACAAACGGGAGTTCAGAGAATCTGTCTTTGCCCGGCATTATAATGTCCTGCCAGACGCCTTTTGCCTTCAATGTCTCTATGTCTCTATTGATGAGCACGATCCTGTCTCCGATCTGTTCCCTGCCCATCCCTTTTGCCCTGAAGAGCATCTCTGCCTTAGCTGGTATGTCCTGCTCCTGCATGAGCCCCTTTGATATGCCTTCAAATATCCTGTGCATTATGTCCCCGATTATCAGCCACTCCTCTCCGTGCCGGCTCCGTACCTCAGCTGTTTCAGTCACGGACCGCCATGAAGCGGCCTTGGGGATGGACAAGGGGATGACTCCGATCCGGCCGTAGTCGGCCTGGATAACTTCTTCCCTGCGCGCATGTTTGTAAAGTATGCTGACGTCTTCTTCAGACAGCAGTGCCAGTCCGGGGATGTCCGGGTCCTCAACGATGACCGTCCCGTTCTGTTTCTCAAGCCCAAGGCCTTTAGTGAGAAAACCAAGAAAGCTGTTTTCCCTGATGTCCCAGTAACCGGTGAGAATGAGGGCCTCTTCTGCCCGGGTCACCGCCACATAGAAAAGCCTTATCTGCTCCTCTATCTCCTTTGCCTTGTGAATAAGGAAATCATCATCGCTGTCCCGTATTGACGCTTCCGGCAATGATTTGAAAAAGAACCGGCCCTGCTCCTGACCTTCCCTGGGGGGTATTTCATATATGAGGCTGTCACCTGTCTTTGGAGTGAAAGCCTCCTCGATCCCCGGCACAATAACAACCGGGAATTCAAGCCCTTTTGCAGCATGAATGGTCATAATGCTCACTGCATTCATGCCCTCGGTATTGACATTTGCCTTTGCCTCCTGCTCGTTAATTGTCCTCTCAAGAAATTCCCTTGTACGGACAAGCGTGCTTCCTCCTGCCTCAAGGTCCTCAATGATACGTATGAATTTCTTTATATTTGCCCTTTTCTGTTCCTCATGGAAATATATCCACGCCCTGGTGCGGACAAGGGCGTGTTCGATCAGTTCAGCAATTGGCATATGCGCTGATTGTGTGAGCCAGTTCTGGAGGAGGGTGAAGGCTTCATTAACCCCCCTGTGTCCCCCCTTATCTAAAGGGGGGGTATTCCCCATCTTCTCAAACAGGCTTTCGCCTTCCAGTCTGACCAATTGAAGGATATCGCTTTCGGGGACATTGAACAGGGGGCTTTTAAGCAGGAGATAGAGGCTGTAATCGTCATGCTGGTTTGAGAGGAAAAATACCAGTGCCCTCAGCATTGCGATCTCAGTCTCCTGATAAAACCCGATCCCCTTCACAGCAACAAAGGGGATGCTGTATTTCCTCAGGGCCTCTTCATATGGTGCGAGATGCGTCCTCTTTTTAAGCAGTATAGCGATGTCCGAATACCTGCAAACCCTCTTCAGCTCGCTGCCCCGCTCTGCAAGTTCGAAATTGCCGTTAATGGACTTTATCCTCTGCGCGATAACGTCAGCCTCTTTCAGCTTCCTCTCCTCTATTTTTATATCTTCCTCAGGCTGGAGGAGTATCAGTTCGATGCGTCCATTATTCGGAAAGCCCGGCCTCTTTGCAGTAAAGGGGCTGTAGCGTGTTATCCAGGGCCAGTTGCCGGGACGGCCCATTACCTTTGAAAAAACTATGTTGGTGAAATTGATGATCGCCGGCCTGCTCCGGTAATTCTCCTTTGCCTCCTCGTACAGAAATTCCTTTCCGAGCCAGGTCTCCATCTGGGCCTTTGCCCTGTGGAAAATCTCAACATTCGCCCCCCTGAACAAGTAGACCGACTGCTTTTCGTCCCCGACAAAAAATATCGTGGGCCTGGTGCCTCCCTCCCTTTTGGCGCCAAGGCCGGAGCGCCACTCTTCTGTAAGCTTGTTGATGACTGCCCACTGGAAATTGTTCGTGTCCTGGAATTCATCGACGAGGATGTGGTCGGTCTTTTCGTCAAAGGCGTAAAGGATGTTTGCCCATTCCGGGTTTTCAGTGAGCATACGGTAGGCAAGATATTCAAGGTCGCTGAAATCGAGCACACCTTTTGATCTTTTTCTTGCGGAGTAATTGTGGAGACACGTGTTAAATATGGTCCAGAGCCTTTCGCTCCGTTCTGAACATTCCTCAAGTCTTGTGTCTATCCAGTAAAAGGACATTTTCTGTGCCCACTCATGATAATTTTCTATGCCTTTCAGGTGAGAAGGGGTCCTTTTGCGGGGAGTCCCGTCTGCTGTCAAAAAGGACTCTTTAATGTATTCCAGTTCCTTCCGGGAACCCTTCAGAAAAAGTCTTTTATAATTATCAATGGCATCTGCTGCACCGTCCCATGAATGCAGTTCTTCTATCAATTCATCACTCACTGACGGAACATGGATGAAGGACTGGGCCTCAAGAGAGAACGGTCTTTTTTTGAAGAGATAATCCATTGTTCCTTTAAAATAGTCCAGCCCCCTGAAACCCTTTTCGCTCAGTGTCTGCAGGATGAAGCCCGAAGTACTTGACCCCTCTGAGTCCCCCCTTACCAAGGGGGGAATTAAAAGGGGGGTTTGCCGTGTCCCTACATCCATCAGTATGTCATATAATATTTCTTCCCATTCCATGCCTGAAGCAATTTCATCAGAGATCCGGTAATTAGGGTCAATGTCCGCGTCAAAGGAAAAGCGCCTCAGCAGGGTCCCGCAGAAGGAATGTATCGTGGTCACGCGCATGAGCGGCATTTTTTCGAGCAGGCTGCGGAACAATTTATCATCTTCATCCCTGAGAATGCGGAGTATCCTCTGTTTCATCTCCGCGGCCGCCTTGTCGGTGAATGTGATAGCCAGGACCCTCTCCACATCCACTCCGCTCTGAAGAAGTGCGATATAGCGCCGCGCCAGCTTCTCGGTCTTGCCGGAACCTGCCGGAGAAGAGATCATTACGCTTTTATTTGTGTCTAAATAGCTCATGTATAGTTGTCAGGTGTTACCAAGATATATGTTAATAAAGCCTCATAGACGTCATTCCGGGCTTGACCCGGAATCCAGTTACTTGATGGTTCCCTGCTTCCGCAGGGACGGTGTCTGGATTCCCGCCTTCGCGGGAATGACAAACATATGCCAAACCCATTCACCCTTTCCCGCACAATGCGCTGTGATCGCAGTTTCTGCATGCATTAGTGACCGGCTCTGCCGGGAACATGCCTTTCTTCATCTGTGTTATAAGCACTGCTGCTTCTTCCAGCGCCTCCCTGATAAACTCCTCCATGCTTTTTTTCTTCGGCGGGTAAGATGTCAACTTGCCGTCCTTCAGAGAATAGTATCCGGCTTCATCCACCTGCTGTGAATGCGTCTCCTGCCACATCCGGGAGTACAGGGGCAGCTGGAGGCTTTTCCTGTCAATCTCCCCGGTCTTGTAATCCAGGAGAATGACCGAATCATCTGAAAATCCCCCCTGCCCCCCTTTGCCAAAGGGGGGATTATCTTGACTCTTGAATCTTGAATCTTGAATCTTTCTGTCAATCCTGTCAATCTTTCCTCTGAATTTCACCCCTTCGATCTCAGCATCTATCTTTTCCTCTACAAGCCATGGAATGTAGCCCTTCAGTCTGAGGTCGGTCTCCTGCTTCCCGAGCAAGGGGAGGAGATTGCGGAATATTTCCCTTGTTACATCTGCCCAGAATTCAGCTATCGGGATCTCCTTCAGGCATTGCTCAAGAGACTTGAAAAGCCTGTCCTCAAACTCGTCCATTTTCCACTCTCTGTCTTTGAACAAGAGCTCCATCGTCCTGTGAGCAAGTGTGCCCCACAGCCTGTACTCCACCTCAAATCTCGGGGGCTTTTCCATTTCAAGGCCGAGTATCCTGTCAAGATAAAATCTGAAGGGGCATTTTCTGTAATAATCAAGGTCCGTCACCCTGAAGTATCTCTTTGACATCGCCCCGATGATGCTGCGCAGGATGCCTGCAGAGTTGTTGTCAAAATATGTCTCTGCACTGGTGCTGCTCTCAGGTTTCTGTGCGGAACCTTTCCTAACCAGGACATCTTCATCAGTGAAGATATTGAATTCAATGGGTGAAAGCATCTTTTCCCAGTCAAGAAATGGCGAGGGGAGGAATATTTTATCACCCTCGGCAGCAGGACAGGAAAAGACCGGGTCATGCCGTGAAATATTGAGGAGCCTGTTGAAATAGAGTTTCTGCCTGTTCATGTAATGCTCCAGATCTGGCATGCCCAGGGCCTTTTTTACTTTCTCAGGCAGTATGGGGTCTATGTCAGGCCTCGAGGGGAAATCGCCCTCAAGAACCCCCCCGAAGAAAAAAGCCTCAGGCTCGGTCCCTGCAGCCAGTTCATAAGGTATGATCTTCACCCCGTCCTTTCTTTCATCAAAGCCGGTCATATCCTGCAGCAGATACCTTAGATAAAATTCAGGTGTACCTGCTGTCCCGGGTCCCTGCGAATATATTCCGGCGAAATGTCTCAGTTCAGAAAACAGGCTGATCAGTCTGTCAGCTGTGTCATCTCCCGGCAGGTTTTTTTCCGGGGACTTGAAGTAATCATAAAAGCCCCATTTATCAATCGCGGCCTCAAATTCATTGATAAACGGGAGAAGGTCTTTCTTCTGTTTTATATTTTCAATGACCGCAATGATCCTGCTGATCTCCTTGTGAAAATCATCCAGCCGTTCCTTTTCAGCCTCTGACACCCTTTCTTCATGCCGGGCCTGCAGGACACCTTTAAGAGAGAGCCAGGACTGCTTCCCCTTGATGATCCCTGCCCTGTATGAATAACTGACGGCACGTTCTTTAAGGGCATCCGGAATGTTCGGGAAGTACGGAGAGGTCATAAAAGAGAGGAGCGCATTCCTCGGATAGTCTTCCACAATGCAGTTCAGCAGCTCCAGCAGTGCTGTCACAGGCCCTGTGGTTGACAGGTCATATTCTCCGATATTCAGAGGGACCCCGTGTTTTTTGAAAATTCTCCTTGTCATCGGCAGATACTTTGACAGGACAGAAAAACTGACTGTTATCTCCCACGGCTTCATGCCCTCGAGCAGGAGCTTCTTTACGTTACGCACAATGCCTTCAACCTCATCTTCCATTGCGGGATATGTGTAACAGCCTGTCTTTTCTCTTGTGAGTGTGGGCGTTAACTGTTTTGTTTCCATTCCCGGCTGATACGACCGTATGCCCTGGAGTATTTCGGTACCTTCTTCTGCCAGCACAAACGCGTTTTCAGTCCTGTCAAGGAGTGTTTTCACAAGCTCCATTTCAAGCGGGGTGGGATCAAAGAAACCGTCTATGACTATTGTAGGGGCAATCCCCTGTGGTTGCCCAGGGCAGGCACAGGGGCCAGCCCCTACATCTCTCAGTACATTAACGGGATCAACGAGGTTCTTCCCTTTCAATTCGTCCTCATAAGACTCAAGGACTTCTATTGCCCTTACAGCCCGTTCCCTTGCCTTTTCTTCGAATATAAGTGAACTGATCTCTTCCTTTATTTGTGCGAAGGACTTGTCCAAAATGTAGTGACCGGTTTTTCTGTAAAGGTCCGAAAGGATGCGAGCATAGCCGATATTGGTATCTTTGAGGATTTCGCAGAGAAGCAGGGGACGTATGAGTTCGGAAATGACCGAAGGTCTGCTGGATGTCTGCAGTAACTCCCCCCGTCCCCCTCTTAAATTAAGAGGGGGTGAAGGGAGAGTTATTTCATAATCCTGTAAAGCGAGTTGCTTTATGGTAAATGTCTGAAACGGGACATATGCGGACCGGTTATGCTGTTTTTTCAGATATGAAAAAAATTGTCTCCTGGTCTCTGAAAGGACAAAATTGTTCGGCCCTAGAAAAAGGACAGAGGAAAAATTATTGTCAGGGTTCAGAGAGAGTATTTCCCTGAACAGATGCTCTCTTTTGTTCCGCGCGCCGATGGGCGCTATGAAAAGGGTCCCTTGTTTCACTTATTCCTGCCTAAATTAAACTATCCTTATGAGGCATTATTGTTTAACCTAAATAATGCAGACATTGAAAAACAAATTAATTAACTCGATGTATTAAATATAAATTATGCATATGGTTTTGAATTACAGTGTTTACGCTCTGATAAGTGAATGTTGCGTCTAATGTATCGAAAATTAATTTATTTTCCAACATCTGCATTACGTTAAATGTATTTTCCGGGTAAAAGGCCAGTGAATGCAACATGATTTATAACAGGTAATTACTTGATCAAGTGTTCCACGAGTTTCTGCAATGATTTCATTTCTTCATAAATGATACTCAGAATAAACGTACGTAGAGAGGATGCATCCCCTTTGTTTGTTTTTTGCAATGCAGTTATGTATTCCGCCCTTCTTACGGGAGGCACGATAACGGGACAGTAGCCATTCTTCATAGTCATTATACTTGATAAAAGTCTTCCGATCCTGCCATTGCCGTCTGTGAAAGGATGAATCGCCTCAAATTCAGCATGAAGGTCGCTTACCTGCTCAAGAGGGTGTTTGTCCTGAGCTTTACCGTTTATGTTTTCAATATGTCGCTTCATTAGCACAGGCACTTCAGCATAATGAGGGGGCAGGTAATCAGTTCCGGTAATGATGACGTTGCGCTTTCTGTACTTGCCTGCGTCTTCGGAGTCAATCAGCTGAAAAAAGAGTTTATGAAGAATTAAAACATCTTCTTCGGTTATGTTCCGGTTCAGGAGAGAATAAATATGGTCGTAGGCCTTGGCATGTCCGATAGCCTCATTATGTTCTCTCAAAGACTTCCCGCCTATAGTTATACCGTCTTCTATGACAACCTTTGTTTCAGACTCCGTGAGAGTGTTCCCCTCAATCGCATTGGACGTATATGTCAGGCCGATGCGGTAATAGTCTTTTAGCTGCTTGACAACATGGTCCGGGAATGGGCGATGGGTGTCGAGAGAGGATTTGAGGGAGTCGATTTTGTCTAAGATGTCGTTGGTCATTTTATTTCTTTCTTCTACCTTCCGGTGCGACCAAATACTGATGAATAATATGTGCGTATTCATTTATTAATCTGTAATGCTCTCTATTAACTGCATCCATATATTCACCTAAGATTGGAAGTCTACCAGTCTCAGCTTTTCTTCTTGCTAATTCACGACACACGGCGTCCGTTACCAATTCCGCTACAAGTACTTGACAATGCAAAGCATCTTGCCCCTCACCATTGGGGCCTAAATATACTTCAACAGATGGGTGCTTACTAGATATTTTAATAATACTTGCTTCTTTGTCGAAGTAATGTCTAACTTTTGGGCCTAATGCGGGATCATATTTTATATCATTAAAAAGGCCTTCTTTTGTTTTGCCCTTCCTCTCTTTGTGCTTATTTTTTTTATCTATCGCAGCGACTACTTTAATAAGAGCCTCTGCTTTAAAATCTTTTGTTCTTGCAGTAATAATTGCTTCAGTGCCAACTCGTTTACCATAAATCTTTGGATTCAATACAACGACTCCATCTACTGCTTCCTCTTCTTTAACAGTAAAAATTTTATTTTCAATTCTTATATCATCGCTGTCAGTTTCGACGTTTATAATGCTTCCGGAAGGGATTACCCATGGAACAACGACCTTTAATGTAAGAGTTGCTCTGTTTCCAGCAATAATTTGATAATATTCGGGTATGAAATCAAATCCATTTGGAGGTGGCGTTGACGGTTTTCCTTCCTTTTCTTTTGACCTGCCTTCTCCTTCTGCTCCTAGTTCTTGAAGTGCTATTTGATTAATTTTTTCTATTGCGGTAAGGAAGCGCTGTCTGGTTTTTTCATTCTCTACTAACTTTTTTTGGCTCTCCTCTTCTCTTTTAATTTCGTCTACTATAGGTTTAAGTTCTTTTGTAACAACATCCCTCAAAGCCTTACATAAAGGATGATGCCAATCCAATCCATCCCTTCTATCTGAAAGGATAGGCTCTTCTTTTTTCATTAACTCGTCTATATATTTACACTTAACATATCCAAATATTTTTTGAGCGTAAGGATTATCTTCATAACCAAATAAAGTCACATCATGTATAGCAGTTTTACCTTTTATTAATATTCCGCCTTCTCTACATGGACCATCTTGAGTCAATAGATCTGTTGCTTTGAATATTTGCAAATCAACTTCTGCTGATGAATAATTTTCAAGGGATATTCCCTTTTTATTAAGAACTTCCTTTCCTAAAGGGATCTGGTATTCTAATCTTATAGGATTTTTCTTGCTTCGGCCCTTTTCATCTTTTTCTATGAGATATACAGACCTCTTCTTAGAAGAAGTTATATCTCTTAAACTGAAATATCTCGCTAATTGATAAGTTAAATTATCGATTTGAGGAATATTCACGCCATCTTTAGTAACAGAGATAGTAATTACTGTGCCATTTTTATCTATTCCAAATTCATCTGCAAGCTTCTTTTTAAGTTCTTTATTCAATTTAACAGCGTCTTCTCTTTCGTAGAATGCTTCTTCATTTAAAGAACAGATATATTGATATCCATCTCTAACACTACTGACTGAGCCATTGCCTAATCCTAAAATGGCCTCTTTAAGTCCACGCCCAAAGAAACCTCTCACATTTAATCCTTTGGTTAAACCACTTGTATTAGTTCCAAATCCGCCAACTCGCTCATCCATCGTTTGGTCATCAAATCCTTCAGCTTGGTCAATTAAGCTAAATATACTGTTTTTATGTTTCCGGACAACTTCTACTACGATATTACCCGTAGTTGTCAACCCATGGCTTTCAAGTCTCCTGTAGCTATCATCGCTATTTGTAATTAATTCGACCAATGCTTGAACGGGGTCTTTTTTTATAGCTGACTCGGATAACTGTTTTACAACGCGTTTATCTATTTTGAGGTCTCTCCGAACAACTGACATGTTATACCCCCTTTGTTTTCCCTTTGTTCATGCCTCCGACATATTCGTTTTGCGAAGCTTTGCCTTGCAATAAGTGGAATAATTTTATTTCAGAAAAAATCAGAAATTTTAATACTTCATTCCTATTTAACTTTTGAGCATATCCTTTTAATTTATCTAAATTTTCCTTTAATGCTTTAGGTGAACTTTCAAGTGTGCAATAAAGCATATCGCAAAATTCAAAATGGCTGATTTCTGTCTTATCATGGTCAGATAGGTATCTCTTGAAAACTTCGGATCGTTCCAACTCGTTAATGAATTGTTCCTCTTTAGTTCTTTCCTTAGCTTTCTTTTGTGAAACTGCAATTTTTTCTGATACAGGTCGCCTTAATTTCTTCTGAACTTTTTCTACAATCTCAAGTCCTTTTGAAGTAAGTGCAAATCCGCTCTTGACAGACCCTTTTATATATTTGAAGTCAGTTCTACATCTGAGCCATGACTTATTTACTCTTGCAGAATCAGGCCATTGAGGATATCCGATAAGGGAAAACTTTTCCGGAAATAGTTCAAAACATTTAGCAACAATGTTCTCGAAAGTTGCTTCTTTACTTTCTTCTAGCAAAGAGTGAATGCTATAGGTGACTAACTCGTCTAAGCTTGTATCTGAATATAAGTGTTGATGAAATCTTGTCACAGCTTAAACCTCTCCTTCCTCCCCAACAGAAACATTGCCTTTGTTAATCGCAACTGTTTATAAATTACAGAGAAAATCCTGGTCGCTTCATTTACTTTCCTTCTCCCTTAAAAACCCAATTTTTCTTTTATGCTGTCCCGGTGTGGTCATAAGCTGACGGATTGCGTCAAAGACCACTTTAAATTGTGCGTCGTATTTATTTTCCAGAGCGTTAAGCTTGAGTGCAAGCTCAGCGTTGGAAGCAAGTATCTGGCGCAGCCGGACAAAGGCACGCACGACCTGAATGCTTCCCTGTACTGCAGCCGGGCTGTTTAATACAGTGGCAAGCATAATCGACCCATGTTCCGTAAAGGCATATGGTAAATTAGGTGAGAATTTCAGCGCTTTGAGGTGGTCGCAATTTGCGACCACCTCTGCTTTTTCTTTGCCAGTTAGCTGGAACATGAAGTCCTCGGGGAAGCGGTCTCTGTTACGCTTTACCTGTTCATTGAGACGTTTTGTTGTTACCCCATATAGTGCTGCAAGGTCAGCATCCAGCATAACCTTTTCACCGCGAATCAGAAGTATCGAATGTTCAATCCGTTCAATGGGTATGATCGATGTCCCTTTTTCCATGTGATAAGAGCCCTCCTTGACTTGCATAATAATGTCCCCTGAAGTTTATTGTTTTCACAGCTTAAACCTCTCCCTCTTCCCCGCCGAAAACCTCGACTTAGTTAATCGCAACTGTTTATCTATCTCGCTAAAGATTTTATTAACTTCCTCTTCAGTATATTCATAAGAACTCTTATTGGAGCAATTGCCGAGTATCCTGATCTTTTCGAGGAGCTCATTGGTCCTTTTAGCAGCGATTCTTTTAAAACGCTCGTGTCTGTTTTCTTCGATTTTACTTGCTGATTTTGATTTTTGATTCATGAAACGGTCTCTGTATATCAAAATATAATTTGTTATTTATTGAAAATAATACAGTGTATTAATTGCAATGTCAAGATATATTTTAATATTAATATAAATAGTGGCATTATTTATATTAGGAGGCAGTATATTAAGCAGTATTATTGTTTATTAAACAAGAAGATAGGCCCGCTGAGACTACGCAGACTTATTCGGGCAGACTCAAATTGCCCTTAATAAACCTGTATGCCCTCAATTCCCTGTTTTCTTTAGAGGCCTTCAATGCATAAGTTGTTTTATCTATTTCAGAAGGCCCCTCCATTACCGCTCTGAAGCCGGAGGAAATGAAAGCTCTCTCTATGTCTTCAGCATAATCCTGCTTGTCTGTAGCAACGACTACATAACCCTCAGTCTTGAGTCTTGAAAAAAGGATGACCGCCAATTCGGGATTTATGAGCCGCCGCTTCTTATGCTTCTTCTTGGGCCACGGGTCCGGAAAGAGAATATAAACTCCATCCAGAGAGCCGGGAGGGATATTATTTATAAGGACGCTCATAGCGTCTTTATTGAATACCCTCACATTGGTAACGGCTAGGGCATCGGGATTGTCTGTGCTGACGAGATTAACCAGCAGTTTTGATATCCCGGTCACATAAATTTCTATACCGATAAAATCGTGTTGAGGGGTAGTAACCGCCTTTTCGAGCAGGAAGCCCCCGTTGCCGAACCCTATTTCAAGGTACAGAGGGGCCTCCCTTCCAAAGACCTCGGTCCCGTCCATCATTGTCTCTGTGCTGAGTTTTACCATAGGGAGAATGGTTCTAAGCGCGTCATGCTCCCTCCTGCTCATCCTGCCGAATTTCCTGCCTTTGGTATGTGTTTTTTTTATGTCTAACAAGTTATCCATATATTGGTATTATCTGCCTGGGCAGGGCAGCGCTTTGCCCTGCAACAAGTATTTCCCTTCCAGGGGACATCCCTGACATCTGGGCTCTGGTTTACAGTAGTGTTTGCCTGTCATGACAAGCAGTGCATGGTATTCATTATATAAGGGTACATCTGACGGCAGATTTTTGTGGAAAAGCTCCTGCATCTCGTGGTATGTTGCATTTTCCGGCATGATGTTGTGTCTTATCAGCACCCTCTTTGTATACGCATCAATAACAAAGGTCGGTTTATCGAGAGCATAGAGCAGAATGGAGTCTGCTGTCTCGGGTCCTATACCGTTCACCTCAAGCAGCTGCCGCCTGAGAAGATGAAGGTCTTCATCTTTCATGTATTCAATTACACCGCTGTACTGATCTGTCAAAAATGCAAGGAAGTGTTTCAGTCTTTTTGCCTTTATATTGAAATACCCGGCAGGTTTTATAAGAGAGGCAAGTTTTGCGTGAGGCAATTTATGCAGGACATTTGCGTCAAGCGAACAGCTCTTTTTCAGATTGCTGATGGCCTTCTCTACATTTCCCCAATTTGTGTTCTGGGTAAGTATAGCGCCCACTGCTATTTCAAAAGGCGTATCACCCGGCCACCAGTGCTGGGGGCCGAAGTGGCTGAACAGTGCCCGGTATATTTTTACAAGAACTGTCTTGTATGATGTTTTGGTCTTTTTGTCCATGGAGATATAAATTCACTATTTAAGATTAAAGATTCTAGATTTTAGATATAAGGCAGGATGATTGATCCCGTACAATTCTAACTTTAAATTATAAATCTTAATTCTTTAATCTCTTTGACTACCCCGGGGGCCAGTGCATGGCCCTTCCTGCAAGCAGGTGGAGATGGATGTGAAAGACGGTCTGGCCTGATTCGCGGTTGCAGTTCATCACAAGCCTGAAGCCCCTTTCAGCTACCTTTTTCTCTTTTGCGAGTGTGTTTGCGACTTCAAACATATGCCCTATCAATTCGTGGTCATCTTTATCTATTTCAAGTATTGTTGATATGTGCTTTTTGGGGATGATCAGAATATGGACCGGGGCCTGGGGAGTTATGTCTTCAAAAGCCAGTACGGTTTCATCCTCATAAACGGTTTTTGAAGGAATTTCTTTTGCTATGATTTTGCAGAACAGGCAGTTCATATTGTGGACTCCTTTTGATTTTTTTAATTATAAACAAAATGAATATTTTTTTATTATAATAAAACCCGTGAAACTGATAAGCATTAATGACGTTAAGCAGAACCAGTCTTTCATTCAGGGCATAAGGTGGGAAGTAACTCCAAAAATATTTATGAGCCCTTCCTCCGGCCCGCGCAGTGAGTCCGGAAAACTAATTGATATCACAAGCGGCTATATGCTCTATGTGGACCTCGTAAATGATAAGCCGATGCTCATGATCATGCTGCTGAAGCGTATGATGAGCCAGAACGTAGGCTGCATTATTGACATCCCGGAAGAGCTGCTGCTGGCTGCAATGAAGTGCAAGGTCCCGGACTGTATCGCAGGTATGTACCCGATTACAGGGAAACTCGAAGATTGGCTCAAAAAAGAACTCGGTGTATCCTAAGCCTCACTGATCTTGTAGCTCACCTTGAATTCAATGTCCTTGCGCAGTGAATGATAGACCGAGCAGTACTTTTCCTGTGAAAGTGAAATGGCCCGGTCCATTTTTTTTGGTGTAATACCCTTCCCGGCAATATTGATAACCATATTGATCGCCTTGAAATACTGCGGCGGCACGGGATTTCGCTCACCTGATGTTTCGATCTCAAATTCGCTGATCTCTGCCCGCATTTTCTGAAGAAACATGACAACATCTATCCCCAGGCAGCCGGCCACGCTCATCAGCAGGGTGTCGGTGGGGAAACAGCCCTCCTGCGCGGCCGGGTCATATTCGAATGAATATCCGCGTATCCTTGATGTAAATACCAGGTCCTTTTCCCATGTCAGGAACCCCCTGCTTTCAAGAGGGGTCTTTTCTTTCCATCCCTTTAAGGAGTCCTCTAATTCTTCGGTGAGTTTTTCCTCCATGTTATTTGACCTCCCGTTTCATTCAGTTGATCCTCTAAGCCAGTTAAGATAGTCCGGAAAACCGTCTATGATCGGCAGCGCTATGATCTCAGGCACATCGTAGCTGTGGAGCTCTCTGACCCTGGCCGATACTGCCTCGAACAGGACCTCTCGGGTCTTTACTACCATGAGGACTTCGGTATCGTCCTGGACGCTTCCCTGCCAGGTGTATATCGAGCGGATGTTCCTGACTATATTCGCGCAGGCAGCGAGGCGGGCTTCGACAAGGGAGCGGGCGATACGGGCCGCTTCATCCTCGTTCGGCGCTGTGATGAAAATAACAATTTCCTTGTCAGTCTGACCGGGCATGGGAATATTTTGCAGAGACCGTATTAAAAAAGCAATTAAGCTTAATATCTGTACTTAAATGCCGCCGTTAATACCCTGATGAATCCGGGCTACACCCTGAAAATAAATATTTTTAATGGCTGGTTTTAGTATTGACAAATAAATTAAACTATTATACTATTTGGATAACAAATCTTCTTTTTAACAATCCCGTTTGAGGCTGAAAGGTTACAAACCTCCAAGAGCAGATTTTATCAAGAAAATGTATTCCCGCTAAGAGAGGAAGTATTATCCCATGGCAAACAAAAGCAATAATCAAGGAGATAGCATGAATATTACGGATCTCAAAGAAAAGACGATCGATGAGCTGACAAAGATGGCAAAAGGACTGAGCGTTGAAGGTGCGAGAGGTCTGAGGAAGCAGGACCTGATCTTCGCTATTCTCCAGGCCCAGACTGAAAAGACCGGTCTGATTTTCGGGGAGGGGGTACTCGAGATTCTACCGGATGGTTTTGGTTTTCTCCGTTCCCCGAACTACAGTTATCTGCCGGGGCCGGATGATATATATGTCTCCCCGTCACAGATAAGGAGGTTCAACCTCCGTACAGGGGACCTTGTTACCGGACAGATAAGGCCGCCGAAGGAGAGCGAGCGGTATTTTGCGCTTCTTAAAGTAGAGGCCGTTAACCATGAGCCGCCTGATGAGAGCATTGAGAGGGCCCTGTTTGACAACCTCATACCGTATTATCCAACTCAGGCAATAAACCTTGAATACAGCAAGTCGGATTATTCTACACGCGTTATGTCCCTTGTAACGCCGATAGGTATGGGACAGAGAGGCATGGTTGTCGCAGCCCCGAGAACAGGTAAGACCATGCTGCTCCAGTCCATAGCAAAGGCAATAAAGAAAAACCATCCGGAAGTCCATCTTATCGTACTTCTGATCGATGAAAGACCTGAAGAAGTCACTGACTGGAAAAGACAGGTGGATGCAGAGATAATAAGTTCGACGTTTGATGAACCCCCTCAGAGGCATCTGCAGGTTGCCGAGATGGTTATTGAAAGGTCCAAGAGACTCGTGGAAACCAGGAAAAACGTCGTTATCCTTCTGGATTCAATTACCAGGCTCGCCAGGGCTTACAATGCAGTGATACCTGCAAGCGGCAAGGTGCTTTCAGGCGGACTTGATTCCAACGCGCTCCAGAAGCCGAAGAGATTTTTCGGAGCTGCCAGAAACATCGAAGAGGGAGGAAGTTTGACGATCCTTGCGACTGCCCTTATTGATACAGGCAGCAGGATGGATGATGTTATCTTTGAGGAATTCAAGGGGACCGGCAATATGGAGCTGCACCTTGACAGAAAACTCGTAGACAAGAGGATATTCCCGACCATTAACATCAACGCCTCGGGCACCAGGAAGGAAGAACTTCTTGTTGACAAGAGCACGCTTCAGAGGATGTGGATATTAAGAAAGGTGCTTCATTCCCTCAGCACAGTCGAAAGCATGGAGTTCCTGCTCGACAAGATTACGGGGACAAAGAGCAACAAGGATTTTCTTGATATGATGAACAAATAGACAGTCCGGCGGGACTTCTGTGTATAAGGTGTCTCACCGGAAACTTCTTCTTTTAATTCACCCGATCAATCATTCCAAACCCGAAGAGAATTGATTGTCAGAAACAAGGCACGCCATTTCTTTAAGTCAGGGCACTTTTCTCAGAGCGGACTGACACTGATATCTTCTGCCGCGCAGGAGCTGAAAACTGTATCCGGCTGTGCCTGGCTATGCTGGTCCTGAGATTGCTGAGGGACCAGAAAACTGATCTCGGTTGCAGTTCCATTATATATAATGGAGATGTCAGTGTTGTTCTGGTTCAGATAGTTTTGAAAATACTGGACGGCCAGTAAATCGTGCCGGTCGTCATAATTTTCGAGATCGAGTATATTTATGAGGGAGGATTCAAGGCACTCTTTGAAATTACCGTGCAGACTAATAGTGAAGGTCACTCCGGACTCACCCATGCCGGATCGTATCAGTAAATCAATATGCTGACTTACGGTTTTATCCACAAACCTCACCATGTAATGAATAGCACGTGCAGTTGCAACCGGGTCGCAGGCGAGTTCTAATGTGTCCGGAAATTCAATGATGACTTTACGCATGATGTCCCTGAGCGAATTGTGCAGGGACGCTCTGATTTCTGTGACTTTTACGCAGGGCAGGGGCTTGTTTATATTCCGGTCATTATCAACAATTACTTCACTGAGGTCTCCGAAAAGGGTCAGAAGTTTGTCACACGCCTGAGTGATCGTATTTGTTTCCTCCCTGACCTGATCATTTTTAAAATAATCGTCCATCAGCAGGACATGCATGCCGGTGATTATTCCCGTAAGCAGGTTGGACATATCGTGTTTCAGTACGGAGAGCATGGTCTTTTGATGCCTCAGATATCTGGACATACGATCATAACCGTCCACAAGTGTATCGATATGCATAAGCGTAAATGACGAAAAAGATGCCTTCGGGATGAAAGTCTGCGCGCCTGCCTCATGGGCTTTTTGTATGTTTGAAGTGGACGGATCAATCCCGCTGTAAAAGGCAATGGGGACCAGATCAAACCGATGCATTTTTCTTATGTCCCGGCAGAGAGATATCCCGTCCTTCCCGGGCATCAGCCAGTCAAGGATGAACAGACTCGGACTTATTTTGTGAAGTGAGCCGAGCAGTTCATCTGCAGAATTAAACGTTGCGACATCATAAGAATCCATGAGCTGCCTCCGCATGGCTTTAAGGCTGTTAGGCTCATCATCAACAATTGCTATAAGGTGTCTTTTCTCTCTTATCATTTGTTATGTCCTCCTATGGTTTATTATTTTATTCTCTCTGAGAAAGTCCTGTAAGGCGTGAGGGTCCCAGGGTTTCTGCAATACCAGGTTCGCCTGTGAAGCAGCGTCTCTCAGAAACTCTGTATGTCCTGAAATGATCACCACAAGAAACGGGCGTTTATTTACAGGGAATTCTTCACTTATCATCATCAGCCATTCACCTCCGGTCATTCTGTTGCCGGACTCGTCTACCCTGAGGAAATTGTCAAGGACAACAAGACGGATGTTCCTGATATTGTCCCGAAGATATGTATCAGCCTCTGAAGCAGTCGATATATGATGACACTTAAGGTCATTCCTGCGGCAGAAATTCATCACTGTGGTTGCGCACATAATATCGTCTTCAACAACGAGCACGTCAGTATGTTTTTTCAGGTTTTCATGAGATCTGCTTTCCTTAATATAATTGTCTAATGTCTTTAAGCCGGTCCTGACATCAGACAGCAGCAGTTTCGGCAGTTGCATAAGCATATCAAGGGGGATAAGTACCGGTGTAATAGCTATGATGAGTGCTATGGGACCTGTAAGTGATGCGGCGCCGTCCAGTGTTGCTGTTATATCGAGCCATTCTACAGAACCTGCTCCTCCTCCGTCTATTGTTTCCTTAATAACTGCAAAAGCAAGTGCAACAACAATCCCTATGACAAGGCCCGCAGCCAGCATGGTCGGAAGCCACAACAGAAAGACTGTCATGGAACTTCTGTGCTCCCCTACAAACAGGACCCGGGCAAGGATGCAGAAATAAACCAGGAGAAAGCATGATACTGCAATCAAACGCCCTGCCTTATAATGCAGTACCTTGTCCTGGTTCTCCTGAATTCCCTGCAATACTTCCCAGTTCAAAGACGTAAGCAGTATGCCTGCAGCGCCGATAAACAGTAAGAAAAAATGGACATATGCCCTGGTGCGGGGATTGGCAAGTTTACGTGATATGTTTTCTCTTATATTATTCACGAGCAGTTATAGCAAAAATTTACAAGAGCATATTTACCTTTTGGTTTATATCTTTTCGACTCACGAGAGAAAATCTTAAGACTTTCATGAAAAAACAAATGAGGCAACTGTTCACCAAAATAATTTAGATCCATTATTTGTAATTTTGGGCAGGAAGAAGTTTCTCTATATTATTTTTGACATGTGCTGCACCAATACGTCATACAACTGACGCCTGAGCATGTCCAGATTTAATTGATGGTGAATGTCTGTCACATGCAGGCTTTTTTGAAAAGAGGCTTCTATGATAAGTGGAATATCTGGAAATCCATTCGATTCAACAGGTTGTAAGTCAACAATTGCTTGCGCTGAAATTATCGAATAATAACAATAGGTTATCCACCCATATGTCCAATAGGATAACCACCTATAACTCATTGTAATGGCATATTAATTGCTCTATCTGCCTGACTGTAGGGCTTCATCACTGTATTTGCAGTTAGCGTATTTAAAAAAATCAGGGATTGTCAGTTTCATTGTGCAAAAAGCATTTATGTAACTGAAAAGGCGGAGCAGTCTCCGGAATCGGATTTAAGACTGGGTGAAAGAAGTGAAGGCCAGCAGTCACAGAGATTATATCAGGCATAAGGCTATAGAACAGGAGACACAGGCAGAGCGCGATATTTCTGCAGAGGGATATAGCGGGCCGGGTGGTCTGGACGACACGTCCTTTGATGTATTCAGTTCAAAGCTTTCTGAAAAGCAGAAAAGCACTGCACAAAATGAAAGTGAAAGTTCGGACCTTTATCATATGGCAATGGCTCTTGCAAAAGAGATCCATGACAGGTTGTCCGGGAATGAAGTTATTAAGTGTGGTCCTGTAAATTTATGCGTAGAGAAACTTGTCGAGCAGTTGCTCCTCAATAACAGTCATCTGCCTGTTCTAATGTCCGGGAACGCGCAGGATTATCTCAGCAGCCATGTAGTCAATGTGAGTATATTATCAATTAAAATCGGGCAGGACATAGGTTACGACAAGACCGGATTAACAGAACTCGGTATCTCGGCATTTCTTCATGATATAGGAATGATGAAATATATGAAGCAGGCCATGCAGCCCGGAAAACTTTCCTCTAAAGAATACAGGGAAATACAGAACCATACATTCATGAGTGCCGGAATTCTGGAGGAGGCCGATGAATTGCCCGAAGTAGCTGTTCAGGTCGCACTTCAGCATCATGAACGCATAGACGGATCAGGCTATCCCCGTGGCCTGAGAGGAGAATCCCTCAATATATACTCCCGGATAATACATCTTGCGGACACATATGAGGCCCTGACCCATTCACGGCCGCATCGCGACAGATGTATGCCCCATGAATCGGTACATAACATATTACAGATGAAACACTCCTATGACTATAAAGTAATGAAGGCTTTTATTAATATGGTCGGGGTCTACCCTGTCGGAAGCCTGGTCAGATTAAATACCGGAGAAACATGCCGGGTTGCTGCAATCAATCAGGGCCACCCAACAAGGCCGGTACTGCATGTGCTTTTAAACAGTGATTACAAAAAACCGGACGAACAGAACATAATTAATTTACTGAACTATCCCATTATTCACATCAAGGAATGTCTGAAGCAAAGCGGAGACTGATGAAAGAGATAAAAATAGAAGTTGCAGAAATTTGCATCATGTTAAGATCAGAGTCCTCTGAATTCATCAGCAGTGTCCGGAGGGATTATTCTCTTTTCCTTTCTGACAGGCCGCCATCCCTTACTCTGGACATAACGCTTACTGATGAGCCGTATGTCAATAATTCCTCCTGGGCCGGTCTGTCGGTCACTGGCGATGAATTAAGACTGTCAGACGATCACCTGGAGAGTAAAATTAACAAAGACCTTACCTGCGGCTCGGCCCTTATAAGCAGAAGCGGCATGTTAATGGGACTCGGCACTCTCCTGAGAAATATGTTTACCTTCAGGCTTATCCTGCACGAAGATGCGGTGGTTTTGCACGCAGCGGGGATACTGAAGGATGATGAAGTTTATATATTTATGGGCCACTCAGGCGCAGGTAAATCAACTGTGTCTGCGTTGTCAGACGACTGTACCATATTAAGTGATGATATGGTGATCATTAAACGAAGCAACGGCAAATATCAGGCCTACACTGCCCCCCACTGGCTGGACATGCATATAGGCAAAAGGGAAAACAGAGGCTATGATATTGGCGGAATATTTACACTGAAGCAGGACAACACAACGTATATAAAAGAATTGTCCCTCTCGCAGGCCCTGGCAGATATCTTAACGGTTCCACATATTCCGAACAAGCTGCAGCCGGTTGAGAAACTCTTTGATATATTCAGCAGAATTCTTGTTGAATATGGCTTGTATGAAATGCATTTTACAAAAGATAATTCATTCTGGAGGCATATAGATGGACTTAAACAGCATGTATCCTGACAGGTCGCCTCAAACAGCATCACGGGTGATAGACAACGAAGCGGTAATTATTTCACCTCAGGAGAACAAGGTGATGGTCCTGAACGGGACAGGTTCGCGGATATGGGAGCTTTTAAACGGGGACCTCAGAACAGACCGGATCGCTTTGGTCATTTCAGAGGAATTTGACGTGTCTTATGATGACGCGCTGAACGACACGAGAGAATTTATTAATGATCTGTACGCGAGAGACATGCTCATATATCTTGAACACCCGAAGGAAGAGGCCCTTACTTAAACTAAACCTTGATTATGTACAAAGCGGCGGGTGGACATGCAGCAAAACCTTTACAAATGCGATAGGACATTGGAATTAGTGAGTATAGCAGGACGTAACACATGGTGGAATTACGAAAAACGCAGATATGCCTTGAAAAAGCTTCTCTGAGGTATCGATGGTAAAGCTTTTGCTGCAAGTCTACCCGGCCCGCTATACACATTTTAATGTAACCGAAAGGTAAAGAAGGACAATATGAAGGACCATTACAACGACATTATAAAAAAGACAATGGAGAGGAACATCCCCTTTATTGTACATTGGGAGCTTACACACAGATGCAACATGGCCTGCAGCCACTGCTACTGCGTCCGCAGGGATGATAAAAAAGAGCTAACCACAGAAGAGATCATGTCTGTTATTGATGAACTGGCAGCCCTTCAGTCCCTGTATATAACATTCAGCGGCGGTGAGATTTTAACTAGAAAGGATTTTTTCACAATTGCGCGTTATAGCCGCAGCAAAGGGTTTGCATTGAGGCTGTTAACAAACGGCACGTTTATCAGCAGTGAAATGGCTGATGAGATAAAGCAACTCAATCCCCTGTCGGTAGAGATGAGCGTATACGCTGCTGACCCTGAAATACATGACAGTATTACCGGCACGAAAGGTTCCTTTAAGAAGACCATGAGGGCTTTTCAGCTGCTTGGTCAAAGAGGGGTAAAAAGAGTAGTTAAAAGCCTCCTGATGAATCAGAATGCAGACCAGCTGGGTGCTTTAACAAAGCTGTCCCATGAACTCGACTCGGATTTCGTATATGACATGACCGTTGTACCGAAAGATGACGGTTCAAGGGACACGTTGCGTTACAGACTCGATACCGATGGTATGACTAAAATATTCAGGGAGGACGACAGGGCCGCTTCTTTTGAGCCATTGGAGTCTGTTAATGACGACACATTTATGTGTACTGCCGGACTGAACAACCTTTTGATATCCCCATATGGTGAAGTTTATCCCTGCGTCGGCTGGAAACAGGACGCAGGAAACGTACGGGAACAATCAATTGAACAGATTATGCAGTCAGGACATTTTCAGCGAATAAGGTCGATTAAGTTTGATGAACTCCATACCTGCAGATCGTGTGATAAGGCGCCATACTGCCGCCGCTGCCCAGGACTGGCGGTGTCTGAAGATGAAGATTATCTGGGGCCGTCGAGTGCGGCGTGTATGCTTGCAAAAGCGCTGAAAAATACTGCCAGGGGAACATGTTTAGAGGTGTGAGATGAAGGAAGAGAAGAAAAAAGCATATAAAAAGCCTGAGATCGTATATGAGAAGAAGATTGAAGTATTGTCAGTGGTATGCAATTCCTCACGTATCGCTCCGAGAGTATGTATGAAGGCGGTTCCCTGTACAAAACTGATGGCTTAGGAAGGAGGGACCCCCCCAGCCCCCCCTTGGTAAGGGGAGGAGGTTAATGTGACATGGATATTGAAGAAAAAGCCGGATTATTCTGCGTTGACTATATAAAGGAATCAGTCTTGAACGTAAAGGAATGGTCTTTCCACACAGCTACCGGCAGCATGCAGCCAATTATAAATCCTATGGACCGGGTTGTAGTACAAAAAAGCAGTGCATCAGAAGTGGAGCCGGGGGACATAATCCTGTTTGAAAGAAACTCCGCACTCATTCTTCATAGGCTAGTAAGAAAAACAGTTCAGCATGGGGAAGTCATACTTGTGCCCAAGGCGGACATGGCATATACGGAAGAAGAAGCCTTCAAAGACCGGCAATTGCTGGGCAGGGTAGTCAAGATCCATAAGAAATTATTTTCCATCTGTCTGGATAAATGGCACGGCAGGGCGATCAACGTTTTATTTGACTTTTACCAGCTTTTCAAGATGACGGCGTACCGAATTAAATGCCGCACAATGAACAGGTTCAGCCGGGAGATGAAGGCAGAAGACAGGCTTATACGCCTCTGCTCAGTCACGGTCCTTGATAATGAGCGTGAAATGGCTGTCTGTAAGATACTTGACCAGTATGTTGACTGGGACTATTTTCTGAAACAGCTTCAGGGAGAGGACACGGCATCTTTAGTTTACAGGACATTGAACAAGATAGAAGGGATAGAGCACGTGGCCCCCTGTCATGTCAGGGGCCATCTGAAGGACTTTTATTATTCTGTTTCAGGCAAGAACATCCCGATGCTCCATTCTCTTGAAATGATTGCAGCTGCCTTTAACAGGGAGAAGATAGAGATTATAGTCTTTAAGGGGCTTGCATTGGCCCAATCGGTTTATAAAGATGTCGGTATGCGCCCGATGGGGGACATAGATCTTCTTGTCAGAAAAGATGACCTTGCAAAAGCAGACCGTACATTACGCAGACACGGGTTCAAACCTGAATTTGAGATCAGGGATTTCAGCACTGTAGCAACAGGGCAGTATCGCAACAGCATCGTATACAGGTCAGATGGCGTTTCTCCTGTCTCACTGCATGTTCACTGGCATATCGTTAATTTCTCACCTTTCCATTTAAATGTAATGCAAAGGATTGATATGAACAGGTTGTGGGATGAATCGATATCAATGAATCTGGACAATGCGCACATAAGGACCTTTTCCCTTCACCACAACATCATTTACTTATGCATGCACGCACTGAATCATTCCTTTCATCCCCTTGTAAGACTGTGCGATATTAACGAGGTCCTGAGATCAAAGGGTGAAGAAATTGACTGGGAGATGCTTGTTAAGGACGCATCTGCCTTTAATCTTTCCAAGAGTGTTTATTACACTCTGTACCTTGTATCAGGGATTTTCAATGCAGATATACCTGAGGAGGTCCTCAGGAGGTTGAGGCCCCGGAGGATCGGCCTTATCGAGCGCACGTTTCTTTCTTCTGTATTGCGCGGCACCCCTATTTTAACGGGCGAGTGGCTTATCTGCCTTGGCATGAATGAGTCGATAAAGGACAGGTTTCTGTTTTTGTGGAGATTACTTTTCCCTTCAAAAAGCGAACTCTCCCTGATTCAGAAAAAGGAAGGTGAGAGGGCAGGTGTCCATGATTATGTGAAAAGGATACGTGCAGGGGCAGGAACTGCTTTAAGAGTAATGTTTCATTTTTCAAAACAGGTATCACTCAGGTCATGAATATTGCCATACATACATCGAATTTAAAGAAGCATTTCCGGCAGGGGCCGATATGGGGCAGAAGGGAGATCCTTAAAGCAGTTGACGGGGTAGCACTTGACGTGAGGGAGGGGGAACTCTTCGGCCTGGTCGGGCCGAACCAGGCAGGGAAATCAACCCTGATCAAGCTACTCTGCACACTCATAATTCCTACGTCGGGCAGTATTATTGTAAACGGATATGACACGTCTCTTTATGAGAGCAAAGTCAAGGCGTCCATCGGTCTTGTGAGCGGTGATGACAGGTCTTTTTACTGGAGACTTACCGGAAGGCAAAACCTCGATTTCTTTGCAGCCCTCTCCGGACTGTCCTCTGAATCATCAAAGGAAAAAATAGGCGAGGTCCTCTCTCTGCTCGAAATAGAGAAAGAGGCTGATATCAGTTTCCAGAAATGCTCAAGCGGCATCAGGCAGCGGATGCTCATTGCCCGGAGCCTGCTCAATGATCCTCAGATACTTTTTCTTGATGAGGCGACAAAGAGCCTTGACCCGCTCGCGGCCTCTAAATTAAGAACGTTTATCAAAGCAGAGCTTGTGGAAAAGAGAAGAAAGACTGTCTTTATGACTACACACCAGATGGCTGAGGCAGAAGAGATATGCGACCGTATAGCAATTATGCATCACGGCAGGATTATGGCAATGGGTACTTTAGGAGAGTTGAGGGATGAAACCGGATCAGCAGAGGCTGACCTGTATGAGATATTCAGAAGGGTAACCGGACCTGCAGACATCTGTGAAAGGGAAGGACCTTATGTTTCTGCGTAGGGCGTATGCCTTCATAAAACGTGACTTCCTTATAGATACCAGTTACCGTTTATTCTTTTTCTTCAATCTTTCAGGCATTGTTCTTACTGTGCTCACGTTCTTCTTTATTTCCAGAACATTTGGTTATAAAGTGAGTCCTTATCTGGAGGCATATGGAGGGGAATATTTCCCTTTTGTATTGATCGGCATCGCTTTTTCCGGCTACCTTTCATCAGGCCTGAGCAGCTTTGCAAACGCGATACGAAATGAACAGATAACCGGAACACTCGAAGCAATCCTGCTCACTCCTACGAGGCTCTCCATAATGCTTGTAAGCCAGGCGCTATGGAAATTCCTTCTGGCAACTGCTGACATATTTCTGTACCTGATAATAGGGATATTAATTTTCAAGGTGAATCTGAAATTAAATGAACTGTCCGCTGCACTGATTATTCTCATCCTGACCTTAACAAGCTCGGGCAGTCTGGGCATTATATCTGCAGCCGTCATCATGATTTTTAAAAAGGGTGATCCTGTGACCTGGGTGTTCCTTACAGCCTCCAGCCTCCTTGGCGGGGTATATTATCCGGTCGCTGTTCTGCCGGATTTCCTCCAGGACATTGCGATGTTTCTGCCGATCACTCATACATTAAACGGGCTCAGGGGCGCGCTTCTGGCAGGGAGCTCTTTTTCGGATCTTGTCCCGCATATAGGGGCACTCGCTCTCTTTACGGCAGTCTTTCTGCCTGTCGGGGTCATGACCTTTTCATATGCTGTTAGAAAGGCAAAAAAGGAAGGCAGCCTGGTTCACTATTAATAAAGAATGAAATATACTTTACTTAATAAACTGCTGCCAAGTTTAATCCGTGGTATCCTTATTCCTGTAATGGGGGCTTGCGTACTTGTATTGCTGACTCAAGGTTCCGCCTTTAATGCACATAGTGCGGCCATTAATAAAATAAATACTGCAGAGGACAATTTCACAGTTGATACGCACTCGGAGCACAATTCCCGGGAATATATCATACAGGAAGGGGACGTACTGTTTATTTCCGTATGGCTTGAAGAAGACCTGAGAGAAGAGGTTGTAGTGCGTCCTGATGGAAGAATATCTTTTCCTCTGGCAGGGGACATCAGGGCTTCGGGATTGACCTTCGCCGAGCTTAAAGAGAGGATAAAAACAAGACTGACAGATTATATCAAGCACCCTGAGGTCTCCATATCATTCAGAAAATCTGGCGGAAAAAAAGTTGTTGTGATGGGAGCAGTGAAACATCCCGGGGTCTATTTTGTTACAGGGGAAAACACCGTGATGGAGGCCATAGCCAGTGCGCAGGGTTTCACTGACACAGCATCCCCCTCAGGCGTGACACTTATCAGGGAGGGGCAGCAAAACCCCACAGGACTAAAGCTTGATCTGTCCAAGGCCATTGACAAGAGCGACCTGGGACAGAATATACGTGTGCAGGCTGAGGACATTATCTATATTCCAACCACCTCTGAAATGCTTGATCGCAGAAAGGTCATTGTCCTCGGTGAAGTGAGAACTCCGGGTGTGTATTATGTGACGGGCGGCAAGTCTGTGCTGGAGGCCATAGCCAGCGCAAACGGTTTTACCGATGATTCTGTGCCATCCAGCGTCATGCTTATCAGGGGGGGGAAAGAGAACCCTGAAGGTAAGAGAATTAATCTGAACGATGCTTTTAAGGGCAGAGATGTAAGTCAGAACGTTGAAATACTGACTGAAGACATTGTCTACGTTCCGAAAAAATTCATAGCAGATGTGAATTACTTCATGAGCCAGATTCTCGGCCCCATAACTTCCGGCGGCACAACAGTGAAGACCCTGTCAAAGTAAGGTTTGACGGAGCTATTGAATGACGCAGAAGAAATGTCCCACGCAGTGTCATTCCCGTCCTGTTGCATCGGGAGGAATCCAGTCTTCTTCTGGATTCCGGGTCAAGCCCGGAATGACAGACCATGAAGGCAGGACATCACTTTTACAGGTAGCAATAAGTTAACGATCCTAAATGTTGCATTCATAAAACAGAGGAGTGACTTTCTTTGCCGCAATATGAATTTAATATAAAAGATTACACACGGATATTTTACAAAAGGAAGTTCCTTGTACTCGCTACGCTGCTGACAGGCGTAATAGCCGGATTAATATTGTTTCCTCCAGCGCCTCCTGTGTACAAGTCATCAACTACTGTAAAAATTGAAGAACGTAAAACCATTGCGGGGCTCCTGACAGAGTGGATCGTGTATAATCCCGGAGACATAATGGCTTCACAGACAAATATCATTAAGGGGTATCCCATAATAAGGCACTCTGCCATAAGGCTTGGACTTATACAGGAAGATTCACCAATGGACCAGGTCCATAAGGTTGTGAGTAATCTGCAGGAGAAGATCGAGACAAAGAGGCTCGACCAGACTAACATTATTGAGATTACAGGAATTTCAAATATTGCAGAAGATGCCATGAATCTGGCCAACACGGTGGCAGCTGTTTATGTTGAGGAAAACTTGAGAGAGAAAAGAGAGCAGGCGCGCAGTTCACGGCTGTTCATAGAAGAACAGTTGTTGATCCTGAACAAAAGGCTGGAAGAGTCTGAGAGGACCATGGGAGGGGCCAAAGAAGAGGCGAGCAGATTAAAGGAGCTTGCTTACAGTGGTAAAGAGACCGGCAATCTTCAGGAAAATCTTGTGGAACTGAAGTACCAGCTGGCCAGGCTTTCTCAGCGGTATACAGGAAAAAACCCGAAGATCATAGAGCTCAAGCAGCAGATCAATGACCTTGAATCACGGCTCGAAATAAAAAGCGATTCATACGCGCTTCAGAATATGGAATTGTCGGAGCAGGAACTTAAGCAGGTCAAACTGGCGCGAGAGGTTGAAATCAATACAAAACTCTACATGATGTTTAAGGAGAAACTTGAAGAGGCGCGCATTACAGAGGCGCAAAAAGTGGGAGATGTGTCCATTATCGATCCCGCGGTACTGTCAAACGCGCCTGTAAACACAGCGGGAAATATCAACGTGCTTCTTGGAGGACTCATAGGACTTTTAACAGGGATTGGCCTTGTTTTCGTCCTCGAAGCCATGGACAGGTCTATATGGACCGTTGAAGAGGCGGAAAATATAATGAAACTGCCGGTCCTGGGTGTGGTTCCATCTGCAGACAGAGATATCAAAAAGGGGCGGTCAAAACCTGCGTCCAATATGCCGGACATCAGCAGCAGGGAGTCGGCTGATATATACATCAGGATGATCACCCATCACCTGCCCACCTCGCTTATGGCTGAATCCTTCCGCAATATCAGGACCAACCTGAGGCTCGGCCCTTCCAGAAAGACCATCCTTGTCACAAGCGCGGGAGCCGGGGAAGGCAAGACAACTGTGCTTGTTAATCTGGGACTGGCTGTTGCCCAGACAGGAGCAAAAACCCTGCTGGTATCATCCGACTTAAGGAAACCTGCTGTCAGCAGGTCTTTTGGTATCAGGAGCGGGCCCGGTCTGACAGAAGTCATATCCGGAACAGCGACTCTGGATGAGGCGCTGAAGAACATATCGGACATTATTTTGGGTGATGCGGCGCTTGAGATGATAACCGGGTCTTCAGGCATGGATAATATATGGATACTTCCGAGCGGACACCCGCCTGTTAATCCCGCAGAGATACTCGAATCGGGAAAAAATGTGGAGCTGATTGAAGAGCTGAGGAGAAGGTTCAACTATATATTCTTTGATTCTCCGCCTGTTCTGCCTGTAACCGATGCCAGTCTTCTGGCTTCCAGGGTTGACAGTGTTGTTCTGTGTTATCAGGTCGGTAAGTTGCCAAGGGAATCCCTTTTGAGGGCCAAAATCCAGATCGAATCTGTCGGCGCCAATATTTCCGGAATAGTCCTGAATCATAACAGGCTTCAGAAGGGTACCGCGTTACATCCAATTCACTATGGTGATAAAGAGAGCTATTACGGGGAGCAAAGCCAGCCGGTTTAGATAACCGCCTTAATATTAGAATATGCATATAACGAATGAACGTTCAAATACCGCTGTCATCACTTCATTAATTTTTCTGTCCGGGATAGCGTTTTTATATGTAGTTAAATCACCTCTGGCAATACCGGGCATGGTCCTGTTTGCGGGGATCGTTTTTTTTATCGCCTTTGTAAATACCGATGCAGCGCTTATCATCCTGATCTTTTCGATGCTTCTTTCGCCGGAGATCGGCATAGGTGGTGTGCCAGGCCGTGAGGTGGTTATAAGGGTGGATGACCTGCTGCTGCTCGTTATCTTTTTCAGCTGGATATCCAAGATGGCCATACATAAAGAACTGGGACTGTTGAGGTCCAACCCTCTGGTCCGTCCTATCCTTGCCTACGTGTTCATTGCCGTGCTGGCCACGCTGTTCGGGGCACTGCAGGGCCATGTGAATATAAAATCCGCTTTTTTTTATGTGCTGAAGTATATCGAATATTTCCTGCTCTTCTTTATGGTTGCGAATAACCTGCGGGACATGGGACAGGTCAGGAAATATGTGTTTCTGCTTTTGCTTGTATGTCTTATCGTGAGCATATACGCCTGGTATCTCAAATTGTCGGGGTTTGAAAGGGTGGCGGCGCCCTTTGATATATCAGAGGGAGAAGAGGCCAATACCCTTGGCGGCTACCTCCTTTTTATGATGGCCATAGCGATCGGGATTATTGTTTACTGCAGATCACTGAATCTGCTCATGCCCCTGCTGCTTTTCCTCGGGTTAATTGTACCTCCATTCCTGTTTACCCTGTCCCGTGGGTCCTGGCTAGGTTTCTTTCCCATGCTTATAACTATCGTAGCCCTGACAAAAAGGGCCAGGCTTGTTTTAGTGGCCGGGCTCTTACTGATAATTGCCCTGTTGCCGGTTGTAATACCTCAATCAGTCAAGCAGCGTATAGATGTCACGTTTGCGTCCGGCAAGACATATAACGTACTTGGTAAAGATGTGACTATTGCCGAATCAGGGTCACTGCGTATCGACAAATGGATACGCATCATGCACCTGTGGACCGAGCGACCGTTTTTGGGATACGGAGTAACGGGATTAGGTATTGTGGATGCCCAATATCCGAGAGTGCTGGGGGAGACAGGCATTATGGGCTTCATCGCATACATGTGGATTATGGCAATTATATTCATAAAGGGGAAACAAACACTCGACCGGGTGGAAGAAGGCTGGGCCAAAGGCCTGACCCTCGGTTTTCTGGGCGGTTTCGCGGGATTGCTGGTCCAGGCGCTGACTGCCAGCACATTTATTATCGTTCGGATAATGGAGCCGTTCTGCTTTCTGGCCGCAATCGTTATAATGCTGCCGGAAATCGGTGCTGCACCTGAAGGCAATAGTGTATGAAGTTGAAATGTTATGGGACTTAAAGGGAATATGAACCAGTTTTCTCACAAGGAAACTAGGTTATCTCAACGGATAGCACGAGGCGGAGCCTGGGTTTTTGCCCTCAGAATTACTCAACAGGTATTTAGTCTGGCAAGGCTTGTTGTTCTTGCCCGCATTCTTGCACCTGATGCGTTCGGCCTGCTTGGAGTTGCGCTTTTAAGCATGGCGACCCTTGAAACTTTTTCGCAGACCGGATTTCAGACAGCGTTAATTCAGAAGAAAGAAGATATCAGGTCATATCTTGACAGCGCATGGACAGTGTCGATTTTGCGTGGAGTTGCTCTGTTTGCAATATTGTATCTTACTGCGCCTTATGCTGCATCGTTTTTTCAGGCCCCTGAAGCAGCGTTGATAATCCGGGCAATCGGATGTACTGTGCTTTTCCAGGCTGTTACCAATATCGGGCTCGTTTATTATGAAAAAGAACTGGAATTTAAAAGGATGTATATCTATCATTTGTGCGGTACATTGGCCGACTTTGCGATAGCTGTATCCGCGGCTTTTGCGCTGAGGAGTGTCTGGGCCCTTGTTCTCGGTCTGCTTGCTTCAAGTATAGTCAAACTTGTTGCGAGCTACATAATCCATCCGTACAGACCTTCCCTGCGTTTTGACCTGATAAAGGTAAAAGAACTGGCAGTTTTTGGGAAATGGATTTTTGGATCAAGCATACTCGTATTCTTAATAAGCCAGGGAGATGATATCTTTGTAGGAAAGCTGCTTGGTCTGACCGCGCTCGGCTTTTATCAGATGGCTTACAAAATTTCAAACATTCCCGCTACAGAAATTTCGAGCGTTATCTCTCAGGTATCATTCCCGGCTTACTCCAAGATTCAGGACGATCTTCCCAGGTTAAGGGAGGGATTTTTAAAGGTCCTGCAGCTGACGGCGTTTTTGTCATTTCCAGCAGCCGGAATGATTTTTATATTAGCCCCTGATTTTACCGTTATATTTTTAGGAGAGAAATGGCTTCCGATGGTGCCTGTAATGCAGGTTTTGGTTATATGGGGAGTAGTGAGGTCCATAGGGACAGTTGCCGGACAGGTCTTTGTATCCACGGGGAACCCCGGGATAGTTACAAAATTGCAATTCTGGGTCTTAATTATATTAATTATTCTGATCTATCCTCTTTCTGTAAAATGGGGGATAGTTGGGACTTCTATGGCTGTTCTTTTTTCTACATTGTTGCCGAATCTTGCGGCTTTTTATCTGATAACTAAAGCAACCGGGTGCGGTGTCATTAACTTCGGCAGGGCCACTGTCACGTCTCTGGTCAATACAGGATTTCCGGTATTACTTGTCTTCCTGCTGAAAACCCGCCTGATCAATACAGGCTTGCCGGAGTTAGTATTGCTCATAATGCTTTTTATCGGAGCATATCTTTGCATGACCTATATGGTTGACCGGCTTCTGAATTATCGTTTATTTGACAATATAAAGATCAATATACAGTCATTGAAAGGATGGTGACTATATGAGAGAGATTATAAAGGACTATGTTGAGATCGCCTCACAGACACTGCCTCTCATGGAACCGGTTTATGAGTTCGGCGCTTTACAGGTCCCGGGGCAGGAAGGATTTGCGGATCTCCGCCGGCTTTTCCGGGGGAAGGAATACGTTGGCTGTGATATGCGGGAGGGGCCGGGTGTGGACAGGGTCCTGAACCTGCATAATATAGCCCTTCCATCAGAATCTGTCGGGACAGTCCTTATCATGGACACCCTTGAGCATGTTGAGTTCTTCAGAGAAGCAGTAAAGGAAGTGCATAGGATCCTTAAACCGGGAGGGGCTGCTATTGTGAGCTCGGTCATGAATTTCTCCATACATAACTTCCCGTACGATTACTGGAGGTTTACCCCTGAAGGCTTTAAAAGTCTTCTATCTATTTTCTCATCCTCATTTGTTGATTTTCTCGGGGAGGAAACATTCCCGCACACCGTAATAGGATTAGGGTTTAAAAGCGTCCGGGAGGATTCCATTAATATGGATGAGTTTATAAAACATGTTGGCATGTGGAAGCAGTTTAACTCAGGCGCGTCATCAAAAAACTGGAGGTCGTATGTGAAACCATTTACCCCCCCGATAGTCCTGGATTTGTATCGAAAGGTAGTAAGTTCTTTATAGCATGACAATGGGCGAAAACGACTTATATAAAGGGTATCATTACCATCAGGATTTCAAGTCAGGGATGGGGCTGAAGTATAAACAGGTCCTTGAACTTACCAGGGGGGATCAATCTGTCCTGGAAGTCGGCTGTCACAGCGGATATCTGGGAGAGGTTTTAAAGAAGAGGGGCAATAAAGTCTGGGGGGTTGAGATAAACAGAGAGGCGGCCCGTTCGGCAGAACAGTTTTATGAAAAAGTCTTTACCGGAAGCATAGAAGACCAGAACATATGGGATGCGATATCCCGAAAATATGATGTCATACTGTTCCTTGATGTACTGGAGCATCTGGTGAATCCGCGGAGCGTTCTGGTTAAAAGCAGGGAACTCCTGTATCCAGGGGGCTTTATAATCGCAACGATTCCGAATGTTGCGTCGTATGGTGTGCGAAAGGAACTCTTGTTCGGAAGATATGATTATCAGGATTCAGGGGTGCTCGACAAGACCCACCTTCGTTTTTTTACATTCTATTCCGCCCGGCAGTTTATTAAGGATTGCGGATATTCTGTGGTAGACTGGAGTGTCACTAAGTGTGATCTCCCCCTTGAATATAAATTGCCTTTTTTTAGACCGGTCTATGACTGGTCTCGCTCATTTCTGTCAAGGAGTTTCCCGAATCTTTTCGGTGTGGTAGTCCTGTTCAAGGCTGTACCACAAAAATGAAAATGGATGTTTCAATAATTATAGTAAGCTGGAACTCCAAAGGACCAATGCGAGACTGTCTTAAATCCATCTATGAGAGAATGGGAGGTGTCTCCTTCGAGGTCATAGTAATAGATAACGCATCTGCTGACGGAAGCCCGGACATGGTCAGGCATGAATTCCCGTATGCGAAGTTAATTGAAAATCGGGTCAATGTCGGGTTCGGGCGGGCAAACAATCAGGGCGCAGGAATGGCTGAAGGCGAACACCTTCTGTTAATGAATCCCGATACAACACTGCTTGATGCTGACTTCAAAAAGCTTTTCGATTATTTCAAAGACAAAAAAGACATCGGGGCAATTGTTCCGATAGTATTTGATGACAATGGCAATCTGCGCTACAAATATCTGAGGACAGTCCCGCGTATTAGAGACATGATGAATTACTGTCTGTTTCTTAATATGCTGACCTTCAGGGACGCTACTCTGCTGAACCAGTCAGAAATACAGGTGCATGGATATCCCTCCGGAAGCTGTTTTCTGATGAAAAGTTCCGTGTACAAGAGCCTTTGTGGTTTTGATGAGAATTTCTTCCTCTTTTTTGAAGATACTGATCTTGGAGTCCGAATCGGGCAAATAGGTCTAAAGACGATTTCTTGTCCTGACTTCAGGATAACGCACTCCGGAGGAAGCTCAACAGCAAAAAACATCAGGCTGAGAGATATAGCCTGGCACAGAAGCGCTTTGTATTTCTTCATGAAGCAATACAAAGCCAAAGGGTATCTTGTTATAAAACCTATTTTAATGGCCGGGGTAATTATAGAAATGGCGTATATTGCGGTCAGGTATCATCTTATAGCGGGTGACGGCGGTAATCACAGGGGACGCATATTGAATAACCTGAAAGTGCTCAAGTGGCATGTCTCGGGGGATAAAGCCTAGATAGCATGCTTCACATGAGGAAATTCGCATACTGATGTATTCCCTCAATAAAGACAGAGTGGACGTGTTCAGCAGTACCACAGGACATAAATCGCGTGCGTGCGGTAGCGTACGGAAAAGGTCCGTTATAAACGTAGTGCACATGGTGGAGGCCCTGGAAATCGGGGGACTGGAGCGAGTTGTCGACACTATCGCAACAGGGCTGGATAAAAACCGGTTTCATCCCAGTGTCTGGTGTCTGGTCCGCGGAGGCCGGATATTTGATGAATTGAAAAATAAGGGAATCGATGTCCAGATATTAAATATGAGATCACACAGGGATGTCCTGTTTTTTGCGAACCTCTGCAGGAAATTAAGAAGAGAAAGAATTCATGTCCTTCATACCCATGGCTGCACGGCTACTACCATGGGAAGACTGGCAGGTATTTTTGCCAGGACTCCGGTCGTACTTTCTCACATGCACACAACTTATTGGGATTGTACCCGCAGGCAGTTATTTATAGAGAAATTCTTGAGTTGTTTCAGTGACAGAATATTGTGCTGTTCTCAGGCTGTAGCAGATCTCGCAGGCGACCGTGAAAAAATCAGGGCCGATAAGCTGGAGGTCATTTATAACGGTGTGGATATTGATAAATTTGAACGTAATTCACAGAGACGTATTGCAGATGAAAAAGAGATTGTAATCGGCTGTGTGGCTTCTTTTGCGCCGCACAAGGGACATAAATATCTTCTGGATGCCGCAAAATCTGTTATTGATACCTGTTCAGATAAAGTCAAATTTGTCCTGGTCGGGGAAGGGGCACTGAAGGGGGAACTTGAAGAACAGGCAGAAAGACTTGGAATAAGTTCATACATCATATTCAGGGAGACAGTCACGGACATCTCTGAAATTATGTCCTCAGTTGATATTGCGGTCCTGCCGTCATCTGAAAGGGAGGGGCTCGGACTGGCAATAATTGAGGCCATGGCTGCAGGCAAGCCAGTCATAGCAACATCCCTCGGGGGTCTTCCTGAAGTAGTCGAACATGGGAAAAACGGCCTGCTTGTGCCGCCGAAAGATACCGCTTCGCTGGCAGGGGCTATGTTATACATGCTTAATCATAGAGAAGAGGCCATACAGATGGGTGTAGAAGGAAGGGCGATCGTAAAGAAGAAATTTTCAGTACAGGGGATGCTTGAAAAAATAGAAGATTTGTACCAGGGGCTGCTCAAGAGGAACAATGGGGCCGCAGAAATATAACATATTGTTTACAAGCTGCTTCAGCTCCATGCGCGGAGGCGGGCAGAGAAGCCTGCATCTGTTGATTAAATATCTTAACAGAGACAGGTTCCAGCCCTTTCTGGTTGTACCGAAGGAAGATGAATTGTCTGAAGAAGCCGCCAGGCTGGGCGTGAAAACATTTATTCTGCCGTTCCCGAGGATCCGGACGATTAATGCTGCATCTCCTGCAAGCAGTCTGGTCCGGTTGTGGAGGATAGTCAGGGAAAACAGGATCGATTTGATTCATACAGAGTCGCCACGTGAGGCCTTTTATGCAGTGCTGGTAAAAAAGGTCTCCGGGGTGCGTGTTATTTTCCATGCACGTGTATCAGATTCCCATGTCTTGGGGGACAGGCTTCTGTATTATTTGACAGACCGACTGATTGCGGTATCCGGGACCGCTGCCAGGAGATTCAGGGACAGGAAGAACAAAGTCGCTATTATTTTTAACGGGGTTGAACTGGATGCATTCCGGCCTTCAGACAGATGCGAAAATAACGGGCCCCTGCAAATCGGTTATTTTGGACAGATACAGCGCAGAAAAGGCATAGATGCACTCCTTGGGGCAATGAGGAGCATAAACAGGGAAGTGGAACTGACCGTTATGGGAGACGGAGACCCGGAATATCTGGAGGAACTTGGCGCGATGTCAGGAGGCGTCAGCGTAACATATAAAAATTACAGGCCGAATATCCTCGATGATATGTCGGCAGTTGATACAGTGGTTTTACCCGCAATGAAAGAAGAGGGCCTTTCGAGGATGATAATTGAATCGATGGCGATGGGAAAGGTCGTAATAGCTACTGATCTCATGTCCAGCAGGGAAGCCATGGGTGAAGAGCTGAAAGAATTCATGTTTCCTGCAGGTGATCATGAGAAGTTGGCGGCCATAATAAGAAAAGTATCGGATGATCGCCGGATTCTGTGCAGTATGAGAGAAAAGACCAGAGGCAGGGCCGAGCAGCTGTTTGATGTAAGAAAGAATACGGGCATGATCGAGGGGATTTATGATTCATTGCTCTCCTGATGAATGTTATGAAAACCTTTGCTGCGGCCTCCTTTGTCTGACTTGCGATATTTACAAATGAAGATCGGAATTGACGCCAGAGACATCAGAAGGAATGAAGTTAACGGCATAGGCAGGTTTGTCTCTAATTTTCTGAAGTATGCCCCTGATATAGCCCCTTCATGGGAGTTTATTGTTATTGGAAACCAGAATACGTTCTTCTCTCCGGCACACCAGAACATGAAACATATTATCATGACCGAGAAATCTACTGTTATCTGGGATCAGGTCGAGCTTCCCAAATTGCTGAAAAGGGAAAAAATAGACATATTCTTTTCACCATATTACAAAACGCCACTTTTAGCTCACTGTCCGACGGTAATAACAGTTCATGATGTAACACCATTCGTCAAAATCGGGCATTCAGTGAATGATAGTCAGGCTGCTGGCGGACACAGGACAGCTTACAGATTTGGTCCTATATTGAAATTGTGGTCTCGTCTCATGGCAAAGAATGCAGCTAAAATCCTTACCGTTTCGAACTATTCAAAAAAAGACATCGTGGATTTATTTGAAGCGCCGGAAGGGAAGGTCGAAGTAATTTATGAAGGATTTGGCGATGAATTTAACCCTAGAGGCATGGATGAAATAAAGAGGGCCAAAAATAATTATGGCATTGAGGGGAACTACATGCTTTATGTAGGTAATTTTGCGCCGCACAAGAATGTGGAAGGCATTCTTAAAGCATATGCAAAAATAAAACATGAGCTGCGAAGAGAATATAAACTTGTACTGGGCGGCAAAAAAGATGGTGGCCGTAATAAAATGGAAAGGCTTTGTGTAGAGCTGGGAATAGCGGAGCAAGCGATATTTACGGGTTTTATTGAAAACAAACACCTTCCGGCCATCTATAGTGGAGCAGAGGTGTTTCTGTTTCCATCATTTTATGAAGGATTCGGGCTTCCTCCTCTTGAGGCAATGGCCTGCGGGACTCCGGTTATAAGTTCAAAGAGGTCATGCATCCCAGAGATCCTGGGGGATGCAGCTGTGCTTGTTGACCCCCTGAATTCGGATGAAATGGCCCGGGCAATCGAAGACGTTCTGACACGGAGGGGCCTGAGACAGCATTTACAGGAAAGGGGCTTTCAAAAAGCAGGTGAATATTCTTTTCAGAAAATGAGTGTGGATATGTTGAATATATTCGAGGGACTTTTGAGGAGTAATTAATTTCAGATGCGATCCTTGCTGATTACATATGACTTTCCACCGATTGTGAGCGGTATCGCTACGGTCTTTTATAACATCTGGAAATCTCTCCCCGCTGATCAGTGTCTTGTCCTGGCACCGCGTGTAAGGGGCTCTCTTGAGTTTGACAGGGTAAACGGAATACAGGTCGTCCGTAAAAAGTATTCTCTGGAGACGGATATCATTAAGAAATTCCTGAGTGCAATTTTGCTCTTTGTCCATACAATGAGGATAACGAGAAAAGAAAAGATAGACCTGCTGATATGCGGTCAGCCGATGATCATCGGGGCCGTAGGCCTGATTTTCAGGAAACTGTTTAATATGCCTTACCATGTCTGGGTATATGGGGGAGAAACGATAAAGTTTAAAGACAGTAAGCTGTTTTTGAAAATGCTTAAATGCATCCTGGACAATGCCGACAGGGTCATTACGAACAGCTCTTATACTGATGAAGAATACAGCAGGTTCGGCATACCTGATGAGAAGCTGTTGAAAGTCACTCCCGGAGTTGATGCGGACCAGTTCAGGCCTGATATGGACGTCAGGGACCTGGTGAAAAAGCATGATCTGGAAAACAGGAGAGTGATAATGACAGTAGGCCGCCTGGTACCGAGAAAAGGCAATGACACGGTCATCCGTTCTTTGAAAAAAGTGGTTGAGAAGATACCGGACATAAGATATGTAATCATTGGCAACGGTCCCGAAAAAAAGAGGCTTCAGATGCTGGCACATGAATTACATCTTGAAGATCATATTGTTTTCGCAGGATTTGTCAGTGATGAAGACCTTCCAAAATATTATAACGCCTGTGACCTGTATGTGCTGCCTAACAGAGAAACTGATGGATTTGAAGCTGTGGAGGGCTTCGGTATTTCCTTTATTGAGGCCGGGGCCTGCGGCAAACCTGTAATTGGCGGGAGATCGGGAGGCACTTCAGACTCAGTACTTAACGGAGAAACAGGAGTATTGATCGATCCTCTGGACACAGAGCTTCTCGCTGATCAGATAATTCAGATCCTCTCGGACAGAGAGTTAGCCGGGAGTTATGGCATGAAGGGAAGGGAGAGAGTGATGAAGGACTTCAGGTGGGAAATGATCAGCAAGACAGTAGGAGGTTTATTATCGGATTATGGAAAAGTTTATGTCAATTGAAAAAATGTATTACCGTCTTCACCAGGCAATGTCAAAGCCTGAGGAAAGGGGAGAATATTCCTCAGGCTACTGGCAGTATCTGGTGCGGCAGACCGCCCAGGACATGTGCGCAATGCAGAAAGGGCGGCTTCTTGAAGTAGGCTGCGGAGAGGGGTTGTTCCTTGCCGGTCTCATAAAGGCATTTCCCGGACTGGAGATCTTTGGAGTTGACCAGTGGGACGAGGCATTATCAAAGTCGGAGAGGAGATTAAATCAGCTGCGGCCTGGCGTAACGTTGCGGAGGGCAGATGCATCCGATCTGCCTTTTGAGGATGCCTTCTTCGATAAGGTAGTCTGTATAAACGTATTCCTCAATATGGATTCTATTGCAAAAGTTAGCAGCTCCTTAAATGAAATAGCAAGAGTATGCAAAAAGGGCAGCAGGATTATCTTTGACATCCGTAATTCACTGAACCCTTTTCTTGTCGTGAAGTACAAACTCGCAAAGTACTACGATGCGACCAGCAGAAACCTCAATCTCAGCACATACAAGCCTGCGGAAATACGCGTCATCCTGAAAAATGCAGGGTTTGAAATCGTGCGTGAGAGACCCCTGTTTTTCCCTTTAAAGCCAATGGCCCCGATTATCATGTTTGAAGGCGTTAAAAAATAAATGCTGAAGATACCTGTCATAGGTTACAGGATAACCCTGTCTGATATGGTTTCCGGCCTGCTGTATTTTTTATCAGGAAATAGCAGGGAAAGGTTCGGGGCCACCCTTTCTTCATTCATTCCATCAGGACGAATATATCTCGTCAACTCAGGTACAGCAGCCTTTTACACCATTCTTCAGTCTCTGAAAACGAAATCTCTGAAGCGAGAGGTGATCATTCCGGCCCATGCTGCAAGGTGCCTTGTTGTTGCCATAAGGAAGGCCGGCCTCAAGCCGGTGCTGTGCGACATATCGGGAAAGGAATTTAACATGACAGCTAACACCGTGCGGGAAGCGGTTACATCCGACACCCTGTGCGTTGTCTGTGTTCACATGTTCGGCATGCCTGTTGGTGACATAGCGAAGATAAAGGATGATTTGCCTGAAGATGTTTTTCTTGTTGAGGATTGTGCCCAGGCGATGGGCGTAAAAGTGGACGGACGGCTGACCGGCAGTTTTGCCGATGCCGCCATATTCAGCTTTAACAGGGGGAAGCACCTGCCTACTTACGGAGGAGGGGCCTTAATTGTAAATTCAGACAGACTGAGAGACGACATCGAGAAAACCCTTGGCGGTTTCAAGGACGCCGGATTTATTCAGGAGTGTTCTCTCTTTGTTAAATTTATAGTGCTGGCGATGTTATTCAGGCCGCTTTTTTATACCATTGCCTGTCCGTTTATGGGTCCGTCAAAAAATCAGACATATCCTGATGACTTCCCGGTTTTTAAGTATACGCCTGTTCAGGCTGGATTAGGGGCCTCACTTCTAAAGAGGTTTAATCAATCAGTCCTGGATCGGCATTATAGTGCTGCAACTATTATGAACACATTAAGAGATGACAGGGGAATAGTTCTTCCTGAAATAAGGGAAACAATGGAACCTTCCTTTAACCGCCTTCCGATCATGGTGAAAGACATGGACCGGAAGAAGAGGATCGAGGCTGCCCTTAAACAGGCAGGGATACAAAGCGCCAGCATGGATGTAAATCCTTTGCACCACGTCTATGATCTCGGCTATGAAAAGGATGCCTTTCCGAATGCCGTGCATCTTGCCGATCACCTCATAGCATTGCCGGTTCACTCCATGCTGTCCGGAAAAGACATAAGAAGATTAATCGGACTGGTTACTTCTACAAAACAGATAAAAGGAACTGAACATGCAAATCCCGTGGAGAAATTCCAGAAGATTTCTGGGCAAGATATTTAACCAGCCTGTATATGCAGGTAAGGTAGCGGCAAAACGTTCAAAGGCATATTACGCATATTATGCCGGCAATGGAGAGGCGGGGCTGCCTGAAGCTGTCACCCTGTTTTTGACTCATCGATGCAACCTGCGCTGCAGGATGTGCGGACAGTGGGGGGACCAGGGTGTCACAAGAAATAAACCCGCAGGGGACAGGACTGCTGATATGCCGGTTGAAGACATGAAAAAAATCATTGATGACATTGCGTCTTTCAGGCCTAATATTACCCTGTTCGGGGGAGAGCCGCTTCTGCATCGCCATGCCCATGAGCTGATAGGATATATTAAGAAAAAAGAACTTCACTGCCTGATGATTACAAACGGGTCAATGCTATCCAGGTATGGACATGGGCTGGTTGAGAGCGGGCTGGATGAACTCAATGTGTCGGTTGACGGGGGGATGGAGCTTCATGATGAAATACGCGGGGTGCCCGGTCTGTACAGCAGGATTATGGACGGCCTTAAAGAGGTAACAGACCTGAAAGAAAAGATGAAGACAAAAACCCCCCTGATTAATCTGCAGTGCACTATAAACCGGCACAATTATCGGCATCTTGAACAGATGGTGACCGTGGCAGAGGAAATCAGGGCAAACTCCCTTACCTTTCACAATCTTATTTTTCTTGACAGGGACACAATGGAGAAGCAGCTTGAGTTTGACCGGATGCTTGACTGTTCTTCCTTAAACTGGGAGGGCTTTGTTTGTGAGCCGCAAGTTGATCCTGAAGCACTGCATGCAAAGATTAAGGACATCTCCAGAAGCAAACCGGACTTCCCTATAGACATGTATCCCAATTTTTCGAAGGAGCAGCTTAATGATTATTACCTTAATCCCTCATATGCCCCGTCAAATGGACAGGGCAGATGTGTAAGTCCATGGATGACAGGATATATATTCCCTGACGGAGAACTGAGACCATGCCTGAACTTCGATTACTCATTCGGGAATGTGAGGGCGGAAAGTTTTGCTGAAGTGTGGAACAGTGAAAAAGCGGTCAGGTTTCGCAGCACTGTGCGGGAAAACAGAATGCTTCCCGCATGTGTAAGATGTACGGAATTGTACAGGTATTAACTGAGGGTCAATAGGCAGGAGTCAAGGAGTAGAGGGGTCAAGTGGAAGACATACTCCAGGCTTCCCTTCTTGCTAATAATGTTAACCTTAATGTTGCATAAATCAGTCAAGCGGTCTTGCCGTAAAACCTTTACAATGCGATGAGATATTGGGAATAAATATTAACGGCAGGACGTAACGCATGGTGAAGTCCGGAAAGACATTATTTGTGCGTTAATAAATCTCGCTAAGGTATCGCAGGTAAAGCTTTTCCGTCAAAACCGCATGCCTCATATGAGTAATGTAATGAAACTGTAAGGTAAGCCATATATGAAAAAAATTAAAATCGCACAGGTAATTACACGCCTTGACTGGGGCGGATCACCGGACATAATCAGGCTGGTGTGCAAATCCCTTGACCCTGACAGGTTTGATATAACCTTAATAACAGGGCCTTCAAAAAACCCGTCTTCAATGACTGAAAATTTTCTTACCGAATTTAAAAACAGGGTCATAACCGTCCCTCAACTCCAGAGAGATGTGAAACCTTTAGATGATATCATCGCATTATTCAGACTCTATCGTTTATTCAGGAAGGAGAAGTTTGATATTGTACACACTCATACTGCAAAGGCGGGAGCGCTAGGAAGGATCGCTGCCCGGCTTGCAGGAAGGGCGGGTGTAATTCACACTTCACACGGCCATAACTTTTATGGGTATTTCGGGCCTGCAAAGAGCAAATTAGTAATTATGGCTGAACGGTTTCTTACACATTTTACTGACAGGATAACCGCTCTCACGGACCTGGAGAAAAAAGACCTGTCTTCCTATAATGTGGCGCGGCCTGAAAAAGTCGATATTATCAACAGCGGACTCGAACTGGAGCTTTACAGGAATGTAAAGGCTGATAAAAATGGCAGGCGTGATAAATTAGGCATTAAGTCGGGTTCGGTTCTGGTCGGAATGGTAGGAAGGCTGGAGCAGATAAAGGGACCGGGGTACTTTATTGAGGCCGCAGTCTCTGTGGCAGAGAAGTGCCCTCAGGCAGAGTTTCTGGTGGTCGGGGAAGGTTCGTTAAGGTACAAACTGGAATCGAGGTGCAGGGAGCTGAAAATATCCGACCGCGTCACTTTTACCGGCTGGAGAGAGGACATCCCGGAAATACTGCCGGGTCTGGATATTCTGGTATTGCCATCGCTTAATGAGGCAGTCGGCAGGACATTGATTGAGGCAGGTGCCTGCGGCATACCGGTTGTTGCAACAAAGGTTGGAGGAATACCTGAGATAGTAAAGGACATGGAAACCGGAATACTGGTCCCCCCCGGTGATGCAGACGGGCTGGCCCGGGCATTGATATCGTTAATAGAAGACAATGACAAAAGGCAAAGAATGGGTGAGATGGCAAGGTTCTGGGCAGACGATAAATTCAGTGCATCGAGAATGGTGGCAAGCTTTTCTGATTTATATGAATCGGTGTGCAGATGACAGCAATAATTAACAATCTCATAATAGGCTATACACATCAGAGGTGTCATTCCCGCAGTCTGTTGAGCGGGAATCCAGAGTCTTTTTAATAGATACTGGATGCCCGATTAAGGACTTCGGGCATGACAGTCAATGGTTGATGATTTATAAATACTATAACCATCCATAACAAACTCGATCCCAGGATCAAGTTTTGATTCGTATTAATGAAATTCCCCATTTCAAGCATATCAATAGTTCAATCCCCCATTGTAGCTCGGTAGTATCCCCCTATTAATTTTATCTAAACAAATCCGATTAGCTTTTCTATAGGCAGGTCATAAGTTGATTTATCAATATCAGAGGGGGAGTAGACCAATTATGAGACACTTATCTCAGGATGATAATATTTATCTTTATGTATTTTCATTGCTGGAGGTAAATAAAAAATGATTTTATCAGTGCATCAGCCTCAGTACATGCCATGGTTGGGATTGTTCGACAAAATCGCCAAAAGCGACTGCTTTGTCTTTCTGGACCAGGTCCAGTATAAAGAGAGAGAGTTCCAGAACAGAAACAAAATCAGGACAAAAGATGGATGGATGTGGCTGACAGTGCCTGTTCAATCCAGCGGTACAGGCAGGAAAAAAATATGTGATGTATTGATAGATAACAGCAATGGCTGGCGCAAAAAACATTTCAACAGCATAAAAACATGGTATCAGAGCTCTCTTTATTTTAATGATTACATCCCGTTTTTTGAAGATATATTGTCAAGGGAAACGGAACGGTTAGTCCATATAAACATAGATATGATGAAATATATTCTGAAAGAGCTTGAAATAACGACGCCCCTTTATTATGAGCACAATCTTGGGATAAGTGCTACCAAAACAGATCGCATCATAGAAATATGTAAAAAATTCAAGGCCACTGCATATCTTTCGGGTGAAGGCGGCAGAGGTTACCTGGAAGAGTATAAATTTGACCGGGCAGGCATTAAATTAATCTATCAGAAGTTTAAGCATCCTGTATATCATCAGCAATATGCTGGAAAAGGAAGTGCGTTCATTCCATACATGTCAAGTGTGGATTTATTATTCAATGAAGGACCGTATAGCAAACAAATTCTGATCGGAGAAGAGGTAACGCATGAATTACAGCTCAAATAGCAATAATATTCTGGCCATAGGATGTCATCCGGACGATATTGAATTCGGCTGTGGAGGTACCTTGCTGAAGTACGCTGAAAAAGGATATAACATCTATCTTCTTATACTGACAATGGGTGATGTTGGAGGAGAACGCTGGATCAGAAGAAAAGAACAGGAGGAATCCGCGAAGCTGATCAATGTGAAAAAAGTCTTCTGGGGCAATTTCAGCGACACGGACCTTCCCTCAACAAGAACAATAATCTCCCTAATTGAAGATGTTATAAATGAAACAGATCCGCACTCTATTTTGATTAACTATTTTGATGACACACATCAGGACCACCGGACTGCAGCAGAGGCCGCCATCTCCGCAACGCGATTTGTAAGAGAGGTGCTTTTTTATGAGGTGCCGTCAAGCAAGAATTTTCAGCCTGATATATTTGTTGATATCAGAGATGTACTGGACAAAAAGCTGGACCTTCTAAGCACACATGCTTCGCAGATCAACCGGACAAGGGTCAAGGACCTTACCATCCTTGAGAGCGCCAGGTCCTGTGCCAACTTTCGCGGATACCAGGGAAGAGTCAAATATGCAGAAGGCTTCAAGGCCTTAAGAATACTAAAGGAGATACATAATTGTGAATATGCTGATGCCCGTGATAACGTCCTGCGTGGTGGTATTGCTTTTAACACCTCTAATTAGAAAAATTGCATTAAGATACAACTTCCTGGATAACCCCGATCACAGAAAGACGCACAAGCATCCGGTGCCGCTTCTGGGAGGTGCCGCAATTTTTGCCGGGCTGGTATCAGGCCACCTGTTTAATCTGACATCCTTTCATTACTTTCTCCCCCTGATAGCAGGCGCGGGGATAATATTTATCATGGGAATTATTGACGATAAAAAGGGGCTATCCTGCAGCATCAGGCTGGCAGGCCAGCTGGCTGCGTCCCTTATCATTATCTGTTCAGGCTACCGTATCGATTTTTTACCTAATACTGCGGCTGGAACAGCAGGAGAGGTGTTACTGACCATAATATGGATTGCGGGCATTACCAATGCTGTGAATTACCTCGATGGGCTGGATGGATTGGCAGCCGGTATTACAGCTATAAGTTCGCTCTGTTTTGCCGTGATTTCATATATGACCGGGCAGGATATGATCTGTATGTTAAGCCTGATACTGATGGCAAGCTGCTTGGGTTTTCTGCCTCACAATTTTAAACAGGAAAAAATGTTTCTGGGAGATGCAGGAAGCACCCTTATGGGGTTTGTGCTGGCCAGTATCGCAGTAATCGGCCATTGGGCAAGTGACAATGTTATAAGGTTGAGTGTTCCTCTCCTGGTCCTAGGGGTTCCCATATTCGACATGACATTCACGACCATAATGCGGATAAGGGAAAAAAAGGTCAGCAACATTATTGAGTGGCTCAGGTATGCAGGTAAGGACCACTTCCATCACAGATTGATGGACGTTGGGTTTGATTCACTGGGGAGTGTGCTTATTATTTGCTCTGTGACTTTCTCGATGGGGATAAGTGCGATCGTAATAAGCCATGCACAGGAACCGCTGGAAGGTATCAAGGCTGTTATACAGGGGGCGATCATTTTTGGAATTATAGGGATGCTTATGGTTGGGGGCGCGAGACACGGTCGCAGGTGGGAAATGACAGACTGAAGAAAGCTCATATGTCTGACAGACTTAGGGGACCGGAAAAACTCCCTGTGGCTAACCACAAGGAGTTTTTCTGTTTTCTGGGATTATATATCCAAACCTCATGTTGCATTAAGCAGGAGAGCAGCAGTGCCGTAAGACCTTTACATGCGACCTCCATGCCGGTTGACTTACTTATTGGGTAGCTTTAAACTTATTGTTCATGAAGCAGGATATCATCGATAGAGTTCAGAAAGCACTGGAAAGTCTTAACGCCGGATGGGGTGTAACTCTTCCGGATATAGAGGTTGAAATCCCCAGAGATGAGTCAGTGGGAGACATCGCAATTACGGTTGCCATGAGGCTTGCCAGATTATTAAAAAAGCCCCCGCGAAAAATAGCAGAAGAGATCGTTGCAGAGATAACCGGGCAGCAGCCGGGCTTTTTTGAGAATGTTGATATTGCAGGCCCGGGGTTTATTAATTTCAGGTTCAAACAGGAATACTTTCACAAAGGCCTTCAGGCCCTCCTTGAAGAAGAGCATTCATCTCTGAGGTCAGACATTGGAAAGGGCGCCAGGATTCAGGTAGAATTTGTAAGCGCCAACCCCACAGGACCGCTGCATATCGGGCATGGCAGGGGTGCTGCTGTAGGAAGCGCGCTGTGCAATATCCTGAAGGCTGCAGGATATGATGTGCAGAAGGAGTTCTATATTAATGATGCGGGCCTGCAGGTAAAGCTGCTGGGCCGTTCCGTATATGCCCGCTATCAGCAGTTACATGGCAACGATGTGCCCTTTCCTGAAGACGGTTACAAAGGCGATTATATTGCGGACATTGCAAAAGACTTACAGAAAAATGATGGAGACCTGTATCTTAAAGTTCCATTTGATGAATGCGGAGAAGCAGTTACAGATCATGCATATAAAATGATGCTTGCCAACCTTGAAAGCGACCTGAAGGATTTTGGCGTTGTCTTTGACAACTGGCAGAGTGAAAAGGAGCTTCATGAGCAGGGCAAGGTTGAAGGCGCAATAAATGCACTCCGGGCAAAAGACCTGATATACGACAAAGACGGGGCGGTGTGGTTCAGTTCTACCCGTTTTGAAGATGACAAAGACAGGGTAGTGAAAAAGCAGGACGGTGAATATACTTATTTTGCGTCAGACATCTGCTATCACAAGGACAAGCTTGACAGGGGATTTGATACAATTATTGATATATGGGGTGCTGACCATCACGGTTACATCCCGAGGATCAGGTCTGTACTTGAGGCCTTTGATCTGCCGAAGGAGAAATTCAGGGTGATACTCATTCAGATGGTCTCTCTTCTCAGACATGGGGTACCGGTGCAGATGTCAAAAAGGGCAGGGGCCTTTATAACCCTCAGAGAGGTCATAGATGAGGTCGGCCCGGACATCACCAAGTTTATTTTTCTGACAAGAAAAGCCGACAGCCAACTGGAATTTGACATTGATGTAGCAAAAGAGCAGTCAGCGGAGAACCCGGTTTTCTATGTCCAGTACGCTTACGCACGGATATCGAGCCTCTTCCGACTTGCGGAGGAGAAAGGCATTGGAATTCAAAACTCAAAATTCAAAATTCAAAATTCAGAAATCGAGGGAACAGACCTTGCGGCATTAATAGAACCGGAGGAAATCCTACTTGTCAAAAAGCTTCTTCAGTATCCGATGGTATTTGAGGGGGCGGCACTTGCCTGCGAGCCTCACAGGATCACTTATTATCTGCAGGAGCTGGCCGGTGTGTTTCATGCTTACTACTACAAACACAGGATCATAACAGAGGACAACAGGCTTACCCTTGCAAGGCTCAGTCTTTGCAGGGGAGTTAAAATTGTGCTTGATGAAGGCCTGAAGATTCTCGGGGTCAGCGCCCCGGAAAGGATGTGACTGACATGGAATATGTAATTGCATTAACCATTCATGTGTTGTCTATTGTTATCTGGATCGGAGGGGTGGCCTTTGTGACCCTCGTGACCTTTCCCATGATCCTGCGCATGGATAAATCACTCGAAATGGTAATGGTGTTTCAGGGTGTGGAGCACAGGTTCGGAAAAATCGCAAAGGTCATGGTCATACTTGCCGGGCTGTCAGGGCTGTATCTGCTTTCAGTAAAAGGATTCAGTACAGGCGTCTGGATAATGATCGTACTGTGGGTAGTTTACGCATCTCTTCTGTTTGGTCTGGAGAAGATGATATTCAAAAAACTCTTCTCAAAGCCGGGAGCCCAGGCTGATATGAAAACAGTCTTTAACGCGCTTCAGATATTTCACTGGGTAGTACTGGGGCTGAGCCTGTTTGCCATTGCTGCGGGGATTTATGCAGGGCATTATTAGAATATGAAACAGATAAAATTTTCAGACCATGCAAAAGCCCAGATGTCTCTCAGGGGAGCGTCAGTAGAGGAAGTTGTTATAGCAATCAATTCAGGCACATGGGAATCTGCAAAACTCGGAAAATTTAAGCGGAAACATAAGTTTGAATACAACGAAGTATCAATGGTAAATCAGAAGATATACAAATATAAAACTGTTGAACCTGTTTTTGCCGATGAAAATGATAAAATCATTGTAATAACCGTAAAAGTGTATTATTCTAACGAGTAAGGAGGATATATTATGAAAATCCAGTATGATTCAGAAGTTGATGCTCTATATATTGAATTCAAACCGCTTGACCCGGGAACGGCCGAAAACCGTGAGCTTAGTGAAGATGTTATTGCCAATTACGGACCGGACGGCAAACTCGCAGGACTGGAGATTCTCAATGCAAGTATTGTTGCAGGCGAGACCTTAAATAAGGTTGTTGTAGAAGTAAGCCCGGTGCAGCATGAAGCCGCCTGATCACTCCTTTGCCATCTTCCTCAACCACTGGGTTTGAGTCCTTTAAATACCTCGCTATCAGATAGCAATTTCGTTCTTAAATTTGTATGGCATTTGCTGTATGCAATAAATTATCATACAGTTTATTGCATATGCCTCTTATGGTAGAAAGGGGGGACAAGATGAAAAGTAATATATGTCTCAGAAATCATCACTCTATTTTCTTCTTTGTTTTAATTCTGGTTTTTCCTGCGCTTGCCTTTGCCGACGCTGACAAGATTTTCAAGGATAACACCAAAGCGGTTGTAGTTGTGCTGACTTATAATGATAAGGGGGAACTGATAAGTCAGGGGAGCGGGTTCATAGTCAGGGCAGATGGGGCTATAGTTACCAATTACCATGTTATCAGCAATGCAAAGGGCATAAAGGTGAAAGCCGGGGATAAGGTTTTAGATGTTGAGGGATTGATTCTTGCCGACAAGGGAACTGACCTTGTTATTCTTAAAGTCAAAGGGGAAAAATTTCAAGCTGTCAAAATAGGGGACAGTGAAAAGGCAACTGTTGGCGAGAAGGTTTATGTCATCAGCAGTCCGCAGGGGCTTGAGAATACGATCTCTGATGGCTTATTAAGCGGGATAAGGGAGATTTCATCCGACAAAAAGGTTCTTCAGATAACTGCCCCGGTTTCATCAGGCAGCAGCGGCGGTCCTGTATTTAATACATCTGGCGAAGTTATCGGTATTACAACTTTTCTGTTAGAGGAGGCTCAAAACCTTAATTTTGCAATGCCTGTAAATCTGATAAAGAATAATATTGGCAGCAAGAAGATGACTTCTTTAAAAGATTCTTCTATCGAAGATTACAAAAAGACAGCAGAGTATTGGTTTTATATTGGGCTTGCATATTGGAAGTCAGGCATGTTGAAAGAAGCAATCGAGGCATATAAGCAGGCAATAAGAATTTCCCCTGATTTTGATGGGGTACATATTAATCTTGGAGCTGCATTTGGGGAGTCAGGCATGTGGAAAGAGGCAATTGAGTCATTCAAGAACGCACTAAGAATTAACCCTGACAATGACGTAGCTTATTATAATCTTGGTGTTGCTTATGGGAATTCAGGCAGGCATAAAGAGGAAATTGAGTCATATAAGCAGGCAATAAGGATTAATCCCGATTATGACAGTGCTCATTTTAATATTGGTTACGCATATGGGGACTTAGGCATGCACAAAGAGGCAATTGAGTCATATAAGCAGGCAATAAGAATTAATCCTGATGATTACAAAGCTTATTCTGAACTTGGTGTTGTTTATACGTACTTAGGTATGCTCAAAGAGGCAATTGAATCATATAAACAGGCAATACGGATCAACCCTGATTTTGCATTGGCACATTATAATCTTGGGATTACTTATCAGTTTTTAGATGACAGAGGTTCTGCCTTAGAGGAATATAAGATATTGAAGCCTCTTGATATAGAAAAAGCTAATGAGCTATTTAATCTGATATACAAGTGATGACCGACTGACAAATCCTTAGTTTTATTATTTAATGTTTATGGTATTTGTTGATTAATTCATTATGAAATACGAAGAACTATAAAACAGCAATCACCACTATTTGTTTAGATTCTTCACTTCAATGATTTTTCTTTGACTTCCGTGTACAAGCATCAGAAGTACGTCATCAGCCTGAAAATTGAGTAGTGAAAGATGTGATCGCAACGATACCAATAATTCTACATGCTTCGGATTGCAATCCCAGAACAACCTATGATCAAAAACGAAGACTAGACTGGAGCCACCAGGAGAGAGATAGTTCCGAAGAGATTTCTTGTATGCTATCTTTATTGTGAGCTCGATTGCTGCTTGTTGTTTTGACATATCATTGCAGTCCCAATTGGCATACGTCATCCCGCTCTCGTTCAACTGCCTCCCATCATTGACAACTTGCAGGCCATCTACTGGGTAGGTGATTTCTACGGAATGCTCGATTCTGGTCGTCATATCGAACACGAGACCATCGCGCGCAAGTGTCCCCTGTGCAAGAGCGCAGAGAATGTCATCTCTATTTCCATATTTCCACGTGCAGAAGTCACTGAATGGCATCAACTCTTCTAAAAATGTCTTGTATGGCTGCCTGCGAAGACGAGCAACTCGTTTCAATTCAGGAGTGTGATAAATCTTGTTGTAAGTTTCATGAACATAGCGAGCGAGATCTATAGGAGTACGTGGAATAGTGAAATCGTCTCTTGTGATTTTATATGTTGTCATCTACTTTTTCCCTCAACCATCGCTTTACTTGAATTATTATTTATTCTCAATTTCCTCCCTAACCGCATCTTTTAATGATATTTTTAATTTTATGCTCGCATTTTGATGAGACATAAATCTCTGTGGACGGACGTTTGTCATTGGGCCAGTCTATTGTTATTATCAGAGCAGGATTTCCAAGAGGCGCTATGATCTCATCCAGTATCTCATCATCGTGAGTCCCAATCTCCTCCTCGCCAACTTTCCTTATGACCCATCCTGAGTCGACAGGAGAAGGGAAATTGTCACGTTTTGACCAGTTTTCTACCTCCTTGAAGGATGACGCACTATTACAAATCTGCCACAGAAAATTATTCAGCTTATGCCTCTCTTCGTCTTTATAGCTATATAAAAGCAATCCAAAGTACTCTAATCGTTCAGGTAATACGTTCTTTTGTTTCGAAGAGAATCTTCCCCATTTGCCTTTGGAATCTTTAAGCTTTGCCTGACAGAGCAATCCTCGTCTGTAATTGCCGTCATATTTAGGTGTAATATTGCAATATATTTTAGGGCGAACTATCATGAGACCGATGTCCCCGCCTGTAATTCTTTCTGTCTCTCGCTCATGCAATGTTACATTAGCAATTAGTCCACTGGAGAATCCGCTTAGTTGGGAAAAATCGGCATCAGGAAAAGCGTTCTTCAAATCCCTCAGGAATTCTTTCTCAATAAGGAACTCGTCACTTGCCTTCCTAAGTTCTTTCGCTAACAAGCCATGAAAGATTCTTGTAATACATTCCTCATTGAGTCCCGGATAATTTTCATCAATTTCATATTGAAGGCGCTGTTCTGCCCTTTCCCAGCAAGTGACTATAACTTCAAGCGTATTTGGAATTTTCAAGATATCACTTGAAAACCAATGTTTACTGTGGGTATGAGTTTCATATTGTCTTCGTGAAATATTATTCATGCATAACCCATCATTCGATATTGCTCAATTATAACGTGTGCTGTTATCTCGATTAAAACTCCAAAAAATATGCTAAGTCAATAGAAATGTTTATAGTAGAAACAATTTATCAGAATGTATTTTGAACGTAATATAACCTCATGCCGGATATAGCAAAAATACAATATTTGATATGGCCTGGTATGCTATAATCTTCCATGCAAACAAACTGCGACATTAAGCGCATAATCACCTATTTCAAAAGCAGAAAAGAAGTCTCTGCGCTCTACCTCTTCGGAAGCTGCGCTGAAGGCAGGGAGTTACCGGAAAGCGATCTTGATATAGCTGTACTTATTGATGAAAAGAAGCTGCAGAGGAAAAACTTCGAACAGCTGAAGAACATTTACTACAAAGCCTCTCCGTCATTTTCGTTGCGTCAGGTTGACATCACGGTCCTGAATATCGCCTCTCCATATCTCAACCACCGGGTCATCAAAACAGGTAAAATGCTCTTTGACAGGAACAGGAAGCTGAGGGTGAGATTTATGACAGACGCGATTATCGAATACCTCGATTTTAAACCAATAGAGGATATTTTTAATAAATCTGTAGCAAGCCGCTTTCGAAATAAATCTTTATCCACGGTAACTCACTAGTTGTTCGTATGAAATCATTTTTTCGATTCGATATATCCAGAAAAGACGGCAGGGCACGCCTCGGGCAAATCCACACCCAACGCGGCATAATCAACACCCCTGCCTTTATGCCGGTCGGGACGAACGGCTCGGTCAAGGCCATGAGCCCCGATGAAATGAAGGAACTCGGCGCTGATGTCCTCCTGTCTAATACATATCATCTTTATCTCAGGCCCGGTCACGAAATAATAAAGGAAGTTGGCGGTCTTCATAAATTCATGAAGTGGGAAGGTCCTATACTTACTGACAGCGGCGGTTTCCAGGTCTTCAGCCTATCACCTTTAAGAAAAATAAAGGATGACGGCGTAGAGTTCCGCTCTCATATTGACGGTTCCCTGCATTTCCTGACGCCTGAACTTGTTATGGAAATACAGGCTGCGCTCGGTTCTGATATTGCGATGGTATTTGATGAATGCACTCCTTATCCTGCGACAATGGAGTATGCGCTGAAGTCATTGAAGTTGACGAGTGAATGGGCGAAAAGGTGTAAAGCATTTGTGGAAGCGCGGAAGCGTCGAAGCGCGGAAGTCAATTCACTAATCAAGACCCATGGACTTTCAAGCTTCCGAACTTCCGGACTTCCGAACTTATTCGGCATTGTCCAGGGCAGTGTCTATCCTGACCTTCGCAGGCAGAGTGCGGAAGAGCTGATCGCAATTGGCTTCGACGGTTATGCCCTTGGCGGACTGAGCGTAGGCGAGCCCAAGAATCTGATGTATGAAATGATCAATTACACGACCCCTCTTTTGCCTCAGAACAAGCCCCATTATCTCATGGGCATCGGCGACCTCATGGATGTGCTTGAGGCGGTAGCTGCCGGCATTGATATGTTCGACTGTGTGATGCCGACACGGAACGCACGCAACGGTACCCTGTTTACCAGTCAGGGAAGGATCAGTATCAAGCGGGAAGAATTCAAAAAAGATTCCGGCGCCCTTGACCCGAACTGCACCTGCTACACATGCAAGAATTATTCAAGGGCATTTCTGCGTCACATGTTTATGAGCAGGGAGATCCTCTCGATGAGATTGAACTCTCTGCATAATCTCCATTTCTTTATGGAATTTTTCAGGAAGATGCGGGATGCGATCGGCAACGGTGAGTTTGGACGGTTCAGAAAGGAAATGACTCCCATATTGAAGAACAATTTCCATGAAGGGTGATAGCTATTGACCTCCCCGCCCCCTCCTTGGCAAGGAGAGGATTTATATTCTCCCCTTTATAAGGGGAGATACAGAGGGGTATTGGTCATGTTGTTTCCTTTCCTCGATGTTATAATTGTCATATGAACATCCTCATAACAGGCGGCACAGGATTTATAGGCACTCCGCTGACGCATGAGCTTCGGAGCAGCGGGCATTCTGTTACTGTCACCACCAGAAGACAATCATCATCAAAAGATAAATTAACATGGAATCCCCCGGACCTCATACCCCCGGATGTAATTTCAACTTTCGATGCCTTTATTAATCTTGCAGGGGAGCCTATCGCGCCTCAGCGGTGGACAAAGGAGAGAAAAAAGCGCATCCTGTCAAGCCGTATCAACACAACACGGGCGCTTGTGGAGTCGATAAAAAATGCACATGCACGGCCGAAGGTCCTTGTCAGCGCATCCGCAGTCGGTTATTACGGAGCGCACGGGGATGAATATGTGACCGAGGATACGCCGCCTGCCAATGATTTCCTTGCCGATGTCTGCAGACAATGGGAGGCTGAGGCGTATAAGGCACGCGATCTGGGACTCAGGGTGGTTACGGTCCGCATCGGCGGGGTGCTCGAAGCAGACGGAGGGGCATTGGCGCAGATGGTCATCCCTTTTAAATTTTTTCTGGGGGGGCCTATAGGCAGCGGCACACAGTGGTTTTCCTGGATTCACAGGGATGACATAATCGGTATTATAAAGCTCGCGCTTGAAAATGAATCAATATCCGGCCCTGTTAATTTAACAGCTCCAACCCCGGTGACCAATAAGGAATTCAGCAGGGCACTCGGGAAGGCCCTTCATCGCCCTTCATTTATTCCGGTGCCGGGTTTTGCGGTTAAGCTGACCCTTGGGGAGCTCGGGTCTGTTCTGCTCACAGGCCAGCGTGTATTGCCTGAGAAGGCACTGAATGCCGGGTATGAATTTAAATATTCAGATGTGAGTGAAGCGCTGAGGGCGATTTATCCCAGGTAGGGATACATTAACTTCAATCCACCCATTTTAATTTCTTAACAAAGTCCCTGTTCTCCACAAACCAGTTGACTGTTTTCTCAATGCCCTCTTCAAGCGGCATGGTCGGCTTCCATCCCAGGACCTTTTTGGCCTTATCGATATTTGCCCATGTAGCGGTAACATCTGCGGGGTGCAGTTTATATCTTTTGATCTTTGCCTTTTTGCCGAGGAATTTCTCCAGCAGGCTTATTACATAGTTCAGTTTGACGGGATGGTCGCTCCCGAGGTTGAATACCTCAAAGCCAGCAGGCCTTAGTGATCTGATAGTGCCGTCAGCTATGTCATCGATATAAGTAAAATCCCTTGTCTGGCTTCCGTCACCATATAATGGAATCGGTCTGCCTGTATCCATGCTCCTGAGAAATTTGAAGATGCTCATGTCCGGTCTGCCTGCAGGACCGTAGACGGTAAAGTATCTGAGTATGCTTATGTCAGTTTTATAAAGATAGTGGTAAGCGTGACATAATGCCTCAGCCCCTTTCTTGGTTGCGGAGTATGGTGCCAATGGTGTATCTGTTACGGATGTCTCTTTAAATGGCATGTCCAGTGAGGCATAAAGACTTGATGTGGATGCAAGGACGAATTTTTTCACCTTGTTGTCTTTGCAGCATTCAAGCAGGTTCAGGGTCCCTTTTGTGTTCGTATCGAGATAAACCCACGGGTCTTCTACCGATGCCCTTACCCCGGCCCTTGCAGCAAGATTTATGACTGCATCAATCTTGCTGTCATCAAAGGCTTTTTTCAGTTTTTTGTAGTCTCCTATATCAACCCTGTAATAATTGAAGCCCGGATATTTCTTTAAAGAATTCAGCCGCCATATCTTGAGCGACGGGTCGTAATAGTTGTTTATATTGTCAATGCCTATGACATTTTTCCCCATCTCAAGTAATAGATGAGAGACCTTCCATCCTATGAAACCGGCGCAACCTGTAACAAGAACATTCTTTCCCCGGAAATTACTCTCTGCAACTTTTTTCTTCATTAAGATCCTCCGAACATAATTATCTGTAAATAATGACTGTCCTGTAATCAGCCCGTTCATGGTGAGAATATTTCACTGTACATCTTTATGATAGAATCTATCATACGAGCAGAACAGAAATTGTAATCTGATTTGATATAATACAGCAATAAAGGAAGCAAAGACAACAGAATCCGCAGCGTTCCCACTGTCTGACTTTCACATATATTTGCTTTTCTATATACTATAGGATCATGACACATCTGCAGAAAGTTATAAAAATGACACGTCCATACTGGCCGAGAATCGCTGCCGGTATCGTCCTCGGACTTATGGTTTCCGGTATTACCGCAGCCATTGCCTGGCTTGTCAAGCCCGCGCTTGATGAGGTGCTCGTCCGGAAAAATTATGAGTATCTGAAATACATACCTTTCGGTGTTGTCGGGCTCTTTATATTAAAAGGTGTCCTGAATTTCTGCCAGACGTATCTGATGAAGTCTGCTGCGATGAAGATGATCAGGGAGCTGAGGAACAGATTGTTTGATCATATTCTGTATCTCCCTGCCAGTTATTTTAATAAAGAATCTTCCGGAGTGATCATTTCAAGGATAATCAATGACGTTGAAGTGCTGGACGGCCTTATATCTCATGTAATAAAGAATTTTGTCATGGAACTGCCGACTGTTGTCTTTCTCCTCGGCATCGCTTTCTACCGGAGCTGGAAGGTGACCCTGATGACCCTTATACTTGTTCCGCTTATCGGACTCAGCACCAGAAAGTTCGGCAAAAGTGTGAAGAAGAAAAGGAAAGAGGCCCAGAAGAGAATTTCCCTTGTGACGCACAGAATAGGGGAAGCGATCATCGGCATGCGTATTATTAAGGTATTCAACCGTGAGGGCACGGTAGGGGAAAAATATCATAATGAAAACCAGCGCTACTACAGGGAGATGATGAGGGTCGTCCGGCTGAAGGAATTTACCATGCTGTTTATTGAGATAATTACCGGAATTGGTATTGCTTTCGCTTTATGGTTCGGATTTTTACTTATTGCAAGGGGAGAATTGTCGCCTGGGGCACTTGCCTCAATTCTTGTGGCGATCTATATGGTATTCTCACCGATAAAGAAGATCGGTGAGGCATATACAACATACCAGGAAACCAAGGCCTCGATGGAGCGGGTGGACACGATACTCGATACAGCCCACGAAGCTGCTGGAAATCTGAATCTGGAGAGTTTCAATGAATCACTGAAATTTGACAATGTATCTTTTGCATATCCCGGTAATGAAGCTCCGGTGCTGAAGGACATTAATATGGATATCAGGCACGGAGAGGTCATCGCCATAGTCGGGCAGAGCGGAGCGGGCAAGTCCACGCTCGTAGACCTTATCCCCCGGTTCCACATTCCGACAAAAGGGACGATTACCATTGACGGTAAGGACCTGAATGACATTGAACTGCATTCGCTCAGGGAACTTATCGGGATAGTGAGCCAGGACATCATATTATTTAATGATACAATCCGTGAGAATATCGGCTTCGGAAGGAAAGACGCCTCAGAGCAGGAAATAATTGCAGCAGCGCAGATGGCATATGCAGATGAATTCATCCGTGAACTCCCGGCTGGCTATGATACGGTCATTGGAGAACGGGGGCTCCGGCTCTCAGGGGGGCAGAGGCAGAGGATAGCCATTGCGAGGGCCATCCTGAAAAACCCGCCAATACTGGTCCTCGATGAGGCAACGTCTTCCCTTGATTCAGTCTCTGAGGCCCTGGTGCAGAAGGCGCTCGAAAAACTGATGAGGGGCAGGACTACGGTTGTGATCGCGCACAGGCTTTCTACCATCAAGAACGCGGACAGGATAGTGATAATTGAGAAAGGCACCATAGTGGATATCGGCGACCATGCATATCTTATTTCAAGAAATGATGCTTATAAGAAGCTTTATCATGCATTTTCATTAAGCTAATAGGGACGATGCAGACACTGATTATCATAGGAAAGGCAATTATATCCACAGATTTCACAGATAAAGCCAGAGATTTAAATATTACAGACACATGCAGGCCGGCAAGCTTACAGGCCAGAAAGCAATAAAAGATAATTGAGCTTTTTATAAATCTGTGATAATCTGCGTTAATCTGTGGACAATACTTTTTTAGATTTAAGAATTAAGTGGCAGTTTTTTATGAAAGAAAAATCGGGAGGATAGTATGGCTTTAAGGGAGGAGTTTGCCAGATCAGGCAACTGGCTTTTCAGGTGGCGGAGCTATTTCCCCCTGTTAATTGTCCCTCTTCTGTTGATTGCTTTGGGGCAATCCAAATATCTGGAACAGACAGCGGGGGAGACCGCTGAATATCTATGGGAGGGGTTTTGCGCACTCGTCTCTTTTGCCGGACTGCTGGTCCGCTGTATTGTGGTCGCCTATGCTCCTAAAAGGACGTCAGGGAGAAACACTGAACACCAGAAGGCAGAGGTGCTGAATACAACAGGACTGTATTCAACGGTAAGGCACCCTCTATACCTCGGGAATTTTTTAATTTTTCTCGGAATGGTCCTCTTTGTTCAGGTGGTGTGGTTTGCCATTCTGGCGGTCCTGTCTTTCTGGCTTTACTATGAAAGGATCATGTTTGCTGAAGAGGAGTTTTTAAGGGGCAAATTCGGTGAGGGGTTCCTGGATTGGTCGGACAGGACACCGGCCTTCTGGCCGAGTTTCAGGAACTGGCAGAAACCTGAGCTCACCTTCTCATTTAAAAATATCCTTAAAAGGGAATACACCGCTTTTTTCCTGATCATTGCTTCTTTTACCCTTCTGGATATTGGAGGAGATGTATTTACAAGAGGAAAAGTGCAGGTAGATTTTGTATGGCTGACACTATTTGTTATCGGTCTTATCGTATATCTGGTCCTCAGGACATTAAGGACCAGAACAAGAATATTGCATGTTGAAGGAAGATAAAAAGGCACGTTACCCCCTCTTATATAAGAGGGGGCCAGGGGGAGTTACTTTGCCGGATTACTTTGAAGTAACCCCCTTAATCCCCCTTAATCTAAGGGGGAAGGTAAAAGCCATTTTTCTTCCTAAAGCTATTTTGCCAATATATTTATCACACGCCCCAATATATTTCAAATAAATGCGAATCCTTCACACAGAATGGTCTGACGGTCTCGGAGGACAGGAAAAAAGAGTGCTCGCAGAAGCAGCAGGTCTGTCTGAAAGGGGCCACTATGTGGCGCTTGTATGCAGGGAGCACGCGAGTATAAAAGATGAAGCTGTCAGGGCAGGACTTGACGTGCATATCATGCCGATGAGGAAGCTTTATGATGTGGACAGCATCGCACGGCTGACGAAGTTTTTAAAGGACAACAGGTTTGATGTTGTTAATACGCATAGCGGTGTCGATTCATGGATCGGCGGTATCTCCGCGAGATTTGCGAGTGTCCCCGTGCTTGCGAGGACAAGACATCTTAATCTGCCGCTCAAAAGGAATCTTCTGAATTTCATTCACTACCTGCCGGATGTCTATATAACCTGCGGAGATAATATGAAGGACCATCTTGTAAAAGGCTGCGGGTTTCCGGCCCATAAGGTTGTCAGTATACCGACAGGGGTCAGTCCTGAATTTTTCAATGTGAAGAAAAACCCGGAAGCACGGACGAGATACGGGTTTGATGCGGATTCCATAGTGATAACAAATGTCGGCATTCTCAGGAGCATCAAGGGTCATGAGGTGACGCTGAAGGCAGTAAAGGCCGTGGTCTCTGCTTATCCCCGGGCCAGGTTCCTGCTTGTAGGAGACGGCCCGAGGAAAGATATACTCGAAAGACTTGTGCAGGACCTGGGCATCTCGAAGCACGTAATATTTACCGGGTTCGTGAAAGACATACCTGAAATATACTCCTTCTCGGACATATCAGTTTTAAGTTCCTGGTCAGAAGGGCTGCCCCAGAGTCTTATGCAGGCAATGGCAGCAGGCGTGCCTGTTGTAGCGACAAAAGTCGGGGGAGTGCCTGAGGTGGTCATCCATGAAAAGACCGGCCTTCTCATCGAGTCCGGGGACCATGAAGGCCTCGCAAAAGGTATAATACGGTTGCTCGGGCACCCTGATATGTCAGCTCAATTTGCTGAACATGCAAGAAGACTTGTTATGGAAGGCCATTCAGCAGGGCATATGGTCGACAAGATCGAGGGGCTTTATAATAAATTGTTGGCCACTAAGACACAAAGGCACAAATAAAATGAGTATGTTACTTAATTATAATTACGTCGCCAATGCCGTAGTTTCTGTCATTCCCGCGAAAGCGGGAAACCAGTTCCTTTAAATAAACACTAGATTCCCCGATCAAGTCGGGGAATGACGTTTGTTAAGTTATGTCTTAGTATCTTTGAGCTTTTGTGGCTTTGTGGCTATAAAAATATGAACATTCTCCATACGGAAACATTAAAAGGATGGGGCGGTCAGCAGAACAGGGTCCTGGCCGAATCAGACGGCCTCAGTAAAAGAGGCCACAAGGTCATAATTGCATGCCAAAGGGAAAGTATACTTGCTGACAAGTCAAGGAAAGCAGGCATAAAGGTTTATGAACTGGATTTCCGCGGAAAGAATTATTTGAAGCTGATACCGCAGCTGATAAAGATAATCAGGGAGGAGAATATAGACATCGTCTCGACGCACAGTTCTGCTGACAGCTGGGCAGGGGGGCTTGCGGCAAAACTCACAGGCCGGCGGCTCATAAGGTTCAGGCACAA
>QZIL01000084.1 GCA_003599025.1 Nitrospiraceae bacterium | reverse complement strand
CATCAGTACAAACAGGTTCAATATTCAGTTCCCCGTCCGGCCATGCAGGGCGGGGAATTTCTTTTGTTTCTTCGCTCATATCATGCCTTGGTCTCAGCCCCTGCCTGTTTATATTGCAAACGAATATTTCGATGATATAATGTACTCAGGATTATGGGTTGTTAATGATGGACAATTCCCTTAAATCAATACGCTATTGCTTTAAGTACACCATAGACAGTCATGTCAAAATACTTATATTTCTGGCTGCCTTTATTATATTTTCATGTACAGCCGGGGTTATTGCGGCCGGCACAAAAAACATTCTCGTTCTGCACTCCTATCATCAGGGTCTGGTCTGGACTGATGACATAATGGGAGGGATATACTCAGTATTCGGGAAATATGATCCGGGTCTGGACATCCGCGTTGAATACATGGACACGAAAAGATACTTTGACGGATTGGATGGCGGGCATTTCACAGGATTACGGAATATTTATATGAACAAGTACAGGGCAGTCAAGCTGGATTTGATCATCTCTTCAGATGACAATGCCTTCCAGTTCCTGCTGATGCACCACAAAGCCTTGTTTCCCGGTGTACCTGTTGTATTTTGCGGAGTCAACGACTTTGACGATATGATGCTGGAGGGACACGACTCTATTACCGGGGTCATTGAGTCCCTGGACATAAGGTCCAATATCGATACAATTCTTAAAATGCATCCGGAGTCCGGAGAGATTGCTATTATCACAGATACTACCGAAACCGGAAAGGCCAACAGACAAATCCTTAAACAATTGGCTGAAGAATACAAAGACAGAACAGCATTTATTTTTCTTGATAAAGACAATGTCGGCCTTACACTGCAGGAACTGCTGGACAAACTCAGTCAGCTGCCTGAAGGGAGTCTGGTTTATTACTCCGACTTTTTGCGGAGCCGCGGGGAATATATTATTCAGGAGACCGCGGTCCCGCAGATATCCGCTGCATCCAAAAACCCCATTTATACACATTATGACGAAATACTTGGACTAGGAGTTGTGGGAGGAAAGCTGGTAAACGGCCATTCCCATGGCCGGAAGGCCGCTCTAATGGCTTCCGATATTCTGAGAGGTACACCAGTGAGCAGTCTGCCTGTGCATAAATCAAGCATCAATACACTGATGTTCGATTATAAGCAGTTAATGCGATTCAGCATGGACGAAAAGGACCTTCCTGAAATGAGTCTGGTCATCAACAGGCCGTATTCTTTCTATCAGGAGCATAAACAGCTGGTCTGGGCCCTCCTGGTCATTTTCTCCGTCCTGCTCACTTCACTGATCACTATTATCTTAAATGTCTCTAAACGTAAAAAAGCTGAAGTGAAACTCCAGGCAGCGCATTATGAACTAGAGCAAAAGGTAGCGGATCGAACAGGAGAGTTAAGCAGGCTCGTGGAGGAAAAAGAGACCCTCCTCAAAGAAATACACCACCGGGTCAAAAACAATATGACCGTTATATCCAGTTTGCTCGCCCTGCACTCAGGACTCATTAAAAACGAAGATGACCGGCATATTTTTAATGAGGCCCGGTCCCGGATAAAGGCCATGGCCATTATACATGAAAAACTTTACCAGTCCGGAAACATGTCTAAAATCAGTGCCTCCGATTATCTCTCGGACATCCTGAGGGAATTATCCGCTTCATATGCAGTAAATAACGGAAGGACCGTTATCAGGACGGACATCCAGGATATCACCCTGAGCCTGGATAATGCCATTCCCTTCGGGTTAATTGTTAACGAGCTTGTCTCCAACGCCATGAAGCATGCCTTCCCCGGATCCATGCAGGGCGAAATAAAAGTCGCTATTGCCCGCATCAGTGCAAAGGATATAAAGCTCTCGGTGGCCGACAGCGGGGTGGGACTTCCGGATGATCTTGCTTCGAGAAAGTCGGCATCACTGGGCCTGAATCTGGTCGACGCACTTGTCAGACAGGTCCATGGAAAACTCAGCTTACATACAGACAGCGGGACAAGATTTGAAATAACCTTTCCGGGGATACAGGCATGAGCCCAAAGAAGATCATGATAGTGGAAGATGAAGGCATAACTGCCATAGGGATCCAGAAAATTATTTGTGACTCGGGTCATGCTGTGACATCAATTGAAGTGAGCGGCCCTGATGCAGTGAAGAAAGCGACCGAGGACAGGCCGGACCTCGTGCTGATGGATATAGCCCTTTCAGGGAAAATGGACGGGATTGAGGCAGCAGACATAATACAGAAATCCTTGCAAATCCCCATAATTTTTCTCACCGCCTATTCAGACCGCGAGATACTTGAACGAATAAAATCAGCCCGGCCCTTCGGCTATATTATCAAGCCGTTTAATGAACATGAATTACGGATGGCGATAGACATAGCTTTATATACCGACTCGATGGATCGGCAATTGAGGGAGCAGAATGATCTCCTTGTTAATATTATCGATTCATTAACACTTCCCTTTTATGTCATAAATGTAAGTGACTACACCGTCCTGCTTGCAAACACTGCAGCACAGTTGTACGGGGTCTCTGAGGAAACAAAATGTTATGCCTTTTCCCACCGTAGAAGCACGCCATGCGATGACAGCGAGCACCCGTGCATTATTACAAGGATACTGGAAACAGGAGAAAGCGCCACTCTCGAACACATACATTATGACCGTAATGGAAAACCCCGGATTGTCGAAGTACATGGTTATCCCATATTTGACAAAAACGGGAATATCACACAGGTCATTGAATACAATCTCGATGTCACTGACCGGAAGAGAATGGAAATAAAACTGGCGGACGCCGTGATTACGGACGATTTGACCGGGCTGTTCAACAGGCGCGGGTTCTTCACCCTCGGGGAGCAGCAGTGCAGACTTGCGGACCGTCACGGCAGAATGATGTCACTGTTATATATTGACCTTGACGGTTTCAAGAACATAAACGATGAGCTCGGTCATAAAGCGGGCGATGAAGCCCTGATAGACACCGCAAATATCCTCAAAAAAACATTCCGCAAGTCCGACATCATCGCCCGCATAGGAGGTGATGAGTTTGCCGTCCTTTTGACTGAACCTTCGCAATTCTCCAATGAAGAGATAATCATTTCTCATGTCATGGAGAGGTTCAGTCTTCATAATGTACAGGGGGGACGCAAGTATGAATTACTGCTCAGCATCGGTATGGCGCATTACAGTCCTGAGCGTCCGTGTTCCGTTGATCAGCTTTTAAACAAAGCTGATACGCTCATGTATGAAGATAAAAAAAGGCACAAGCTCGAGGAAAGGTTGAAACTGATTTTAAAAAAGGACGGTATGGACAGACGCATATACAGGCGGTTCAGGACAGTAGACGACTGCTGGGCAGAACTTGATATCTCAGGCAGGGTAAAAATAGTGGACATCAGCACAGGCGGCGCCCGCATTATGGCTTCCACTCCTTTAAGCGCCGATATCATATATAAAATAAAACTATACCCTTCTCATGTAGAAGAGATATCATTGGCAGGGATAGTGGTCTGGGCCGCTGATCATGGACCTGTTTCGGAAAAAGATGAGCAGTTCCCTTATTCGGGGGGCATCAAATTCATCGAAATCAGCGATAATCAGAAGGCAGCCCTCGACACATTCACAACCCCTTTTAAGCCTCTTTAGTCAATCTATCTACTGACTGTTGACATATTCTGCATTTCTGGGATAATAAGAAGGTAAGGTCAAAGCAAAGGGGTTCTTTGATTCCGGGGATGGAGAATTGTCAATGGCAGGAGAGGTTTTTGAAATATCCAGTTACAGTCTGAACATCTACGCGCTTCCCACCTTTGTTCTGGCCTGCATCATTCCACTGCTGCTATTGATGGTCATCTTTCGTGAGCGAATTACCTCCCTTAGCATGTCCTTTTCAGTTCTGGGTTTTTTTACCTGTTTGTGGTTCCTGGCATTTTCATTGATGTATTGTTCCATAAATCCGCATGTGGCTTTGTGGTGGGCAAAGGCGGCCTACCTCGGGGTGCCTTTTATACCGGCGGCCGTTTATCATTTTACCGTGTCTGTTTTGCGCTCATACAGGCAGAACAGGAAATTCGTTCTTGCCGGCTGGGCTGTATCATTATTATTTTCGGTAATTGCTGCAGGGACAGATATGATGATAACAGGGGTCAATAAATACTGGTGGGGGTTCTATCCCTCATACGGATGGCCGGGGGCACTGTTTATTGCTTTTTTCCTCGTTATGATGCTGGCGGTCCTGCGTCACTATCTGCATGAATACCGCAAAGACTCTGCAGCCCTTCAGAAACTCAGGACCGGTTCTTTCTTCTGGGCGTTTCTGATCGCCTTCGCCGGATTTGTGGATTTTCTCCCGAAATACGGGACAGCTGTATATCCATTCGGATATCTCCCGATCTTTATATTTATCATTTTATCTGCCCGTTCAATCTGGCGTTATCACCTGGAGGACATAACGCCGGCATTTGTTGCAGAACGAATTGTCAGGACGATAAGTGATGGCCTGCTTGTGCTTGACCAGCAGAAAATCATCCGCATAGTAAACAGGGCTGCCGCCGATATATTCGGCACAAGTGAAGACATGCTTAGAGACCAACCCATAACATCAATTATGGATGACAGGCTGGTGTGTGCTCATTACGAAACCCTCATGCGCAGCGGGGCGGTCCGTGATATTGAGATGGACTACATAGATCATCAGGGCAATAATAAAGTCCTTATACACTCTTTGTCGGTCATCAGGGACCAGACCGGCAATCCTTTTGCAACAGTATGTGTTATAAGAGACATAACCGAACGCAAGCGTGCTGAAAAAGAATTAAAAAGTCACCGGGACAATCTTGAAGAACTCGTAAAGGAGCGCACAGAAGAACTCACGTTTATCAATGAGCAGTTCGAAAACCAGATTGAAGAGCGCAGAGCTATTGAAGAAGCGCTTAAGGCAAGCGAAGAGAGATACCGTTTTCTGGTCGAAAACCAGAACGATTTAATAATCAGGCTTAATGCTTCCTTCCGTATCACTTTCATCAGTCCCAACTGCAGGCAGATATTCGGCAGGAATGAGGCCGATTTTATTCATAAGCATTTCATTCATATATTCAATACCGCTGAGCAGGACAGGCTCGAAAAGACACTCAGGCTCTTTCTGGGGAAAAACCCGAATATGACGTATCACGAAAACCAGGTCGAAACCAGGGAAGGCGCAATCTGGTACGGCTGGTCTTCCAGGGGAATCCCGGACAAAAACGGAAAGATCGTAGAGATAATCACAGTAGGACGTGACATGACCAGACGCAAGACAGCAGAGGAAAGGCTTAAAAATTCCCACAAGGTGCTGATTAACGTGCTGGATGGTATTGATGCAATTGTGTATGTAGCGGATATAAAGTCCTATGAAATTCTTTATATCAATAAACACACGAGGAATATACATGGAGACATAAGAGGTAAGCTCTGCTGGGAGGCCTTTCACGGACGGACCTCAGGCCCCTGTGATTTCTGTACTAATGACAAACTGCTTACACCTGAGGGCAGCCCCGGAGACGTTCATCACTGGGAATTCAATAATACGACTAACAAACGATGGTATGACATCCGTGACCGGGCGATTGAGTGGGTAGACGGCCGCCTTGTGAGGCTCGAGATCGCAACAGACATCACAGAACTGAAGGAGGCTGAGGAAATGCTCCGGTCCATGACCTTCATAGATGACCTGACAGGTCTGTATAACCGGAGAGGCTTCATGACATTATCGCGTCAGCAGCTAAAAGCATCAAGCCGGGCCGGTGCAAAGATGCTGCTGATATTTGCAGACCTTGATAACATGAAATGGATCAATGACAACCTCGGCCATCCGGAAGGCGATCGCGCGCTCATCAGCGCAGGTAAAATACTCAGGGAGACATTTCGCGAATCGGATTTAATATCAAGGATAGGCGGAGATGAGTTTGTTATTCTGGCAATAGAAACACCTGATATGGGCCGTGACTCCATAGCTGCCCGTTTGCAGTCGCATATAAGTTCCTTTAATGAAAAAAAAGGCCTGCCTTACGATATATCACTGAGCATCGGTACATCTCATTTCGACCCGGCACACCCGCGTCCGCTTGAAGACCTGCTGTCAGAGGCGGACTCATTGATGTATGAGTCAAAGCAGGAAAAGAAAATCAGATAACGAGAAGAGCCTGTGTAAATCATGTATCAATTCTTTGCAGACAATGCCTTTATAGTTACCTGCAGGATCTCTCCGGACTGGAACGGTTTATAAAGATAGTATACCTTCCCTCCTGCTTTAACAAATTCCAGCTCCTTATTTGCAAGACCGCTGTATATCTGGCCGGTCATTGCGACCAGCCTGGAAGCAGGGCTGATGTCCTTAATGGCCCTGCATGTCTCAACCCCGTCCATTCCCGGCATGACCATATCGATGTAAATAACGTCATACTGCTCCCTGCTGGCCTTCTGAAGGGCCGCCTCACCGCTTAATGCTGTGTCTACCCTGAACCCTTCCTTCTCAAGCTCCTCCTTAAATGCTGAAAAAACGATTTCAACATCATCCACTACCAACACTCTTTTTTCAGCCATATCACCCTCCATCATATCTTATATATTATTCACAGGCAGTAAAACTTTAAATTTTGTTCCTCTGCCCGGTGTGCTCTCTACAGATATTTCTCCGCTATAGTTCCTGATAATACCGTAAGTCACAGACAGGCCGAGACCGACCCCTTCGCCATGCTTTTTTGTAGTAAAAAAAGGGTCGAATATCCTGCCGAGGATTTCCTCCCTGATACCCTCCCCATCATCGGTAAACTCCATAATGACAAGATTCTCTTTATTATTAAAACCGGTAGTTATGATAAAAGTCCCTCCGCCCGGCATGGCGTCTCTGGCATTGGCAACAATATTCAGGACAACCTGCTGGAGCCCTGTCCTGTCGGCCCTGATCCTGGGCAGATCTTCAGCATATTTCCTGATGACCTTTATCCCGGACTGCTCCATCCGGCCGGTGCTGAAACTCAGGGTGTCTTCGATAATATCGTTCAGGTTGAGTTCGTCAATCCCGCTGCTGCCGACCCGTGAAAATGATCCGAAGTTTTTGACTATCTTTGCCATATATTCACCGGCATTATGCATTAAAGTCATTTCCCTGTACATTTCAGATCCCTCAGCAGCTTTCTTCCTGTACTTGTCAATTAAAGGCAGGAGTCCTGCAAGAGGAGAATTTAACTCATGTGCAAGGCATGCAGCAAGCTGGCCCAATACAGATAATTTTTCAGCCTGCAACAACCGCGTCTGTGATCTGCTCAACTCATCCGTCTTGTCCCTGACCCTTTTCTCGAGTTCGCGGTTCCATGCCTCAATTTCCTGTCTGGCGTTTATCAGAGCCTCTTCTGATTTTACACGCTCAGAAATATCACGGAAGGCCCATACGCGCCCGGACACGCTTCCTTTAAGTATTAACGGATTGGAATGTCGTTCAAAGACCCTGCCGTCTTTAAAAAAAAGTATATCAAAGCCGGACTCCTCTGACCCGTACAACCTGCTGATCTTCGATATAAAAGCCTTTGGATCTTCAAGCTGCTCCAGAACATGATTCAGCAGCTTCTCATCACTGCGCGTCTCAATAATCTCATCAGGGATGCACCACATTTCACCAAATTTCCGGTTCGTATGTATTACCCTGCCTTCTCTGTCAACTACAAGAATCCCGTCAGTAGAAGACTCAATTATGGCGCTCAGTTCCTGGTCCCTTTCCTGATATGCATCTTCAGCTCTCTTGCGGTCGGTTATGTCGGTTACAATACCAAGAACAGCTGCTTCTCCTTCATAGCGGATAAGCTTGGTGGCTATCATCGCCTCTACTTTTCCCCCATTCCTCGCAATAAGGCTGTAATCATAAACAGGCACATCTTCCCCGTTCATGTGCCTTTTCATATTTTCTTTCACAACGTCTATACTCTCCGGTGCAATGAGGTCCAGAATATTAAAATCAGGGGAACACAGCTCATCTATCCTATACCCCATGATTTCCTCGCATATCTGGTTGGCATATACAACTTTCCCTTTCTGGTTGATAAAAATCATGTTCGGAGATTTTTCCGCAAGATTTCTGAACTTTTCTTCTGACTCCCTCAGTATATCTGTGGTTTTCTCATATTGTGCAATATAAGTGCGCATGGGCCTGAGCATCAGTATGTAAAGTGCAGGAAAGATGACGATGACCAGCAACAGGCCACTGAGAAACGATTCAAAAAGAGTGGGTGTATGTTCTCCATGTTTAAAAGAAAACTCGATGACGAGCTCTGCCAGAAATATGGAGACAGTTAGAATAACAAGAATGTAAACAGGATTGGCAAAGTTTCTCGGGGCAGGACCCGACCATAACTTCAGGTCATCATATACTGTCCGGTTATCGAAAGTCTTTTGTCCGCTTGTATTACTCATGTCAAACACCGGCAAAAAAAACACGACTATCGATGCAAGTTATATATAACAGCATGCTGCTGTTCCTTGTCATGACCTGCTACAGACTGATATAGTAGTTGGAGCTTAAGGGATTCAGGAGCGCGGTAGTCAGTGGATAATAGATTACTTGAGAACAAAATAAAATTCAATCCCGGACAATGTTAATCCCATGATCAGGGCGATAATATTCGATTACGGCAATGTAATATCCAGGGTAGACAACAACCTTTTTCTGAAGAGGCTGTCCGCATCCTGTGAAAAGTCCATTGCTGAACTGCACAGTCTGATCTATGAAGACTCGGGTCTGCCCGTTCAATATGAAACAGGTCTGATAACCTCTGACGAATTCTATAACAGGATATCAGAACTATGTCTGCTGAAAATGAAACGGCCCGAATTCATAAGGGCCTTCACCGACATCTTCACCCCTGTTGAGGAGACAGCCCGGTTGATCAGGAAGTTAAAAGCGGACTATAAAATAGCCCTGCTGTCAAATACAAATGAGTGGGATTTTGAATACGAAATCAGAAAAAATAAAAGCTTCCATCTCTTTGATTCCGTCACCCTGTCGTTTATGGTTAAAGAAATGAAACCGGGCAGAAAGATATATCTCGACGCACTCGGCAAATTAAATTTAAAACCTGAAGAATGTGTTTATATTGACGATATCAGAGAATATGCTGATGCCGCGGCCGCTGTCGGGATCGCTGCAATCCATTACATTTCTCACGAACAATTGCTGAAGTCTCTTGAAGAGCTGGATGTCCGCATCTGATAATAATGACCCGGCCTGATAATAGATTGTCCGATTCACCTGAATACTTCTATATAATCAATGTATGAAACCGAGCTCTCCCCTGTATTATCTGAGTCATTCATGAGCGCTATGCCCCAGGTCGCGGGCGGAGCGGTCCCGAAGGCGTCCTGATAATCCTCTACGATATTTATTTCCTGATCGACCCACTTCCCCGAGTTCTCATTACCTGCCTGCAGGACCACCATCTTTGCTTCAGACGCATAAACATTGTCAATGATTCTGTCCCGGTGCATGTGGTTCGCCCAGATATAAACCAGGCTGCTGTGCGGCGGATACTCACCGTATATGGACCTGATCAGACCATATTTGAGCCTCCTGGTGATTGAAGCGGCAGAAGGGTCGTATTTAAATGCAATATACACGCGCATCGGATAATCATCCCCGGCCTTCCCCTCCCCATTACCCTTTTTATACACATTACTTATCTTCCATCTCCATCTGACCTTAGTATACTCAGGGAGGCTGAACTCCCTCTTCAGAACTATACCGGATGCAGAAGCACTGCTTTCAGCTTTGAGAAAGTTCTGCTCTCCTTCAGTTTCAATGGAATATTCAGTGTGCTCTTTTATTTTTGTAAAATAAGTTGGCCTCCAGTTTTCGAGGCTTCTGAAGTCATCGCGAAAAGAAACCGTGTCACTGCCGGCATGCAAAACAGCCGGGACAGCAAAAATCGATAATAGCAGGCAGGGCCTGATCCGAGTGAGGACAATACATATATTTTTGAAGATATTCATCTCGTGTCAAATATTTTATTAATTTTTGTCAGCTGCAGATACTACCTGATAACAGGAAGACATGTCCTCTCAGGACATTAAAAAGCGAGGGAAAATTCCTTTGTGTGTTCCGGGAACCTTCCCTCGCCTGTTTAATTCATGTGTAGTAACCATTTACTTTTCCGGCCTTAAACCTTTATCTGACACAAGAGCACATTAACGTTTTCCGCCACCAGGACCCATACCGCCGCCGCTACCCATGCCTCCACCACTGCCCATACCGCTGCCCGGTCCCATACCGCGTCCCATGCCGCCCTGCGGGGGCTCATCCGGAAGGGTGACGCCCCTTTCCTTTGCACGCTCTTTCATGCGCTCATGATGCTCCATTCGTATCTTTTCACGCTCTTCAGCGGTCCTGGCAGCACGCATCCTCTCCCTGTATTCGTTACGCTCGTGAGGGGCCATCAGTTGACTGCCGTATATCTGTTCCTGTTCCTGGGTCTGCATCTGCTGCTGCATGCTCTCCTGGTCAGCCGCTGATGCTGGAACAGCTGAGCCCACAAATATTCCGGTTATGACCATTGCGTACAATAAAATACTTACTTGACAGATTTTCTCCTTCATATAATCACCTCCTTTCTTACGCAGATTATACCATACCTGACAGGGTGCTCCGCTTTCTTATTGTGAACCCTGGTTTTCTGGATATGGCAGAGGGAAATGAATCATGAACAGTCATCTGCCTTTACTCTTTTCCCGGGGAAGGATATAATTTTCTTAGAAGGATTTATGTGACACTGGAGAGCATAATTATAATTTTCAATTGGTTGTGAGCATGCCTTTAGAAATTAATTACTTACATAACAATAGTGGAGTTGTCATCACTGGACTGGATACTGTGACAGGCAATGATCTGATCTCCGCCATGAAAGATATATTTTCTGATAGAGAAAAAACAATGGCCTACCGATACGGATTGGTTGATTTTTCAAAGAATGAACAAATGGACATTTCAGTTGCACAAATCGTTGAGCTTTCAAAAATTCATGTCCAGGCTTCAAAATGGAATTCAAATATTGTTGTAGGCTTCGCAATCAGGAATACCTTTATATACGGGCTTGTCTCGATCTGGCAGATTTTTGCAAGGCATACCAACTGGAAAATCAGACTTTCACGATCACTGGATGAAAACAGGGAATGGCTTGAAAAAGAGCTTAATCTGATATTCTGAGCAGGGAATGCCACGAATCTGCGGATAACGCCGGTTCAACAGCAAGTGCCGCCGTCCCTGCCCTGCCTTTCGAGCACTGGAGAGGCGGGCACAGAGTCAAACGGCCCGTAGTGAACAGACCTGTCGCCTGTTATCTTGAAATGTCTTGACAAACGTGTTTCCCGAAGCATCGATGCTGTATTGCCACAGACCGGTACAGGTTTGCCTGTTTTAAAGGTGTAATATTCGTCAAGCTCAAAAGCATGAGGGCATTCAGGAATAGTACCCATATAGACAGCCGTCTGACCGTAATTCTCATGGTTGTCCTCAAGGGAGCCAAGTTTAAATGCCCTGACAGTCATGGAATAAAAATCAATCCTGCCTGTTCTGGCCTCAATTTCCGGATTATCGATAGTTATACGTCGATTTGAAACAATGCGGTAATCAGGACATCCCAGCTCTCTTAACATCCTTCCAAAATCCCCTGTATACATGGCCCCAGACAGACATTCCCCGTGCAGGACAGGATCGTCCTTCAAATAATCAGGGACCCTCCTTCCGGCAAATACATCCGAGAAAAAAAGTTCACCCCCGGTCTTGAGAATACGGAAGATCTCGGAAAACACCTTTTCTTTGGAGAGAGATAGATTAATGACGCAATTGGAAATAACAACATCAACAGATTTGTCGGCTATCCCTGCCTCTTTCAGGTCCTCAATGGTCGCATGCCTGAATTCAACATTCGGTTTCCTGTAACCGAACCTCTCCATCTGTTTATCAAGATGCCTTTGGGCCACATCAATCTGTTCACGTGTCATATCGATCCCGATCACAAACCCGTCCGGGCCTGCAAGGTGAGAAGCAATGTACACATCCCTCCCGGCCCCGCATCCGAGGTCCAGCACCACACACCCTTCAATTGCAGGAGGTATGGGAGAACCGCATCCATAGACCTTTGTAAGGATTTCATCATCGATCTTGTTTTCTATTGCACGTATATATGGAGACAACGTGCTGTCGTCGCATTTGCATGTGCTGGTCTTAAGGTCCAGCGCACTCTGGATCACCTTACCGTAATATGATTTCAACGACCCGGTCATTTCTGATTCTCTGCTCATTATATTTTCCTCTTTTCAGTATCGCAGTCCCGAACTGCATGAAACAGGTAATATTTATTTGTCCAGGACTTCACGCACCTTTCTTAAAAGCATGTCAGGTTTAAAAGGCTTTGATATGAAATTAATCTCATTGTCTGCAATTTCCTTTTTGGCAAGCATGTCAGCAGGATAGCCGCTCACAAAAAGCATTTTAATATCACCTGTTATCTTCACCAGCTCATTATGCAGCTCTTTTCCGCTCCGGCCCGGCATGATCATATCGGTAATAACAAGCTGTATGATCTCTTTATTGGTCATGTATATATCTACAGCCTGTGTTGCATCCCCGGCTTCCAGGACCGTATATCCGAATGCCTTCAGCAGTCCCTTTGTCGCGCTTCTGACCGCTTCATCATCCTCAACGAGGAGCACCGTTTCGGTGCCCGAAGGAATGCTATCAGCCGTACTGTTCTCTGTCACTATCCCTTCTGATACGGACAAAGGCAGATATATCCGGAATGTAGTTCCCTTGCCAGGCTCACTATAGAAATTTATAAAGCCGTTATGCTGTTTGATCGTACCATAGATCATTGCGAGGCCAAGGCCTGTGCCCTTGCCGACTTCCTTTGTTGTAAAGAACGGATCAAAGATATATTCTTTTGTCTTCTCGTCCATGCCGGTGCCCGTGTCCGAAACAGTGAGTACAGCATATTTACCTGCCTGACCTTCATGATGCATCCGGACATACTCATCGTCGATTTCAAATTCATCTGTGGTCACAGTCAGGGTCCCCCCTTCCGGCATCGCGTCCCTGGCATTTGTCGCAAGGTTCATCAGCACCTGCTCTATCTGGTGTACATCTGCACTTACCATTAAACCATGATCAGCGGTATTGACCTTTAAATAAATGTCCTCACCAATTATCCTGTCTAATATCCTTGTCATGCCGAGTACAACATCGCTGATGTTGATCCTGGTCATCTGCATTACCTGTTTCCTGCTGAAGGCGAGCAGGCTTTTGGTCAGATTTCCCGCCCTTTCTGAGGAAGCAAGGATCTGATCGATATTATTTCGCAGAGGGTCGTCTTTTTTCATCTTCATCAGAGTCACATGGGCATATCCCACTATTGCAGAGAGTATATTATTGAAATCATGCGCAACACCTCCGGCAAGGTGACCTATGGCCTCCATCTTCTGCGCCTGCAGCAGCTGTGCCTGCAGCTTCTCCTTCTCCTCCTCCGACTGTTTGCGCTCGGTGATGTCCATATTGATGCCGACATACCTGACGACCCTCCCCGCTTCATCTAACAGAGGGGTGGCAAGTCCATAAACCCAGGAAATCTGATTGTCCGGGGTCTGAAATCTGTATTCCAGTTCCCATCTGCCTGCCGATTCCACTGTCTCCTTCCATTTTGATATTACAGTCTCCCGGTCCTCTGGATGGATACCCCTGATCCACCCTTCGCCGGCAGCCTCACTCAGGTCCATACCGGCTATTTCACACCAGCGAGAGTTCACATAGATGCAACTGCCTTTGCTGTCGGTGAGATAGATACCTATTGGTGCCAAAGTCGTTAATGTACGGAAACGCTCCTCACTGTCACTCAGGTCTTTCAGGAACAGAAGACTGCTCAGTCCATCAGCAATCCTCCTTCCGATCTCTGTAAAAAGCAGCAGATCATTTTCGCTCCAGATACGGGCGTACGAGCACTGGTGCATACCGAACAGCCATGGCTTCCCCATTTTCGGATAAAGTGCCATATGGACCTGGGACTGAACAGCAAACTGAATCGATTCCTTCGGTAGTGGCCGCCCTGAATTAGGGTCGTAAACAATCGGACGACTGGAATTAATTGCATCCAGAAACAGCTGACTGGCCTCAGGGTTTGTCGGAATATTAACACCGCTAAGCATGGCGCCCGGATACTCTTTACGGGTCTTTTCCATCGGAACACTCCATGATGCAGCATCCGGGTCACATGGAAAGAGCAGCCAGGCCCGGTCGCTTTCGAAAATCGAAAGGACCGTATCCAGGACATCAGCCAGCATGCGTTCCAGGCTGTCTGCCTGGTGCATGGCCCGGTCAACGCGCTCCAGGCTTTCCAGAAAGCGGAGATGAGAAATGTGTTCCTCTTCAGTGCGCTTGCGCCCGGTAATGTCCAGCACACAACCCAGCATACGTATTGGAAGCCCCTCCGGACCATATATCCCCCGACCTATCGCCACGATCCAGTGCACGCTGCCATCCGGCCAGATGATACGATATTCGTGTTTAAACTCAGTCCTCTGCTCAAGAGCAGATCTGAAAGATCGCTCGGTTACGGCCAGATCATCAGGGTAAATTGCTGACATAAACTTCTCCAGCGTCAAGCCGGTCGTATCTGAAGGCAGGCCGAATATGGCCTTTATCTGTTCGTTCCAGTCGAGCTGATTCGTTGCAATGTCCCATTCCCATATTCCAATACTGCCGCCTGAAACAGCCAGCCTCAGACGTTCTTCGCTTACGCGCAAGGCTTCTTCAGTGCGCTTGCGCTCTGCAATCTCGGACAGAAGTGCATCATTTAACGAAGATAATTCTGCAGTCCGCCTGGCAACAGTCATATCAAGCCCGTCACGGAGCTGAGTGAGCATTTCATTTTTTTCAGTCAGTTCCCGCGTGCGTTTACTGACCTGCCGCCGTAGCATGAACAGCCAGAAACCACCGGCAAGTATTAAAGCTGCAACAGCCAGAATAAAGGGAACAAGATACTTCCTGTACTTCTGCAAGGGGTCCTCAGCAGAGAGCCACCTGTCATAAATCTCCTGGTACTCCCCGCTTGCCTTGACAATCAACAGTCCCTGGTTCAGTTTTTCAAGAAGTTCAGTATCACCCTTTTTAACAGCGAATGAAAAGACACGTTTATAATCCGGAACCGGAGGTCCTGCTGTCAGTCCTTTAATCCCATGCATGTTAATGGCCAGGGTGCCGATAAGCTTGGAACAGAGAAACGCATCATGTCTTCCTGATGCAACGAGTGACAGGCCTTCCGGTATAGTGTCGACCAGGACCAGCCGTCCCTGGAAATCCCGTTCCAGAAGTGCATGATGGGCAGCATCAGACCGCATGACTGCAATTTCCTTCCCCCTTGCTCCTTCTATGTTTCTGATTACCTCCCTCCTATCACGTACAAAGAAGGCATCAAATGTCTCTGTGTGGGGCAGACTGAAGTCTACCAGGCTGGTACGTTCAGGTAACTTCGCGACTATCGGCAGCACATCAATCCGTCCATCTACAAGGTCAGTCCATACTGTATCCCATGTCCCGGTTGAAATCCTTGTGGAGATGCCCATTGCCTCTGTAACAGCCCTGATAAGGTCAATGGAAAATCCTGCTGCCTTACCGTTTTCGTCAACAAAGGCATAAGGCGGGAATTCCAGCTCGCTGCCAACGAGAATCTCGGGTGAGGCGGTTTCCGCTCTGCAATTATCACTTACAGCTCCTGATAAGAGAACGACGCCTGATATGAGCAGCAGAGAACAATGCCGCATCAGCCTGCGACACAAGCTTATGGTGAAGGCTAAATTGTCTATACAGCGGATCAATGAATTACGTTTCTGTTGATTAGTCACTATATCGATTAGAATGTTCACACATTCTGGCCTTTTCAGAAACAGGCACATCAAAGGCTGTCAGCTCAGAGACGATAACTTACTAATACATTCATGTTGAAAGCCACCCTGTTTGTCATTCCCGCGAAAGCGGGAATCCAGAAACATCGGTAAAATACTGGATTCCGGGTCAAGCCCGGAATGACGACAGTGAGGCTTTGTTATGTTAGTTCTTAGTAATTAATACTGGATTATAACACAGCTGGAATCATTCCAATATATTCATGCCTGATTTTTCTGATCATAAGGCTTATATCCCTGCAATCTACAGTCCGCAGGCCCTCCCCTTGAACTGGAACAGGAACTTCAGCGTCTTCTTTACCTTCCCTGAGAATATCTTACCTGAAAAATAATTCCCCACCACCCGCTTATTAATCTCCGCCAGGGTCGGATAGGCGTGCACAGCCGAGGCCATAGTTGAGAGTTTGACCCTCCCGTTCATTATGGCAATCCATTCACCAAGAAGCTCGCCGGCCTGCGGCCCGAGTATCTGTGCACCTACCGGGTCACCGTTGTTGTCAATAATAAGCTTGACCCTGCCCACCTCTTCACCTTCGGCAAGGCCCCTGTCATTGGCCCTGAAATCCTCAGTCCAGACTGTATATTCAATACCCGCATCCATGGCGCGTTTCTCGTTCATGCCGATGCTTGCCAGCTCAGGGTCTGTAAACGTACACCACGGCAGATATGTATAATCAGCTTTTCTGGGCAGGTGCAGAATGGCATTGCTAAGGGCGATCCCTCCTTCATATCCGGCGGCATGCGTAAACTGATATGCTCCTGTTACATCCCCGACAGCATAAATATGCGGGTGGTTTGTACGCATCCTGCTGTCCACTTTTATCCCCTTCCTGCCAAAATCCATGGAAATATTTTCCAGCCCCATGCCGCTCACATTTACGTCCCTGCCGAGTGCAACAAGGACGTGCTCAGCCATGAGGTTTTCGCTGCTCCCATCTTTATTTTTTATCACAACTTCTTTTTCAGTCCCCAGGTCTTTCACGCTTACTATTTCTGTATTCAGATAAAATGTAACACCCTCTGCGCTCAAAACATTCATAACAGCATCTGCCATGTCCCTGTCTTCCCTGCTTAATATCTGACCGCTCCGCTGCACCACAGAGACAGCGCTCCCCAACCTGCAGAATGCCTGGGCCATCTCAATCGCAATCGGCCCTGCCCCGATTATGACTATGGATTTAGGCAGGCTGTCCAGAGAAAATATTTCCTTATTGGTAAGACATGCAGTCTGGTCAATTCCTTCCAAAGGAGGTATGGACGGTGAAGACCCTGTAGCTATGACCCATTTTTTAGCAGACAGTTTATTGCCGTTTACCCTCACAGAGTGTTCATCGATAAACTCCGGGGCCCCGAATTCGACCTTAACTCCGAGACTGCAGAACCTCTCTTCTGAATCGTGTTGCTGTATTGTCCCGATCACATACTTAATGCGTCTTGCGACATCCCTGAAATCAACGGGCCTGATGTCTGCAGCTGGAAGTCCGTATCTGCAAGCGTTCTTCATCATGTGGTATACATGCGCCGTCCTGATCAGTGTCTTGCTCGGAACGCAGCCGTAATGAAGACAATCACCGCCAAGTGCCTTTTCTTTTTCTATGAGCAGTGTTTTGGCGCCGAACTGGCTGGCGCCTGAAGCGACAGTGAGACCGCCGGCACCGCCCCCGATAATTCCTATATCAAAATCGTATTTCGGCATGATGACCTCCTGTTACTGAGAATTACATATTGAATGCCACATTGTTAGAACCTATCTCAAAATTGAAATGCCGTTGATTGTCATGCCCGTCCCGATACATCGGGAGGAATCCAGTCTTTTATCTCCAGATTCCGGGTCAAGCCCGGAATGACGACTATGAGACTTTATCAGCTTATGTCTTAGTATATTAACAGTCATCTATCGGCTGTCAGCGTTCAGTCCTGCAGATTTCCCTTTTTTCGATTTATAAAATGCTATTGATTTCTTTGTAATCAGAGGGAACAGTCCCAGCAGCACAAACGAGAAGATCAAAGTGGGTGAAAGTATCCCTGACAGGGACTCTATTTTGCCGAGTTCCCTCCCGGCATTGACAAACACTATCGTGGCAGCGAGCATTCCTGCCTGTGACACCCAGTAGAACGTCCTGAGAGGCATATTTGTAAGGCCCATCAGCAGATTGATAAGCCAGAAAGGGAATACAGGGATCAGACGCAGAGTAAATAGATAGAAGGCCCCTTCCCTTTCCATCCCTTCATTTACCGTCTTCAGCCTGTCCCCGAACTTCCCCTGGACCCAGTCTCTCAGAATGAACCTCGAAACAAAACATGCGAGTGTAGCACCTATCGTACTTGCAAACGATACAACTACAGTGCCTGTAAGTAGACCGAAAAGCGCCCCTCCTGCAAGGGTCATTACCGCGGCTCCGGGCAATGACAGCGATGTAACGAGTATGTAAATCCCCGAGTAAGCCGCTATCACCGAAATGCTGTGCTCCCGGTAAAGCTCCTGAAAACGCTGCTGTGATTCTTTAATATAGGAGAGTGTCAGATAATCACCGGCATTGATCAACTTAAAGCCGATAATAAGAGCGGCGATGACCGCAACTATCGCAATTTTATTGACATAGCCCCTGCTGTTATTGCCCATGCTTTAAAGAATGTTATCAGATTAATTTTTACGCTATTATGATGTCTATCATATCAGAGCATGCTTATTTGTCAATGAAAGCGATTCAATATTCTAGGTTCTTCCAGGATATCTTTTGTATAGATAGTATGACGTCGTCAATAAACTTGCAAAGGTGTCAGCTCGTCATTCCCGAGGTTTTTATCGGGAATCCAGTTTTTTTAAATTCCAGGTCCCCATTTTCACGGGTGCGCGTTCAGGATTCCCGCTTAAAGACTGCGGGAATGACAGCGTTCAACTTATCCTCACTATTCTTTTAAATCATCATTCATGATGTGTTCGAAGTCAGAATAAATGTTCAACTGCTTAAGCTCATGCCAGAGACCGGTTTCTTGTGGATAAAAATAAATTTTCAAAGTAAACTGTTTTATGTAATAATTTTATCTAGAATCTATCTCATAATTGAAATACTATTAACTATCATGTCCGTCCCGATAGATCGGGATAAGCGGGCATCCAGAACATCATTAAAAGAATGGATTCCCGCTTTCGCGGGAATGACGAAAACGACCATTGAAGATAAATCTAATTCAGAGATAGGTTCTAATCATCCCGAAATCTGGAATTTAGAATTGCCTTTGATTTAAATAGAGCATATGGAGATAAACCTATGAAAATCGGCTTAATCGGTCTCGGAAAAATGGGCATGAACATGGTGCAGCGCCTGATAAATGGAGGCCATACAGTCATCGCTTATGCCCGCACACCAGAGACTGTAAATAAGGCAGAAGAGAAGGGTGCAGTTGGAGCATCGTCACTTAAAGACATTGTGGACAAGCTGGATAGACCACGTATTGTATGGCTTATGGTGCCTGCAGGAAAGGCCACGGAGGAGAACCTGATGGACCTGGCTGGAATGCTGCAGGAAGGCGACATCCTGATAGACGGTGGGAATTCCTTTTACAAAGATTCCATACGCAGAGCGCAGGAACTGAAAAAGCGCAATATATCATTTCTTGACATAGGCACAAGCGGAGGTATCTGGGGGCTGAAAATCGGATATTGCATGATGATCGGTGGTGACAAAGATGTATTCACTAAAGTCGAGCCTCTGCTAAAGACACTCGCCCCTGAAAACGGATATGCACATGTCGGACCGAATGGAGCCGGGCATTTTGTTAAAATGGTCCATAACGGGATCGAATACGGGATGCTTCAGGCCTATGCCGAAGGGTTTGAGATCATGCACGCAAAAAAGGAGTTCAATCTTGACCTGCACAAGATCGCCGGCCTGTGGAACCACGGCAGTGTCGTGCGCTCGTGGCTGCTTGAACTTGCTGAGAACGCTTTCAGCAAAGACCCCGGCCTGGAATCAATCCGCGGTTATGTCGAAGACTCAGGCGAGGGCCGCTGGACCGTTGCCGAGGCCGTTGAACTGGACGTACCGGCGCCTGTAATTACACTCTCTCTTCTTGAGCGCTTCGGTTCGCGACAGCAGGAGTCTTTCAGCGCCAAAACGATAGCGGCCCTGCGGAATGAGTTCGGAGGGCATGCAGTGAAGAAGAAGTGAGAAGTCAGATATAAGGAGGATGTCATTCCGGCAGTCCTTTAGCCGGAATCCATTTCCTTATGAAAAACACTGGATTCCCGCTCAAAAGACCGCGGGAATGACCTGCAAAAGAACTTATGATTAACCGCGATGCAGAGCATAGAGTAATTTTTCAATTAATTTACAGGAAACCGTATAATGATTGATAACATCTCAGATACACCGACAGCCTCACCTTTCTGTGAGCTGAAGCCTGAGAGATTTAATATAGAACCGTTCACTATGGTGATCTTTGGAGGCACCGGGGATTTAAGCAGGAGAAAGCTGCTGCCCACGCTGTATCATCTGTGCCATGATCAGAACCTGCCGGACGAATATTCCATAATAGCCTTCGCCTCCAGCACACGCACCGATGAGGAATACAGGGACCTTGTAAAAGAGTCCGTTGAGAAATTCGACGAAGGGCCCTTTCATGAAGCGTGCTGGGAGAATTTCAGCAGGCATCTTTTTTATGTATCAGGCAATTTCGATGATGTGGAAAGCTATAAAAAACTCTCAGGACGTATTGAGGAAATTGCAAGACCCGCTTCAGGAGGAAAGAGGGAAGTTATATATTATCTGGCCGTCCCTCCGCATTTCCTGCCCGATATATTCGAGCGCCTCTCTTTCTGCAAACTGTGCAGCGGACGATTTGAAGCCCGCCTTATTGTTGAAAAGCCCTTCGGCCATGACAGGGCATCTGCAGCTGCGCTGAACGGCCTTATCGCAAAGACCTTTGAAGAGAGGCAGATCTACCGCATTGATCATTATCTGGGAAAGGAAACCGTCCAGAACCTGCTTTTTTTCCGTTTTGCAAATAGTATCTTTGAACCGCTCTGGAACCGGAGGTATATTGACCATGTCCAGATAACGGTGGCCGAGTCTATCGGTATTGAGAACAGGGCACGATTTTATGAGAAGGCAGGTGTTGTGAGAGACATTGTCCAGAACCATATGATGCAGCTCCTCGCACTGATTGCAATGGAACCCCCTATCGGTTTTGAGGCAGACCATATCCGCAACGAAAAAGTAAAAGTATACCGTACAATCCGGGGCATGGATGGTGCATATATTGATAAATACGCTGTACGCGGACAGTACGGTGCAGGCAGCATAAACGGTATGGATGTCTCGGGCTACCGGAATGAGAAAGATATTGCGCCTGATTCCCGTACTCCTACTTTTTTTGCCGGCAAGTTCTTTATTGATAACTGGCGCTGGGCGGACGTGCCCTTTTATCTCCGTACCGGAAAACGCATGAAAAAACGCGTGACCGAAATAAGCATACACTTCAAGCAGCCGCCACTCAGACTCTTCAAGTCAATATGCGAGATACGTGAACCGAACCTTCTTGTGCTCGGGGTCCAGCCGCATGAAGAAATAGTCCTGCATATAGGGGTGAAGCACCCGGGTATAGGGAACCAGCTTTATCCGGTAAACATGGGGTTTAATTATGAAAAGGACCTGCAGGGTGAGGTGCATTTCCCCCTGCCATATGAAAGACTGCTGCTTGACTGCATGAAAGGCGACCAGACACTGTTTGCCCGTCAGGACGGGATTGAGGCAATGTGGGCGATCGTAGATCCGATTATCGAAAGGTGGGACAACACAGATGCCCCGGAATTCCCTAATTATGTTTCAGGATCATGGGGGCCGGATGATGCAGACAGGCTGCTGGAAGAGGACGGGCGGCAGTGGAGGATAGCATAATAAACCATAATGTTGCATAAACTATAGAAAGCCGCATAATAAATGTCCTATCTCGCGAAGGCGGGAATCTAGTCCTTTATATCTGGATTCCGGGTCAAGCCTGGAATGACAGCGATCGGCAGAGTGGAGATTATTTATGTGATAGTCAATATAAGTAAATGCGGGGTGACCCCGCCCATACGAGGAATACATATGACTAAAAATGAACAGATGGACCAGCTATGCATTAATACCATCCGCACTCTTTCAATGGATGCGGTACAGCAGGCAAACTCCGGCCACCCCGGCACTCCCATGGCAATGGCACCGGTGGCATACTGCCTCTGGCAGCGATTCCTGCGCTATGACCCGGAGCATCCGCTCTGGCCGAACCGGGACCGTTTCGTCCTTTCGATGGGACATGCTTCAATGCTCCTTTATTCAATCCTGCACCTGTGCGGGGTAAAGGATGCAGATAAGCATGGGAATATATCAAACAGGCTTTCTATTGAAATAGAAGATATAAAGAACTTCCGCCAGCTTGGCAGCAGGACGCCCGGGCATCCTGAATATGGAATTGCTGCTGGAATCGAAACCACTACAGGGCCCCTGGGACAGGGTGCTGCTAACAGTGTGGGCATGGCAATTGCCGGTAAATGGAAGGCAGGTTACTTCAACCGCACTGATCTTGATCTCTTCAATTACGATGTGTACGCGCTCTGCAGCGACGGCGACATGATGGAGGGAGTATCAAGTGAGGCCGCTTCTCTCGCCGGTCACCTCAGGCTTTCAAATCTCTGCTGGATTTACGATGACAACAATATAACGATAGAGGGGAGCACTTCTCTGGCCTTCAGTGAAGACATTGCCTTCCGGTTCAAGGGCTACGGGTGGAGAGTAATCCGCGTTAAGGATGCAAACGACCTCCGTATGCTTGCGCGGGCCTTCAGGCAGTTCAGAAACACCCATGACCGCCCTACCCTGATCATTGTCAGCAGCCATATCGCATTCGGCTCCCCGAACAGGCAGGACACTGCGGGGGCGCATGGTGAGCCCCTTGGAGAGGACGAAATCAGGCTCACAAAGCGCAATTACGGCTGGCCTGAAGACGCAAAGTTTTTTGTGCCGGACGGTGTCATGGCCCATTTCCGCAAAGGTCTGGGCAGGCGAGGGAAGAAACTTCATAAAAGCTGGGGCAGGAAGCTTGATGAATTCAGGGACAAATTTCACAGGGAGGCCGGTCTTCTGGATTCGATGCTGAACAGCAGGCTGCCCGACGGCTGGGACTCGGAGTTACCGGTCTTTCCTCCTGATGTAAAGGGCATAGCAAGCCGCGTTTCATCGGGCAAGGTATTAAACGCAGTCGCAAAGTATGTGCCCTGGCTTATGGGGGGATCAGCAGACCTGGCGCCGTCTACAAAGACACTGCTCACCTTTGAAGATGCGGGAGGAGATTTTTCAACGGCAAACCCGAAGGGCAGAAATTTCCATTTCGGGATACGTGAACACGCAATGGGCAGTATCCTTAACGGACTTGCACTATCCAGAATCAGGCCTTACGGTGCCACGTTCCTGATCTTCAGTGACTATGCCCGGCCTGCGATGAGACTAAGCGCGCTTATGGAGGTCCCCACTATTTACATCTATACTCACGATTCCATAAGTGTAGGAGAGGACGGGCCCACACATCAGCCAATTGAACATATCGCGTCCCTGCGCGCCATGCCGGGACTTATTACCATCCGGCCTGCTGATGCCAATGAGGTAGTCGAAGCATGGCGGGTAATCATGCAGCTGCGTCATGAACCGGTTGCCCTTATGCTGACCCGTCAGAACATCCCTACTCTTGACCGGTCCAGATACGCTCCTGCTTCAGGCCTCGCAAAAGGTGCATACATTCTGGCTGATGCGGAAGACGGCAAACCTGATCTTCTGCTGATTGCCTCGGGAAGCGAGGTTTCGCTCTGCATTGACGCAAGTGAACAGTTGAAATCAGAGGGCATTAAAGTCAGAGTAGTGAGTATGCCTTCGTGGGAGCTTTTCGAGAAGCAGAGTCAGGAATATCGGGACAGTGTTATCCTTCCAACAGTAAGCGCACGTATCGCAGTTGAGCAGGGAGCGACCCTCGGATGGGAGCGTTATGTCGGTGACAATGGACAGATTATCGGGATGCATACTTTCGGAGCTTCAGCACCTTTTAAAGACCTTCAGAAGAAGTTTGGTTTTACCTCTGACAAAGTCGTTGCTGCTGCAAAGGTCTTAGTAAAAATTTAATTTTAATTATTCATTGCTGCCTGATATCATGAAATGTTACAGAAGATAAGCATTGTAATGCCCGTTATGAATGAAGCTCGAAGTCTCCGCATTACACTCGATCATCTTCATTTATCAGAGAATGAAGAATTAATAATTGTCGATGGCGGCAGCAGTGACGAGACCGTATCCATAGCCCGTGAGTTTACCCCAAAAGTTTTTGAGACAAAAACAGGAAGGGCAAGCGTAATGAATTTCGGCGCGCAGAAAGCTGAAGGAGATATTCTCCTTTTTCTACATGCTGACTGCGTACTGCCTGACAGTGCGGATGCACTTATAAGAGATACGCTCACAAAAAGGGATGTGGCAGCAGGCGCATTTGCCCTCAGTATCGACCATCCCGGCCTCGGCTTCAGATTAATTGAGTCTGTCGCAAATGTAAGGTCCCAGCTTACTTCTCTCATATACGGTGACCAGGGCATGTTTCTCCGGAAGGAGGTCTTCGATCATATCGGAGGTTTCGCTGAAATTCCATTAATGGAGGATATTGAGATATCCACGAGACTGAAACATGAAGGAAAGATCGTTTTCATAAAACCGCCGATTAAGGCATCACCGAGACGCTGGCTGAAAGAAGGTATGCTTTACACTACTCTGAGAGACTGGACTATCGCTTTTTCTTACACGTTTTTTAAAATATCTCCTGAGAGGCTTATCAAACATTATAAAGAGGTAAGGTGAAGAACAGTAATGCATTGATCATTATCGCCAAGTATCCCGAGGCCGGGGCCGTCAAGACACGGTTGAACGGATCCATGAGAGATGACGACATTCTCAGACTGTATACGCACCTGCTTGAGCAAACCATTCTCAACCTCAGGCAAATCCCCGGGGTTGATACATATATTGCCTACATGCCTGGGACAGCAAAAATATATTTTTCCCGCTTCCTGACCGGGCTGGTCCCTCTTTCACCGGATGACCTTGGCGCAAATATGTCTCACTCATTTGAAGTGATTTTCGGAAAGGGGCACAGGAAAGCAGTGCTGGTCGGCGCGGACATTCCTGGCCTGTCAGCATCGATTGTACTTAATGCCTTTGATCTGCTGTCTGACAACGATCTTGTATTCGGCCCTGCTGAAGACGGCGGGTACTATTTAGTAGGTATGAGTAAACTGATCAGGGAAGTGTTTGAAAACGTGACATGGTCATCGGAACAGACGCTCAGAGAAAGTCTTGAGCAGGCTGGTAAATCCGGGTATACTGCTGGGTATACAAAAAAGTTGAGAGATATAGATACAATTGAGGATGTAAAGAAGGCAGGGTTCGCCGTATAACATAAAAATGCATGTCTTATATTCATAATATCTTCAACATTTATATATATTGTAGTTACAGGCCGCTCGCAATGATGTTGTATTGAATTATATTAAGCTAGTTACTGTTGCGGAAACTATAAATTGCTACCTAAGCTGGATTGTCATTTCGACCAGCGGGAGAAATCTTTCGGTACTGCGACAGGTTAAGATTTCTCGCTTCGCTCGAAATGACATGTTAATATCAAATTATCACTCTCCGCAACAGATACTAGCTAAGGGATTCAGCCCTTTGACAATTGACATTTAATTGTATAGCTGATATCCTTTTTTTGCTGCGCAATATTTCGAGTGAGATTTATCTCATAATACAAACAATCACTGAAAAGGAGGTTATGAACAATGTTCAAGAAAATTTCCGGAGCCTTTCTTTCTCTCATTCTGATCACGTTTTTTGTATCTGCTGCCAGTGCCGCCGAATACATAGGGGCAAAGAAATGCAAGGCCTGTCACATGAAACAGTTCAAGTCATGGTCAGAAACTACTATGGCAAAGAGTTTTGAGAATCTCAAGGCTGGTGTTAAGGCAGATGAAAAGAAGAAAGCTGGCCTGGACCCTGCCAAAGACTACACAAACGATAAGGACTGCCTGAAGTGTCATACTACAGGTTATGGTGAACCGGGCGGTTTTGTGAGTCTGGAAAAGACCCCGGATTTAATCGATGTTCAGTGCGAGTCATGTCACGGCCCTGGAGCGGACTTCAGCCAGATTATGAAAAAAGACAAGCAGTTTAAATTAGTTGACGTAAAGAAAGCAGGACTGTCTCTTCCCTCTGAAAAGGAAAACAACTGCATGGACTGCCATGGAAAAGACAGCCCGTTCAATGAAAAAGTGGATGCCAAATACAAATTTGATATCAAGGACAGGCTTAAAAAGACACATGAACATTTCCCGCTCAAATACGAGCACTAAGATATTAATTCAATAACAGAAAAGGGAGTCTGAGAACAGACTCCCTTTTTTTATCTATTGACTGGGACAAGTTGCTTAGAACCTATCTCAAAATTGAAATGCCGTTGATTGTCATAGTAAGCGGGCATCCAGATGTTGTCCCCGTGAAAACGGGGAACCATAATGATAAAAAGACTGGATTCCCGCCTGTGCGGGAATGATAACATGATAAATCTAATTTAGAGATAGACTCTAGTACTTTTTTTAAACTGCTACTATTATTTTCTCTTCCGTGCACGGAAATGTGCGCCAGCCGTGAACTTTGAGGTCAATATACCGGTCATCCCGGCAAATTCGACCTCTTCAAAGCCTGCATTCCTCATTAACTCTATCAGGTCCCTGACCAGGACCGCATCTCCGATTCAACCGGCCCAGCCATCAAAGCAGGCCGCGACCTTTTCCGGAATATCGTCATTAAGGACAACGTCAGCAAACTGGAAACAGCCTCCCGGTTTAAGGACCCTGCATACCTCATTCAGAGATTTTTCTTTTAAAGGTGACAGGTAAATCGCCCCATTTGAAATAACAACATCAAATGTATTGTCATCAAAGGGGATTGCCTCTGAGCCTGCAACTCTTATTTCACAGTTTGATAATTCCATACTCATTATATTTCGTTTTGCCTTTTCCACCATTGCAGGGACCAGATCTATCCCGTATACCCTCCCTTCAGGACCCGTAAAATGACTTGCCATGACAACATCAAATCCCCCTCCACATCCCACATCCAGAACAGTATCTTCCGGCCGAACAGGCCCCAGACTGAAAGGATTACCTACCCCGCAGAAGGATTCAACAATACCCTCATGAATTACTTGGGCAGCAGTCAAATCATAACCAAGTTTTAAAAGGCCTTCCCTGCCGGCAGGATATTTGAACCTGTCCTTTATTGAGTATGCTATCTCACCGTACCTCCGGCGTACCTGATCATGGACCTCATTCGGACTGAGCTTTTTCATCATTATTACTTTATACCAAAATAATTTTCAGGAAAACATTCAGACCGGGCATATGCCATCTAAATATCCCGTCGATTAATCTTCCCTGCTGTAATCATCGCAGGGAAGCTAGTGTATGGAATGTTAATCATTATATGCGCTCGCTCACCTCTGTGGTACGACCACAGTTATACGCTCGCTATCCATTCAATTGTGTTTATGAGGCTGTTTGGCCTCCCTTACATATTTATATTTGACAGGTATGATAATGGATATAAGCAAAAGATATAAATAAGGAGACAATTGAAAGTGAACAGGCCCAGACCTGTCATTGCAGAACTAACTATTTGTAGTAATTGCCCCTTACAGTTTCCTGGCAATCTCCATTAAAGGAGGCCAGCCCGGATTTACAGTTTTTGCCGCACTCAAAATAGCCATTTTTAAGGGCATTTTTTGACTTCAGTATTTCGAGGCAGGCAGCTTCACACTGTTCCAGACTCTCATACTGTCCCGGACTTATGTGTATTAAAAGATTGCCTCTGTCAGGGTAAACAAGCCCTTCCCACACGTCTCCGGAAGAACATCCGGCAAAAAACGAGATTAGTATTATAAAAATCAATCCTCTCATCTTCGATTCTCCATCCTGGATTCGGAGTGGTCTCTCAAGAGACCTAAGATAATATCGGCACTACCGGTATCTATAATAAATTAATTAAGCACCAGATTTAAAGTCTCGGTTTAGCCCTCTTCCAAACCGAATTTTTTCAGCTTTCTCCAGAGTGATACCCTGTCTATACCGAGAGTCTGTGCAGCAAGGGTCTTGTTGCCGCCAACCTCTTTCAGCACCCACTGAATATAGGCCATTTCCTGCTGTTCAAGTGACGGTATCCGTCCCTCCTTCTTTCTGAAGGTACGAATGCTTAACTCTCTCAGGTCATCCGGCAGCTGGGCCACATCAATCGTATCGCCGGAAGCGAGTGCTACCCCCCGCTCAATTATATTTTCGAGTTCCCTTATATTTCCGGGGAAATCATAATTCATCAGAATAGATAATACATCTCCGCTAATTTCCCTGATATCCTTACCCATCAAGGCTGAATATTTTTTCAGAAAGAAATAGCTCAGCAGAGGAACATCGTCCCTGCGTTCAGAGAGAGGAGGGATATGAAAGGAAACTACATTCAGTCTGAAGAACAAATCCTCCCGGAAGTGCCCGGTCCTGATGGAGTCTTTGACATCCCGGTTGGTCGCTGCAATAAAACGGACATCGACATTGACAGTTTCGGTGGCCCCGAGTCGTAAAACTTCCTTTTCCTGAATTACCCTCAGCAACTTTACCTGCATAGAGAGAGGCATTTCAGTTATTTCATCCAGGAAAAGAGTCCCTCCTGAAGCCATTTCAATCAGACCTTTTTTCATGCCCGCAGCACCGGTAAAAGCGCCCTTCTCATACCCGAAGAGCTCGCTTGTTAAAATACTCTCTGTAAAGGCCCCGCAGTTAATGGCAAAAAATGGTGCATCAGCCCTTTTACTGCATGCATGTATGTATCTGGCAAACATCTCTTTTCCGGTCCCACTTTCCCCGCTGACGATTACATTACAGTCAGTGGGACCTATCTGCTGGGCTGTATCAAGGAGGTTTCGGATCTTCTGGTCCTGACTTACTATTTTCACCTTCCCCTTGAATATTTCTATCTGCTCCCTTAAATTGGCATTTTCCTTTTTAAGTTTCACTTTTTCATATGCTTCCCTGACTACCTTTCTGACTTCATCAAGCTTAAAGGGTTTTTCCAGATAATAATACGCCCCTTTTTTCATCGTATCGATTGCGTTAGGCAGAGAGGCATGCGCGGTAATAATAATTACCTCTGTATCGGGATAAAGATCTCTGCACCTCTGAAGGACCTGCATTCCATCCACCTTCTCCATGCGCAAATCGGTCAGGACCACGTCGAACTCCTGTTTTTCAAGAATTTTCAGGGCACTGACACCGCTGTTGGCCCCGGTTACGCTGTAGCCCTCTTTTTTCATTGCCCGCTCGAGATTTTTTACTGCAATCATTTCATCATCAACAATAAGCAGTTCCCCTGTCCGTTCCACCTGAAAGTCCTTTCCTTTACTATTAATTGCCTGATATACAACGCGGTAATAACATCAGGCGGTTTATGCTCTCCGGAAGTTTATTAACACCTCTTATGAAAAGCTCAGATATATCTATTTAAATAAACCGCATTTTAGCTTATCATCAATTATTGCATAATGCAACTTACATATTATTCATGCAACAGTTTATTTTTAATACCCTTTTATCAAAGAGTTAGCAGATCTTATAGGTAAGCTTTCGAGAAGTCACTGCGAATTTGACTACCAGTGAATTTGACAGAAGGGGATTAATCTGCTAAACGTTTATTATATTGATTTGTAAAAATTGCCATGCAACTCTGATAAGGATACGACGTAAGTGGTGGATGAGGCTATTCTTCCTGACCAAACTATACAGGTGCACCAGATGTGATAACAAATATTTATTAATCTACCGTACCCTGATGAAACTCTGGTGAACTTCTAAATAATGATCTATATTACTTTAACGCCCTGACAGAATCCTCAGGCTCTGCTTCTTCAAATGTATAAATTTCGAGCAAGGACAAACAAAGAGCTGCTATGAGAGGCCCAAGAATAAACCCAAGGAAGCCTAAATAATTAATTCCCCCTAAAACACTGAAAAAAATTAACAGGGTATGCAGTTTTGTCCTGCCGCCAATAACGAGGGGTCTGATTATGTTATCAATGCTTCCAATCAAAACAGCACAGAATACGAGAAAGCCTATTCCTTTTGCATAACTTGCTGTCAACAGAAGGAATATGCCGGCTGGAACCCAGATGGCAGCACATCCGATAACCGGTATAAATGAAAATATTGCCATTGCAGTACCCCATAATACAGGTGAAGGAAGCCCGAAGGCAAGAAATGCTATACCCCCAAGTACGCCCTGTACCACTGCAACCGCCAGTCCTCCATAAATTGCCGCTATGACCAGCTCCCTTACTCTCTGTTCGAGCTTGGTCTTTTGCGTCTCTGAAAAAGGCAGCAGTTTCTTTATAAAATTGACGAGCGTACTCCCGTCCATCAGAAAATAATAAGTAGTCAAACACATAATCATGAAATTGATGATGAACTTGACTGCATTCTTAAAAAAATCTGTGGAATGGCCAGCTATCAGGCTTCCAACTGACTTTAAGGACTCAACTGCCCCCTTCTGGAAGTCAACTCCTTCAAATATTTTGTATGAACCTATCTCTTCAAAAAAAGTATGCAGCCTCGGATGTTCTTGAATCTGAGTCACAGCCTCAATCCCCTTATCCTCGATCAGGCTGTAGACACTGGTTATCTCGCTAACAAGTGAAGCGGCAATAAAAGAAAAAGGGCCCAATATTAATGCAAGTATAATTCCGAGGGTAATCAGAGACGCGAGCCAGGGTTTTTTTACATACCGCAGAAGAAGAATATTAAGCGGATAAAACGTTATGCTCAGGACCATTGCCCACGCTATAGTGATCAGAAACGGACTGAGCACCTTGTACAACAGATAAAACAGCACCAGCATTATTGCCAGAGAGATTGTCTTGTAGAGCCATTCCGTTTTCATAATCTGTATAAAGTTATCGGGTATTTTACCAGTATTTTGAAAAATGTTGTTTTTTTATTTTAACACCCGTCCGGGCAGTTTCCCTGTCAGTTCCCCGTCCAGCAGGACCGGTACTCCATTAATGAAAACATGATAAATCCCTTCCGGTCTCTGAAAGGGGTCTCTGTAGTCAGCGGTATCAATTATTATTGAAGGATCAAATAATACGATGTCTGCAAAAAAGCCCTTTTTGAGAATTCCGCGCTGCCTGATTTTAAAAATACCGGCAGGCAAACCCGTCATCTTATAAACTGCTTCACTCAGTGTCAATGTCCCCATGTCTCTTACATAACGCCCAAGTATCCTTGGGAAAGAACCGAACCCTCTTGGATGGGGCTTCCCCTTTGCAGTGATGCCGCTGAAACTCCTGACTGCGCTGTCAGTGCCAATTACGCAATACGGACGCTTAAGAATGGACCTGAGATTGTCTTCATTCATAGCAAAAAAAATGGCCCCTACATTAAGCCCTTCGTCCAGCAACAAGTCAAATACACTCTGCAATTCCTCCTTGCCCTGGGCCCCGGCTATTTCAGAAACACTCCTTCCTTCCATCCATTTGTTCCGCTCAGAGACTACTGATGATATTAATACTTTGTCCCAGTCAGACGAACGGGAGTAGTTCTTCAGGACTTCCTCTGCAAGTTCTGTGCGCTGGTTTTTAATTCGTAAGAGCTCTTTTTGATGACCTCCTTCAAATGCCCAGGACGGTAAAACAGTATCCAGGTCCGTGCTTGAAGCAATGTACGGGTAACTGTCACAGGTTATCACAACTCCGTTACTATCGGCTTCGTCTATCATTTCAAATACTTTATCAAGCTTGTTCCAGTTTTTTTCACCGCTGGTTTTCATATGAGATATATGGGCATGTATGCCGGCTTTGCCTGCGATACTTATGACCTCCTCCACTGACTCAATCAGTGTGTCCCCTTCACTTCTCATATGAGTTGCATAAATACCTTTTCGCTTAGCTGCTTCCTGTGCAAGTCTTATTATTTCGGAAGTGCCGGAGTATATACCGGGAGGATAAATAAGCCCGGTAGAAAGCCCGGTTGCCCCTTCGTCCATGGCAGTCCGCAGCAGGGCCAGCATCCTGTCCGTATCGGACCTGGAAGGAGATCTGTCCTCATAACCTAAAACAGAAGCCCTTATATTTCCATGTCCGGCAAGGGTCATAAAATTCGTGCTGAATTTTTTCTTTTCCAGCAGTGAAAAGTACTCTGCAAAGGTGTTCCACCTTTCCACGATACCTATTGAATTAAGTTCACTCTCACGCTGTTCAAGAGCGGGCCCGTGAAGGGGTGCAGCAGACAAACCGCAGTTACCATTTATCTCAGTAGTGACGCCCTGGGATATCTTGCCTTCAGCCCTTCCGTCTGCAAGCAGAGCAAATTCTGAATGTGCATGAGCATCTATAATTCCCGGACAAACAACGAGTCCGTTAACATCGATTGTTCTTTCGGCCTTGACATGAGACAAGTCGCCCATATCAATAATGCAGTCACCTTCTAAAGCTATATCCATCCGCTTGCTGGGAACATCTGGGGCTGATCCATCGATAACCATTCCCCCCTTAAGTAAATAATTAATGCTCAAATTCCTTCTCCCGTGTCATACATGTCTTTCGCCTTCTGCATACTCCTCTCAAAGAGAGGAGTCAGTAAAGAAACCGCAAGTCTTACTTTACCCATCAGGTTTGTTCCCTGAGAGTTTCTAACGTCTTTATATAATTCCAGGGCTTCATCGTATACAACCGGCAACAACCGGAGCGTCAGCGACATTGTCAGGATCAGTTCCCTTACAAACCCTGTTCTTCCGAAAGGGCCGAGCAGTCTGCCCAGACCTGCAACTAGTTCCTCTGCTTTGGTTGTAGAGGTCAAGACCTTTGCACCGAGTATTAATATAAGGAGCCTCAGGGTCAGACGTCCCCCTCTTAAGATGCCTTCCTCAGTTAATGAAAGACCAAATATCCTGTATATTATCCTGCCTTCCTGAAACAATAAGTTACTGATAAAAGTAAATGCAAGAAAAAGCGTTATCGGCACCAAACCACGCCTGAGCACAGAGGCAGGCATTGAAAACGAAATGACAGCTACAGCACAAAGTAGAAAAATATGAAGGGAATCAGATTCTATAAAAAAAACTGTTATTACGAGTAATAAATAGAGGATTATTTTGAGCGCAGGACTGAAAGATCTCATCCTTTGTCCTGTCTAAGAGAGCCTCGCAGCTTTTTTATTACTGAACAGGAATATCCGGCTTCATCCCCCTGAAGCACGCTTCTGAAAAGTTTCAACAACAAGGGTCGACTGTGAAATATAGGTATCAATTCCTTTGGCTATGGCCTCCGCCACTTTATTTCTGTAACTGCTTGCTGCAAGTCTTTTTTCTTCCTCGTGATTACTTATGAAGGAAATCTCAACAAGAATAGACGGCATCTCCGCCCCCACAAGGACATAAAACAATGCATATTTTACACCGAGATCTTCGATTTTGGAATAGTCACTCCTAAGGGAATTAACCAGAGAACTTTGTACACTGTGGGCAAGTCTCATGGATTCTTCCCTTTTATTATTTCTTGCCAGGTCCTGTAGAATCATCTGCAGACCGTCCTGTATCTTCTCCATCTTGCTGATCGGTATCTTATTTTCCCTTGCAGCGACCTTCAATGCCTCTTTGTCATTAGTCCAGTTAAGGAAGTAAGTTTCGATTCCTCTGGCATTTCTCCTTTCACTTGCATTGACGTGAATAGAAACGAAAAGATCGGCCTTATGAGAATTTGCAATTTCCGTTCTTTCATTCAGCGGTACAAATATATCTTTGTCTCTCGTATAAATAATTTTAACACCCTGCTTCTGTTCAAGTATCTCACCGAGTTTCTTTCCAACATTCAATGTTATATCTTTCTCCTGTAGTCCCCCAGGCCCGATCGCTCCCGGGTCTTTTCCCCCATGACCTGCATCAATAACAATAGTCTCTATCTTATTCAGGTCCTTGTCAGGCAATGTTTTGGGACTTCCCCTGTTTTCCTTCCGGGACTCGCCGGCAATTTCGGGATATACATCAATAACAAGGCGTTGAGGGTCCTCAAGTATAAAAACGGAATATGTGCTCATCTTATCAATATCCAGAACCACCCTCACTGTTTTTTCATTAAACTGGGACATCCGGACTTTTTTCAGAACGCCATCCATTATAGGAACGGAGGAATTAACGTTGTCGGACAGGCTGCTGTTTTCGATATCAAAGAAAATCCGGTCAGGATCTGCTATGCGGTTCTGCGTAAACACTATGGGGCCGCTTAAATCGATGACCACCCTGGTCTGGCTTTTATATGATGAGAAGCGAATCTTCTGAACAGCGGTCTGCCTTGATGCCTCACTTACACTTAAAAACAGCATGCAAAGCAAAGGCAGAATAAAGGCCTTTTTCATGTATTATTTGTAAAATAAAAACAATGGAAAAGTCAACGGTTACCTGATGATATTCGTGTCAAATTCTTAAGTCATTGCAATCGAGAAGTTATATTGCAGGAAAGCTGATGCAAATTTGTTTATATTTCGGAAGTACACTTCATTAAATATGGACATGAAGAGATGATGAACATTCAAATCACTTCAAAAGTCATCTTCGTCCCAGAAAATTATTATTAATGAGCCTCTCTTCATTATGAAATTATATTCTTAAGCCTTAATGTCTTAATTGCTATAAATCTTACAGTAACGGGTTGATTTTATTCTATTTATTATTATAAGTCAACATCTTTTTGCATCTTATATAAATGTAACTGTATTCCTCAGGTAATTAAGATTGCCCAGCAGGTGCTCTTTTAAGAATATCTACTCACAGAAAAAAATATATTTACTGAGTAAAAATTAAAACCGGAGGGCCAAATACTGCTAATTGGTCTGTTTGACTAACCAGCTTGCTTCATAGCCTACCTCGATATCCGCGGACGTTTGTTTGTCCAGTTGAGGGTATGTTACAAGCAAATCCTTTACAAGCTTTTCCCTTTCTTTCATTGAGAGCTCTGTAAAAAAGGGGGACTCATCCAGAATTGTAACGAGAGAAAACCATCTGTTAAAAAACATGTTAACCTCCTGAGTGATAATCAAGCAAATACCGTGCCTTGATCATTAATCATTAATACTCAGCAGGTTATGAACTTAGGGGCTAATAATAAAAGTCAGAAAAATGTAAACGAGGCTTACATAAAAAGAATTAATTTACACTTTATAATTACGCTTAGTTACAGCTATCAGTTATCAGCTAAATATTATATTTTTTTCTTAGACTGTAAACTGAAGGCCTGCTGATACCCAGCACACGTGCGACTTTTGAAATATTGTTATTGCAATGCCTCAAGGCCTCTATCAATTTCTGCTTCTCAATCGTATAGCGGACCTCTTTCAGAGATGTCAGTGTATCAGTCTGTACTACGGGGACTTTTAAATCTAAATCAGCAGGACCTATAGCTGTATCCTTTGACATTACAACCGCCCTTCTTACTCTGTTAACAATTTCTCTGACATTTCCCGGCCAGTCATAATTTCTGATTGCATCAAGGGCTTCAGCAGAAAACGTTTTACTCAAATTCATTTCCTTGGAATATTTATTCAGAAAATATCTCGCAAGAATTGTCTTATCTTCACCCCTATCACGTACAGGTGGTAAATTTATGTTAAACACATCCAGTCTGTAAAAAAGGTCTTTCCTGAAATGCCCTTTTGCAGTAGCTGATTTGAGATCTTTATTTGTTGCCACAACAAGCCGGACATCGATTTTTCTGCCTCCAGTGGCCCCAATCTTCTCAACGATCTTGTCTTCCAGGAACCTCAGAAGCTTTGATTGCAAATTCAGGGAAAGTTCCCCGATTTCATCCAGGAAAATAGTGCCTCCGTCCGCATATTCAAATTTCCCGATTTTACTGGCATGTGCCCCTGTAAAGGCACCCTTTTCATGACCGAAAAGTTCAGCTTCAAGCAGATTGTCCGGAATCGCTGCACAATTAATAGTTACAAACGGTTTGTTTTTCCTCTGACTTCTTTCATGTATGGCCATTGCAGTTAATTCTTTTCCCGTCCCGCTTTCACCAGTTATAAGGACCGGGATATCCGTAGGTGCAACTTTTCTAATCATAGAAAAAACATTAAGAATGCCCTGGCTCGAACCCACAAACTCTTCATTGATATCAAGATTCTTACCGACCCCCAGAATCTGGACATCAATATAATTCAGAATCTTATACATGTCTTCAATAGAAAACAAACTGCTCTTGACATCAAGACGTTTTATAAAAGATTCCTTTTCATGGGTGACTATGTAATCCTGGGAATGAAAGTTAAGACTCCATCCGCACTTGTCGCATTTTCTCAGTTTCTGAATATTCTCTTTGCCACAGTAGGGACATGAGAGATCATCTTCAATATTTTCCTTTATATAGTCCCAGAGTTTTAACTTTGCATCTCTGTTAATATTGTAAAACCTCGCAGCAAATCCATCATTTTCAGAACGTGTCACTTCTCCCAAAATCTCAAATTCGCCATGTTTAGGCAGATCATATCTCAAGCCAAGAATTTTATTTTCCTGATAAGGCAACGCATTGTCAATGAACCCACCGCTCAGACTAAGGGAGGTAAATTTTGCCTGTGTTTCGGTAACACCTTTGCCGCCATTATTTTTAGCAATAATGTTCACAGGCAAATCGACTTTACATCTAATATCTAATCGTGACATCATACTTCCTCCCTTTAGAATTTTTTGAAGTAATTGGTTTAATTAGAAAAGGCTTTGTTTAAACATACCACAAAACAAAACACTTGTCAAGATTTTTTACATCGATATTTTACATGCCAGTAGCAATAAAATATATTCATCATACTGGTTAACCTGGCAATAATTATTTATAGACAGGACAACAAAAAACTGGAGAGGTTTTCAGGCAACTCAAGAATGGCGACGATAAATTCAGATCAGAAGCGTTATTAATGAGAGCTATGAATAAGCAGGGGGAAACACTTAACACAAATAAACAATAATTCTCCTTTATATTCACACGAGAGCAACAATACATCTTCACTCGCAATCCCGCAATTAAGACATTTATGTTCCATTACCTTCCTCCACGAGTTTCTTCATCTCAGTCACGACTACTTCAGGGTCCATGTTATGCATGGCTGCCCCAAAAGCAATTGACTCCATATTGATTCCAGGACATGTAAAACAACCATTACCGAAAAATTTTTCTATTACTTTATCTGCTCCTGGAACATTCTTGATCACATCTCCTATAACAGAATCTTTTGTTATTTCCATCGTTGTTATATCCTTTCTTAATTACTTGTGTTTTATAATTTCAATTTCAGTGCAAATCTGAATATACTATTTCTGAAATTCAACTTACTATCTATACATTAGACAAAAAATCAATTAGTTTCTATGATTTCAATCATAAAAGCGCAAACATGAAAACTTAAACTGACTTGACAGTTTTCAGTATGTTAATGGCAAATAATATTATCGCTATTAGTGAAAGTGCTGAAAATAGAACCAGTGTGGTTTCAGCAATTGGAACACCTCCGCCCATATGAAATGGCCAGCTGACCGCCATGCCGATCAGTCCGGCATTTGAAAACCAGAACTGGACCTTCATAATTTGTGGGCTGTAGATATGGCGACCGCTGAACTTGGGCAATATATGATAACCCACACCGTAAATCATCATCGACATAAAACCCAGAAGATTCAAGTGCACATGAACGGGCAAATAATATCCAGATTCGCTCGGCCATAACAGCATGCCAAATCCAGTTGCAACACCCGCAACAAAATAGACAACGCTCATTCTCAGATACCATACAATTACAGGTTCCATTCAAATACCCTTTCTAAATCATGCTGCCTGATACTAATCAATTTGTGGATCAATTCTTAATAACCAAAACACATATTAATCAGCTGACCTGCTCAACAGATTTCACTTCAGGAATCTCTTTTTTAATAGTTTCTTCAATTGCATTTTTCAGAGTCATAGTTGACATAGGACATCCGGAGCATGCACCTGTGAGTTTTACCTTTACCACACCGTCATCCTGTACATCAACCAGCACAACGTCTCCACCATCTCTTTGAAGCAATGGCCTGACTTTTCCCAGGACTTCCTCTACTTTTTCTTTTAACATGATTGCCTCCCTTTTTATTTTTAATTATTATAACTTAATCAAAATATAAATCTATGATATTTATCATAAAGAAGCCGTCAGCATTCAGCTATCAGCTTTCATTATTAATTAATACATACCTTCAATAATTACCCGCTGAATATACATCATATCAGTACTCCCGGATCTTGCGCTGATAACTGATGACTGGTAGCTGACGGCTGCATTAATTTGACAAAGGCACAGGCTTCTATATAAGATTTATCGTCAGCAATTAAACTGGAATCTTATTTTCATCTTCAGAGTCAGATAAATTGTATTTACAGGACCTAATTTTAAAGCTCCACGAATTCTGGATCAAACAGGGGTGTGTTATACATCAGCCCTATGATATTGAGGTTGGTGCAGGCACTTTTAATCCTGCGACCTTTTTCCGGGTGCTCGGTCCAGAGCCATGGCGAACCGCTTATGTTGAACCCTCCAGAAGACCTACAGATGGCAGGTATGGAGACAACCCGAACAGACTGCAGCATTATTACCAGTACCAGGTAATTCTTAAACCATCTCCACCGGACTCGCAGGACTTATATCTGAAAAGCCTCTCGGCCATCGGTATTGACCTGCTTAAGCATGATATCCGCTTTGTTGAAGACGACTGGGAATCCCCGACACTGGGTGCCTGGGGTCTGGGTTGGGAAGTATGGCTGGATGGGATGGAAGTGACTCAGTTTACTTATTTTCAGCAGGTGGGTGGCATTGAACTGAGACCGGTCTCAGTTGAACTGACGTATGGACTGGAACGTATTGCCATGTATCTTCAGGAAGTCGACAATGTTTATGACCTTAAGTGGAACAGCAACATCACATATGGCGACATCCACCATGCCACAGAAGTTGAGTTTTCCAGATACAACTTTGACACCGCTGATACATCACTTCTTTTTACTCTGTTTGAGAAGTATGAAACTGAGACATTAAATACGCTTAAACTGGGGCTTGTCCTGCCGGCATATGATTACTGCCTTAAATGTTCCCACAGCTTCAATCTGCTGGATGCCCGAGGGGCCATAAGCGTCACAGAAAGGACAGCCTATATAGCAAGAATCAGAAATCTCGCCAGAAAATGTGCGCACGGTTATCTGAAACTGAGGGAAGACATGGGATTCCCCTTACTAACAAAATAAATCGTCATGTCAGTTCCGATCACTTGAACTGCCAGAACAATTGAAACAGCGTAAACTGACTTACTATGAAGCCGTTACTTATTGAAATTGGATCCGAAGAAATACCGGCAAGGTTTATCTCAAGAGGCCTGGCCCTGCTCAGGGGAGACCTTGTTCAGTTACTGGAAAAATCATCCATTACATATGGCAATATATCTGAATACTCAACTCCAAGAAGACTGGCAATTCTCATAGATAACGTCGCAGAATTACAGAATGACAGAACCATAGAGTCTCTGGGACCTCCGAAAAAGTCCGCATATGATGCAAACGGTAATCCTACAAAAGCCGCTCTGGGATTTGCAAAGTCGCTGAATATCGGGGTAGAGGATCTGAGAATAATAAATACTGAACGCGGAGAATATGTTTCTGCCACAGTCACAGAAATCGGCAGACCGACAGCAGACGTCCTTTCAGAGTCCCTGCCAAAGCTGATATCGTCACTTCAGCTGCCGAAATCTATGCGGTGGGGTGACAGTTCCCTGAAATATTTCAGGCCTATTCAGTGGATACTCGCCCTGCTCGGAAGCGAGGTCATTCCCTTTGCACTGGACTCCATAAAAAGCGGTAATATTTCATACGGACACAGATTTCTGTCTCCGGCTGCTCTTAAAATCGATTCCCCTTCTTCATATTCATCCTCGCTTAAACAAAATCATGTCTATGCTGACACAGACAAAAGAAAGGACCTTATTTCAGAAGGTATTCAGGCGATCGAGGCATCAGCAGACTGCATAGTACACAAAGACGCTGAACTGCTCGACACAGTAACGAATCTGGTCGAGTATCCAACTGCTGTGCTCGGAAATTTTGACACTAAATTTCTGGATCTTCCCAGGGAATTATTGATAACTGTAATGAGAACACATCAGAAATACTTCTCAGTTGAAGACAGGGCAGGCAACATGAAGTCTTCTTTTATAGTGATCAGCAACATGAATAAAGAAGTCAATGACACTGTAAGAAGGGGGGCAGAACGGGTCCTCAGGGCAAGGCTCGAAGACGCGAGGTTTTACTATACTGAAGACCAGAAGTGCTCTATGCACGATTATATGGAAGGACTTAAGAAAGTTACTTTTCAGGAAAAACTCGGGAGTCTTTATGAAAAAACCGAAAGGGTGTGCGCCCTTTCATCTGTTATAGCCGAGATGATTAATCCTGATTTAAAAGATAAGTCACTGCGGGCCTCTATGCTGTGTAAAGCTGACCTGGTAACAGGAGTAGTGGGTGAGTTCCCCGAACTGCAGGGCTACATGGGAATGATATATGCCGGTAAGTCAGGGGAAGACAAGGCAATAGCTTCAGCCATATATGAACACTACCTCCCGAGGTTTGCAGGGGACTCTCTTCCTTCCGGAGAAATAGGCACAATAGTATCAATGTCAGACAAGTTTGACAATATAGCCTCATTTTTTTATCTTGGCATGATCCCCTCGGGATCCGAAGACCCTTTTGCATTGCGCAGACAGGCGGCAGGCATTTTAAATATTTTGCAGAGCAATGATTACGCTGTTACCCTGAACTGGCTTATTGACAAGTCCCTAATAAAATTGGAACCGTCAGAACCCAAAAGGGCGGTGCTTGCAGACATGATACTGCAGTTTTTTAATCAAAGACTTGAAGGCATACTGCTCTCTCAGGGTCACAGTCATGATGTAATCAATGCGGCTCTGTCAGTTACTGTGCTTAATTTGACCGATATTCAGAAAAGGATCCAGGCATTATCAGCACTAAAAAAGGAACCCGGATTTCCAGCACTTCTTACCGCGGCAAAAAGGGTTTACAACATCCTTGCCAAAGTCCGGCCGGGAGATGTGAAAGAGAATTTGTTGTCAGAGCCATCAGAAACGGAATTGTATGGAGTTATAGGAAAAGTAAGAGCGGACATGATGACCGCAACAGGCTTTGATGCCCTTTTTAAACTTGAAAAACCCGTTAATACTTTTTTTGACAGCGTTCTTGTGATGGACAAAGACCCTCATATCAGGGAAAACAGGCTGGCCCTGCTTAATACTGTCAAGGAGCTTTTCAATTCACTTGCAGATTTTTCTAAAGTAATCGAATAAGATTATCTCGCTTAACTCTTAAACTGGGTGCGTGTAAAAAAAGTAACAAGGTCCATCCGGCCTTTCTGCAATAAGGCCTCTATATCTTTACTGTTCAGGGGTTTGGAAAATAAATATCCCTGCATATATTCGCATCCCAGGGCCTTCAGTTGCGTGAGCTGTTCCTCTGTTTCCACACCTTCCGCAATAACACTCATTTCAAGACTGTGTGCCAGGGTCGTTATGGCCCTGATAATTTCGAGATTATCATCGTTGTCCCCGATCCTTTTTACGAAAGAACGATCTATCTTCAGAACATCGACAGGGAACTGGTGTAGGTAACTCAGCGATGAATATCCGGTGCCAAAATCGTCAATATGGATTTTGACCTTCATGTCTTTCAGCTGCAATAGCAGGGGAGATGCCACCTTTGCATTTTCCATGATCATGCTTTCGGTAATCTCAAGTACAAGACATTCGGGCCTGATTCCAGTCTCGTGCAGTACTTCGCGCACCTGATTTATCAGTTTGGGCAGCAACTGCTTGCTGGATATATTTACACTAATTGATAAATGGGAAATCGAAGGGTATTGCTTATGCCATGCAGTCAGCTGCCGGCAGGCTTCATGGAGTACCCATTCCCCCACCTCAATAATCAGGCCTGTTTCTTCAGCCGTCGGGATAAACTCATTTGGCGGAATAAAACCCTGAACAGGGTGCTGCCACCTGATAAGAGCTTCAAGACCCTCAATGCTACCATCTTCCATGGATATTATCGGCTGATAATGCAGCACGAACTCATTCTGATTGATTGCCTGACGAAGGTCAGTCTCCAACTGCAGACGGGCAACTGCCGTGTCATACATCCCGGTGTCAAATATTTTGAATCTCTCATTTCCACTGTTTGCCTTAGCATGATACATGGCTATATCGGCATTGCGCAGCAGGTGCTCAGGCTGGTCATATCCAGTCGTACTGAACGCAATTCCTATACTCGCAGACGTGAATACATCCTGTCCGCTTAACCTGAAGGGCATCCTCAGTTTTTCCTGCACCCTCTCTGCAATAAAGATTGCCTCTCCCTTGCTTCCAAGGTCTTCAAGGAGTATCGCAAATTCGTCACCTCCGAACCTAGCCACTGTATCTCCAGGGCGAAGACTTTCTTCCAGTCTTTCACTGACTGAAACAAGCAGCGCATCGCCGGTTGTGTGTCCCATACTGTCATTAAGGACTTTGAAACGGTCCATATCCATAAACAGTACAGCAAACATATATTTACTGTTTCTCTTCTCCCTCTCAACCGCATGTCCCAGACGGTCCATAAAAAGCGCCCTGTTCGGCAGGCCTGTAAGAGAATCATGCAGCGCATCAAAAACAAGCTGCTCCTCTGCCTTCTTGCGCTCTGTAATGTCAGTCATTGATCCAGCAATACGCTGGGCCTTTGACGACATATCACATACAGAAAGACCCCGGCTCAATACCCAGCGGTATGTGCCGTTCTTATGCAACATACGATATTCACTCACGAAATGAGGGGATTGTCCGCTGACATGGGCTGTTATTTCCATCTCCACCTGTACGCGGTCATCCTGATGAATCCGGTCAAGCCATTCATCAGGACTGTTACTTAATTCGTCCTCTTCATAACCAAGCATCGACTTCCAGCGGGGTGAATAATAAACTTCGTTCAGTTGCAGGTCCCAGTCCCACAAACCGTCGTTTGCGCCGCGAGAAGCAAGGGCATAACGTTCCTCGCTTTTCTTAAGGTTCTCCTCCGTCTTTTTACGGTCGGTTATATCTCTTGTATATTCGATAATATATAATACATCCCTTTTTTCATTAAAAATGGGATACGTATAAATCTCTGACCACTGTGGTGATCCATCGCTTTGTATAATAAGTTTGTCCTTTGCACAAGGATCCTTGGATCTAAAAGTTGTCGTCACAATGCAGCCTTCACAAACAGCACTTCTGCCATGAATTACCTCATAACATGTCCTGCCGACAAGATCACCCTCTCTTATATTTTTCATGTCTGCATAGGCCTCGTTGATCTTAACTATTCTGTATTCACTGTCGAATATGCAGAAAGGATCGCGTATGCTGTCAAAAATTGTACTGAGAAATTTTTCGGACTTGACCAGTGCTGCTTCCGCAACGCTGCGCTCAGTTACTTCTTCCTGTATCTTTTCATACCCGTCCTTGATTGCGGTGCTCATTGTGTTGAAATGCTGGGCAAGTTCTCCAAACTCTGTTCTGTCTGTGTAAGAAATAGTTGACCCGAGCTTACCGGAGGTAATCATTCTGGTTGCATCCAGAAGTTCTTTTATCGGGCGGGTAACTGACCTGGTTAATATTACCGCGACAAGGATCCCGAGAAAAGAAGTAATCAAAATAGTCCCGGCGAGTATTTTCTTTACATTGTTGATCTCCATCATGGCAGCGTCTCTCTCGGAATCGAGAAAGAGGCTTGCTTTATGTGACATCTGTTCAGTCATTGCCAGAAGCCTGTTGCCGATATTAACGGCTTCAGTCTTCAGCTTCTCGATTCTTTCTGAATCAGCCCTTGATGTTATGTAGTAACTCAGGCTTTCCTCATAATCTTTAATAAGTATCTGAATATCAGAAATCCGGTCTGATAACCGGGGCGGATGATGGCACCCAGTACATTCATTGGCTGTTACTTCAAGACTCGAGGTATTTTCAATTATTGAATCAAGCTCAGTGGAGTAAGGAGTGTTAACAGCATACAGGCTGGATTGGACGGTTTGAATATTGATAACCAGTGACCGCCTGAGCTGTTCCACCTCCTGAAGATCTATAATTTTTTTCAGGTCTGTTGTGGTATTGGTTATGTAGAACATGGCAATCGCTGCACCAATACTGAAAAACATAAAGATCGCCAGTAAAGATGTAATGATTTTCCGCTTCATTTAAACAGCATCCCTATTCATTTTTGTAGTTATAATTCTTCAGGTCTATCCCGGCTTTTCTTGCAAGATCGAATACAGGTGCATAATCTGCTTCGGTTGTATCAACAAATTTAATTGCCCCGTACTGTTTAAGGACTTCTTTTCCTTCGGGATCAGTGTCCATTTCGAGAAGGACCTTTTTTAATTTTTTCTTGATATCAGTAGCAATATCTTTTCTCATGGCAAGTCCGTTGGAAGGTACAGCCGGTGAAGTTGCTATTATCTTGAGATCTTCTTTTATTCGCGGGTCATTCAGGGCCAGCATGTCGAATATTGAATTTTTTGCGCAGCCTATCTCCGCCTCTTTATTCAGGACTGCATAGATAGCCGCATCGTGGCTGCCAGTGAAATAATGTTCCTTGAAAAAAGACTTGATATCTGTTACACCATGTTCCCTCAAATACGCTACAGGGAAAACATATCCTGCTGTTGTGGCCTTGTCTACAAAAGCAATAACAGAATGTCTCATACGATCAACACTGTCTATCACGCTATATTTATGTACAAAGATGTAACCCTTGTATGTTGAATTTCCATCCGGATTCACAGGTCTGGCAATAGGCTGAATACCTAATTCCTTTATTGCCATTGCACCTGTAAAACTTCCCCAGAATGCGCCGTCCATCTTCTTCTTTTCAAAACTATCTATGATATTTCCGTATCTTGAAAGAACAGTAAACTTTATTCTGATATCTGTTTTTTTCTCTATGTATTCACCCAACGGCTTATATTTTTTCATTTGTTTAAATACATTCTGCTCCGGAATCAATCCGATAGTCAGCTCGGTTGCATAAGAAATTCCGGAAAACAATACGAAGAGCAGAAAAAAAATAATAAGCCGCATCTCATACCTCCTTACTTAAAAAACCTTTTTTTTACTATTGTTATCGGCATAACTACAAAAAACATTTAACTATTTACATAACCATTAATATGTAAAACAATAAGACGCTTATATTGTCATTATGTCTTACAATTTGCATTATCTATGCCAACTTAAAGATCATTTAAAATGAATTGGTTACAACAAGTGTGGACATCATGATTAATGACATCTTACTATGTCTTGCGTTATTTCACTCAGCTTATTCCTTAATACTTTTAGTGGCATAGATACAACTTAATAATGAAAATCACAATTCACCCGTTAATAGAAAGATGATGCTGAATCACTCCTGCCGGATTATCACAATTTTAAATAGCTTACCTTTATATTGTAAGGTGATTCATAATTAATATGACCGGATTCTTATAAGACAACAATGATTAAACAACAGTGATCACATTTAATGAGCTTAGCAGCACAGGTAATTTCTTTAATACTCCATTCAGACTTTCAAGTCAACCTTTTTTTCAATTCATTTATTTCAATTAATGTGCAACCAGTAACGAGCACAACTTAGTTTGTTAATAAAAAAATAAATGAATTAAAGATATTAATATCAGTCTTAGTATTTTTGTGTTTGAATTTATTCAATAATATTTTGTAAAATAACCACTCTTTCTTAGTTGCTAATAATAAATCTAATACTGGAGGACTAAAAATGGCCAAAAAGTATGTCTATTTCTTTGGAGCCGGTAAAGCTGACGGTGATGCAAGCATGAAGAATCTGCTGGGTGGCAAAGGCGCAAACCTGGCTGAAATGGCAGGACACCCCAAACTCAAACTGCCTGTTCCGCCCGGATTCACAATTACTACTGAGGTCTGCACGCTTTATTATAAAAACAACCGGAAATATCCTAAAGAACTGAAGGGACAGGTAGACACAGCAATGGCAGGCGTTGAAAAAATAATGAGGAAGAAATTCGGCGACCCTAACGATCCCCTTCTCGTCTCTGTACGTTCGGGCGCAAGAAGCTCAATGCCCGGAATGATGGAGACAGTATTAAACGTAGGCCTCACTTCGAAGACAATTCCCGGGCTGATCAAAAAGACCAATAATGCCCGGTTTGTATATGACGCATACCGCCGCCTCATGATGATGTACTCTGATGTAGTTATGGAAAAGGCGGCCGGCAGAGAGCTCAAAAACGATCATGACGGAATACGCCACAAACTTGAGTCCGCCCTTGATAAAGTGAAAAAAAGAAAGGGTTATAAAAACGATACCGACCTTACAGTAAACGATCTCATGAACCTCTGTGATGAATTTAAGGCCATTATCAAGAACACTCTGAAGAAACCATTCCCTGATGATCATTATGAACAGCTCTGGGGTGGTATCAGTGCTGTCTTCCAGTCATGGATGGGGAAACGTGCCATATCCTACAGAAAGATCGAAGGACTGCCGGACCACTGGGGCACAGCAGTGAATGTCCAGGCAATGGTCTTCGGCAACACCGGCAATAATTCCGCAACAGGCGTTGCATTCACGCGCAACCCTGCCACCGGTGAAAACATGTTCTTCGGTGAATGGCTGCCTAATGCTCAGGGTGAAGATGTCGTCGCAGGACTGAGGACACCCAATCCAGTAAACAAGGCGGGCAAAACTGCTGACACAAGGCATCTCCCCTCTCTGGAAGAAAAGATGCCTCACCTTTATAAAGAACTGCACAAGTACGAGAAGAGCCTCGAAAATCATTATACCGATATGCAGGACATCGAGTTTACCATTGAAGAAGGCAGACTCTGGATGCTCCAGACAAGGGTCGGCAAACGTAACGGTCAGGCCGCAATCCGCATGGCGGTAGAGATGGCAAAGCAGAAGCTGATAACCAAAGAAACCGCACTTATTCGTGTTAAACCCGACCAGATAGACGAACTCCTCCATCCAAGCGTCGACCCGCTTGCCGAGAAAAAGGCAGTTGAGCTTGCAAAGGGCCTTCCCGCAGGACCGGGCGGCGCAAAGGGACGGGTTGTGCTAACAGCAGATGATGCTGCAGCATGGGCCAAGAAAGGTGAAAAAGTCATTCTTGTCAGGACTGAAACCTCTCCTGAAGACGTTCACGGTATGCATGCTGCTGAGGCTATTCTCACTGCTAAGGGCGGCATGACGAGTCACGCTGCACTAGTAGCACGCGGATGGGGCAAATGCTGCATCGTCGGATGTTCGGCTCTCAATATTAATTTAAAAAGCAAATCAATCAGTGTTAACGGAAAGACCATAAAGGAAGGCGACTGGATAACCCTTAACGGTACAAAGGGAAGAGTATATGAAGGACAGCTCCATCTCCTTCCTGCAAACCCTGATCACAACAAGTGGTACAAAGAGCTCATGACCTGGGCTGACCAGGCCAGAACACTTAAAGTAAGGACAAATGCAGACTCTCCCGCAGATGCTTCTGCTGCAATCAAGTTCGGAGCTGAGGGTATCGGTCTTTGCAGGACAGAACATATGTTCTTCGGCCCTGACAGGATCAAGGCAGTAAGAGAGATGATTCTCTCAGACACACTTGAAGGAAGACAGAAGGCTCTCGCAAAACTGCTCCCTTTCCAGAGAAAGGACTTCCTCGGTATATTCATGGCAATGAAAGGCCTGCCGGTCACAGTCAGACTCCTTGACCCGCCGCTTCATGAGTTCCTGCCTCATACAGAAAAAGACTTAAGAGACCTTGCAAAGAGCATGAGGGTCCCGTTCGATAAGTTAAATAACAAGAACAAATCGCTTCACGAATTCAACCCGATGCTCGGCCACCGCGGTTGCCGTCTCGGAGTTACATACCCTGAGATATATGCTATGCAGGCACAGGCGATAATGGAGGCCGCCTGCGAGCTTTCAAAGAAAAAGATCAAGGTCATTCCTGAAATAATGATCCCTCTTGTAGGTCATGTCAATGAACTCGCAGCAATGAAGAAGGTGGTCATTTCCACAGCAAAAGAAGTCCAGAAAAAATACAAGACCAAAGTAGCTTACACTGTTGGAACAATGATCGAGTTGCCCCGCGCATGTGTAACTTCCAGCGAGATCGCACCAATCGCTGACTTCTATTCATTCGGCACCAATGACCTGACCCAGACCGTTTACGGACTGTCAAGGGACGATGCCGGCAGGTTCCTTCCTTTCTATGTTGAGAACAAGATATTGAACGATGACCCGTTCATCACCATAGACCAGGATGGAGTCGGCGCGTTTATGAAAATAGCTGTTTCACAGGGGAGAAAGGTAAAGAAAAACCTGAAGCTCGGGATCTGCGGTGAGCACGGGGGCGAGCCGAAGTCAGTTGAGTTCTGCCACAATATCGGGCTCAACTATGTAAGCTGTTCTCCTTTCAGGGTGCCTATTGCACGGTTCGCGGCTGCTCAGGCGGCGATCAAGGGAAGACAGGGCAAGAAGAAAAAATAGCAGCGTTATATCCGGAGAGCGCCGAGGACCTCCCCCGGCGCTCTTTTTTTGTTGTCTCTTCCCGGCAAACAGCCTCCCGCATCATCAGAATTTATCAGCCTTAATACGGCAGTTGTGTCCGCAGATTTCACAGATAACTACATGATCAACAATTTATAAATCGACAACATACAGGCACCCAATAGGTAAAGGGACATCATAATAATCTGATAATAACCCTGTGATATTCATCGAGATCTGTGGACAAATGCTTTTTTCAGGACCAGACATGTTTTATTTACCTCCGTTTTCTGTTATAGTTTATCTGTGCCTTCTAAAAAAATATCGTCGGCAAAATCAGTTCTTCTCAACCTGAATACATGCGTCTGTATTCTCGCATTATTAATGCTGCTGTTCCCTGCCGCACTGTTTGCGGATCCCCAGATCAATCTCAGCGAACACGACAAATATATCGAGCGGTTGAAGGAAGAAATAAAAAAACACCCTGAAAACACAGGCGCTTATTACAGTCTGGGCGTTGCATATGACGATACCGGCAGATATGAAGAGGCCATAGAGGCATACAAGAATGTAATAAGGATCAATCCCCGGGATGTTTACTCCAGTTACAACCTTGGTGTCGCGTACGGGAAATTGGGAAGATACAGGGAAGCGATAGAGGCCTACAAGAATGAAATCAATAATAATCCAAAGGGACCCGACGCGTATTATAACATGGGCATTGCATACGGAAAACTTAAGATGCATAAAGAAGCAGCAGAAGCGTATGAACAGGCCATTAAAATAGATCCTCTTGATACTGATGCCTTACTGAATCTCGGCATAGCATATGGAGAATCAGGCATGCATGAAAAAGCGATAGAGCTGTTTAATAAAGTCCTGGCACGTACCCCTGATGCTGCAAGCGCCCATTACAATATTGCTATTTCAAGTCTGCAGTTAAAAGACAGGGAATCCGCCCTGAGGGAATATGAGATACTGAAGAGTCTTGACCCTCAAATTGCCGCAAATCTGCTGGCTGAAATAAATAATTAAACCGGGGAGTCTCTCGTAGCAACGCACACGTCAACACTAATGGAAGGTAAAAACCGCTCTGATATCAGGCCCGGATCACATGTCTCGATCGTACTGAAAAAAGACCAGCGCACCGGAAAACTGACTGAAGGGATTGTTAAAGATATCCTTACAAAATCTTCCTCACATCCGCACGGAATAAAAGTACGCCTGGTAAGCGGAGCCGTAGGACGCGTCAAAAAGATATTAATTTAGTCTTCTTCTTTTTATATACTTCCTGCCGGCAAACATTGTCGCACCAATGACAAACAGGGCAGAGCTTACAGGCTCTGGCACTACTGCAACCGAATCAGGGACAAGAACATGGTTCAGATAAGGACCATTGCCTGCAGCCAATATTGGATCATTCCCTGTACCTGATGTCTCCCCGTTTGAGAATCCTGCATTCCACGCAGAGTTCCACTGTTTCCATGCTGGATCAGTCTTGGGCAGTGTATGTTCTACTCTTACCCCGCACCTAGCATAGATATCACCCCATGTCGGCATACGGGTGCTGTCAAATGCAATTGTAGCCAGAAGAGTATTGGAAGGCATATCAAATTTAACTCCATACATATCTCCGGGCATAGTATTATATGGGGCCGTACCTCCTGTAAAATTACCAATTGAGTAATCTGAGGATGCATTTCCATTTATAGTCACGTTAGTGATATCAGTAGCAGAAAAGGAATCAGAAAGCTCGAGTGAAAGATGACTTATATCATGGTGGGCAACTTCAAAAGTGTATGAATAATGAACGAGTCCAGTTCCATCCCAAGATACATCCCAGCTCATGTTAGTCTTTCCCATGGGATTGTCATTCCAGTTTCCGGTCCCCAGTGCAGAGCCACCAGCAATCGATATTCCTCCCGAGTAATTGAACTGGGCCTCCGCCCATGAAGACATGGCAAAAATACATAGTGCAACAATACTGATCGTAAGCATGAAACGTTTCATATATTCATCCTCCTGGCATTGATTTTATAGTTATTATTATTTTTATTTTCTTTAATTCCTTAATGTATATTCCTTCCCATTCTAATGCTTAGGAAAGCCTCGCTTCATAGACATCTTAGGTGTAATTGCTTTATATTAGGAATCTTTCTAATACAGTTATTATACCAATCTGCATCGCCCTGTCAAGGAAAATATTATTTATATTTGCGCAGTTGCGCATGATTGCTTAAGACTTATAATTTGGTCCCATTCTATACCAGACTATAGTATCTATTAACTATTGATTATAATCCCAACACTCATCTGCGAACAGCGGCAACTGATATTGCCTTATTGTACTAATGCAGTATAATGGTACTAGCAGGTGTAATATCAAACTCAGATTTTTTTAGGATCAATGGAAAGAAAGATCATTAAAATCCTGAAAAGCAAACCAGCAATTGAAGGGGCAGGCGTTCATTTACGGAGGGCCTTCGGGTTCAGTGAAGTCCCGATGTTTGATCCTTTCCTGCTGCTCGATGACTTCCGCTCAGATATCCCCGAATATTATCTCAAAGGGTTCCCCTGGCATCCTCATCGGGGCATTGAAACCATTACATACGTTCTGAACGGCAAGGTAGAACACGGCGACAGCATGGGCAACAGGGGAGTGATAACTCCGGGTGACGTCCAGTGGATGACAGCAGGCAGCGGCATCATCCACCAGGAGATGCCGAAGGGCGACAGCAATGGTGTAATGGGCGGATTTCAGCTTTGGGCCAATCTCCCTGCATCAAACAAGATGATGTCTCCGAGATACAGGGATGTCAAGAGCTCTCAGATTCCTGAAGTTAATCTGAACGATGGAATCAGAATAAAAATCATATCCGGCAGGATAGGCAAAACAGAGGGGCCAGTGAAGGACATTATAATTGACCCCCAGTATATCGACGTCAGCATTCCTCCCGGGACTACATATATACATCCCACAAATAAAGACCACAACGTGTTTGCGTATGTAATTGACGGCATGGGATATTTCTGCAAAGAAAAAAATCCCTTCACATATGAAATGGTAGGAGAGAACTACTTTGATCTTGAACGAGATTCTTACGTGAGTAACAGGTCCATAGTCCTGTTTGATAAAGGGGATGCAATCACAGTTATCACGGAAGGAAGTCCGGTCCGTTTCCTCCTTATATCCGGGAAACCGATTGGAGAGCCCGTTGCCTGGTACGGCCCTATAGTCATGAACACGCAGGATGAATTGAGGACAGCGTTTGATGAGTACAGAAACGGCACGTTTATCCGGCACAGGAATTAAACAGGCAGACCTGATAGTTCAACTTTTACATTTGTATACAGAATAAAAAACCATCCATGAAGGATTTATTTAATAAGCTTACGCTCTTCACTTATACACATTCATTCTATAATGATCAAAATAATCAGCCCGTTAATCTTATTATATAGCGGGCAGATATTTTGTCCCGGATTTTATCAAAATCGGTAAATCTGACGTTGTAAGACGTAGTCACGGATAGTCTGATACGCATATGTATCTGATAACGTAGAGTCTCTACAGAATTCTTAGCCTCTTTGGGGCAACAGGAGCCATACGGTCTATTAGGACTAGATCACTACAAAGTTGTCCAGAATTTGCTGGTATAGATTCATTTGGACAAGAACAATACTCAATTGCACCTATATCGGGATTACGATTACATATTCTTGTTTTATCATAATTATCAAATATTAGACTCAGATCGATCCCCGCATCTATAGCAAGACTGCCTTTCTTTAAAGAAAATAGATTATTATATGTGTCAGTAAAACCTGGATCTGGAAGGTGATCAAGCGACCCTATGATTCCGATATTTTTTGACCCATAACCTGTTGATTTATACCATGTTCCATCCCCCATTTCTTTGAACGTATAATTTCTAGTCTTGCCCCCCTCTTTGTATTTAAAGGCAACAGCATTATTATCTGAGAAGTAATAATTATTATCCTCTCCTGCAAGTGTCTGTTTAGATATATCCTCAAATATGACAGTGGGCGGGTAAGCGTTAAGGGGATAGAACACATTGTTGTAAAGATAAACTTGGTTTGTTCCATAACCACTTCTATTATAAAAAACATCGTCAACAAATGTTGAGTTTAAAACAAAGAACTTGCTATTATCCTCAACAGACTGAAATAATACTCCATCATAGTAATTCTTATATATGAGGGCATTAATGAGCCATGTTTCTTTAGACCATGCCTTGATTCCCACTCCCTGATAACGTAATCCCTCTCCATTCTCGGCAGAAATAATATCTTTAAAAACCGCCCTTGTCCTGGCATATATATCATATCCATCTCCAGTATTATTAGTTACATTACATCTATCAAAGTATACAGAATCAACTGCCGTGCTGCTAATGCCATCTCCATTATTATCTCTCACCGTAACATTCATAAAAACAATATCCGTAATTAAAGGATCTGTGCTAAGGTGACGCATCATGTACACTCCACTTGCATCCGTCGGACTAAGCTTTTCATAACCGCAATTATGTATATACATATCCCTGAACCAGACATTATTAACGCCCTCATGAACCACTACTCCTGTATAATTTTCACTGCTATTCTGACAATCAATTTCAATGTTATTAAATGCCAAGTGATGTGTATTGGAATTCAGAAAGAGTGTTGACCAATATTTACCATGAATATTTATATTCTCAACCGAAATGTATGCAGCAGAACTTTTAAGTCTTAGTTCGTAATCCGTTATAATAACTTTTTGTCCATCTTCCCCATCACGACCTTTTATTGTAATCCAATTACTTTCTGTACCGGAGTTTGAAATGTACACCCATTCATTATACCCAGCAGGTGTAGCATGAACAATAAGCGTGTCTCCTGCTTTGACCTGGTCAACCCCATATTGGAGTGTTTTCCACGGATGCTCAGAAGAACCATCATTTAAATTACTGCCAATATCTTTAGAAACATGGTAAGTGTTACCAGTTGAAATTATTGCTGGAAATGGTGGTATTTCAGGAATATTGATAGAAGAAACAGCAAATACCAAACTTTGCATAACTACTATTAGAACTGCTATCAGGGCAAATAATAATAGCAATCCAGTACATGTTAATTTATATTTTTTTCTATTTAGCATAACTTCCATTTTTCTTCATATACACATACAATCCTCCCCCCAACATCAATTATCCCGATATTAAAATATTCTCATGTTACCAGTTAAAATACGGGGCAACTTAATAGAATATTCAATTTGTTTCTCTCACATATAGTCTAATTGAAGTATTTGAGCTGCATCAGTGATGTAAGTCACTTTTTATCAGTATATTCTCAACATGTGAATTTCACACTTCTCTTTTTATGGACCTAAATTCCTACAGAGCTATAAGTTATAAATGATACAAGAGAAATATCAAAATCTATAATAAATGATAAATTCAGTATGACCAGCTATAATTAATACATGGACTTAAAAAATTATTTCTTAACTGCTAAAGGCACGGGGGTATTTTCCACTGCTGACTCAGAGGGAAGAGTGAATGCTGCCATATATTCCCGTCCGCATGTGTTTGATGACGGTACAGTCGCCTTCCTTATGCGTAAGAAGCTAACCCATCATAATCTGCAATCCAATCCTTATGCATCTTTTTTATTTCACGAAAGCGGACCGGGATACAGAGGCCTGAGACTCCATCTCAGGAAGATAAAGGAAGAGACAGAGTCTCCTCTCATAGCAAAGATGACAAGGGGTAATCTAACACCTGAAGAGGACAGGGCAAAGGGGCCGAAGTATCTCGTGCACTTTGCAGTCGAGAAGATACTGCCGCTTATAGGAAGCGGAAATGCATCCGCTGAGATTTCACAAAAGGAGCACTGATAACATATGCCCATATTGATCAAAAGACCAGCCATCATTGCAGCATCAGGCAATAAGCCCAAGGAAATCAGGGAATACATCGGACGTGTGAATTCAAAAACTGACAGGGTAAGTATCGCACGGATGAAGAGTCCCGGTGGATGGACCGAGCCAGGGCAGAAACCGGAGTTTGACGAATATACATTGGTCCTGCGCGGAACACTGCGGGTCACAACAAAGGATGGATCAATGGATGTCCGTGAAGGGGAAGCTGTCATAGTCAAGGGCGGAGAATGGATCCAGTACAGCACTCCGGGACCGGACGGAGCGGAATATGTCGCTGTGTGCCTGCCCGCTTTTTCGCCTGATTTAGTTAACCGGGACAAACTATGATAGACAACGGTCATATACACCACTTATAGTAACCGCGCTGACTAACCGCTCCTGCGACGAAAATCAAATATATAACATGGGATTACGACTTCTTGCCCATTTCCCTGGCCTCCACCACACAATAGATCCCGCCCTCCTTAAGGCCAGGCTTGAAACACCCGTTGCAGGAAATACACCTCGCAGGTGATGTGTCCCCCTGCTCCCATCGCCGGGCCAGTTCAGGTTCACGGATAAACGGTCTTGCCATGGAGATGTAATCCAGTCCATAATCACCGAGAGTTTTCTCAGCAACATCATAAGACCGGAATCCACCCACCACCATGACAGGGCAGTTTACCACCTCCTTTATCCTTCTGGCAGGTCCAAGATTATACGCCTCCTTTTCAGGACTGTCTATTTTTACGCGAGCAGGGCTCTGTTCACCTGAAGCTGGAGTACCAGCTGATACCTCTATGGCATCGATACCGGCTTCTGAAAGCTTTTTTGAGGTATAAATGGCATCATCAATAACAAGACCTCCTGCCAGATTGTCAGCAGCATTAAGTTTAATCACCACCGGATAACTTTTACCTACAGCCTCACGGACATTGTCATATACTTCAAACAGAAACCGGCAGCGGTTCTCAATACTGCCGCCATATTCATCAGTCCTGCGATTAGTAAGCGGTGAAAGGAACTGGTTAATAAGGTACCCATGTGCACCATGCAGCTGAACAGCATCAAATCCCCATTCTTTGGCTCTGCGGGCACCCTCTTTAAAGGCTTCAACAATGTCCCTGATTTCATCCTTTGTCAGTTCAGCCGGCAGCTCCGGGAACTGTTCAACCTGCACTGAAGAAGGCGCCAGCGGCTGTCGACCTGCAGTGACTGAATCCGTCTGTCCGCCGCAATGGACCAGCTGAATGCATATCTTCCCTCCTTGATCATGGACGGCTCTGGTCAATGCCCTCATCTCAGGGGCAAATTTATCCGTGTGACTCCCCATCTTGCCCGGCAGCTGCTTACCATCAGGCCTGACAAAAGTATAACCGCTTATTATCAGACCCACCCTTCCTTTTGAGAGGCCGCGATAATAATTGACCAGTTTGTCAGTAGGTCTGCCGTCCGCCTCACACATCCCTTCCCATGTTGCGGAGCGGACAAGGCGGTTTTTGAGGTTCATGCCGTTTATTGAGGCTGGTTCAAATAATTTTGCCATTATATTTCTCCTTTTCCAGTTGATAAGACTTTAATGCTTACATGATACAAGACTTATTTTACACCCTGATCATCAAGCTTGCCAGTCAATTGCATTTATACAATTTGTAATCGATACCACATAGTATACTCAGAGGGGGTCTTGTCCGTATGGGGGCATTCCACATATACAATACTTAAACATCATCGGTTAAGTGTATAATATCAGCGGTTATATAATTCAATATATTTTGAAAGGAGCAATCAATGTATTACAAAGTTACGGCTTTAATAACCACTTTTTTAGTACTGTTTCTTGCAAGTAGTTCATCAGCATTAGAACTAAAAGACGGCCTGTGGGAAATCACATCTTCCATGGAAATGCCTGGGATGAAGATGCCCCCGTTCAAACATACCCAGTGTCTCACAAGCAAAGACAGTGTGCCGAGGGACAAACCAGAAGACACCCGGGATTGCAAAATAATAAACACCTCAACAAAAGGCAATACCGTGACCTGGGAAATCAAATGCACCACTGATGGAGAAACAGTTAAAAGCATCGGCAAAATCACATATAAAGGCGATACATTTGACGGAGAGACCAGGACCCGGATGGAAGGCATGGACATGGTCCAGAAGATGAGCGGCAGGCGCATCGGCAACTGCAAGTAGGCTGTTTCCTACTTCGGCATATCACATTTCCGATCACAACAATTCCTGACAAAGGGGCACCCTGTACACCCCCTGCAACTTTCCTTATTGACAATTTAGAGCAATTACTCTAAATTAAATGGACTTTATTTTATTGCCATGGAAACCAAAGACCGTATAATACATAGCGCCATCAAGCTCTTTAATCAAAAAGGCACCAAGTCAGTAACGACCAACCACATCGCCGCAGCTGCCGGGATAAGTCCCGGTAACCTCTATTACCACTTCAGAAACAAAGAGGCGATAATCAGGGCGGTCTTTGACAGGATAGTTGAATTTACTGAAACAGGTTCGTCATACGGGTCTGGATTCCGTGTAAAACCGTCAATCGAGAATATGGAGGCGGTCTTCATGCGGGTCCTTACCCTTCACTGGAAGTACCGCTTCTTATACCGGGAATTCAATGCCCTTCTCAATCGTGATAAAGACCTTAAAGCAGCGATCATAAGGGACCAGAAAAGACGGCTCACGGAAATCAGGTATAGTATCCTCGCCTTCATTGAAGCCGGGATTTTCAGGGACATGGACGAGTCCGAGATCGAGTTTTTGAAGACATCCCTCTGGATAATAGGTACTTACTGGCATTCTTATCTGGAATCAGGAGGGAAAAAAATAACAATCGCCAGGGTGGAGGAAGGCATCGACATGATGCGGAAACTTCTGAGGCCGTATATGAATGAAACTGTGGTTGTACCTGATTAGTGCTTGTCCATAAACTCAGCGATTGGATCGTCATTCCGGCAGTCTTTAAGCCGGTCGGATCGACTCGTCGAGTAGACTCGATTCGAGAATCCAGTACCTTTATAAAAAACTGGATACCAGCTTTCGCTGGTATGACAAATAGATCAAATTCATGGACAGACGCTAATGAAAATAATTGTGTACAAAGCTGACTGCTGAAAGCTTCTAACACTGAAATGGAGACGGTATGGAAATAGAATACACAAAAAAAGAAAAGATACTAAAGAAGATATGGGGCATGCTGCCTTCTCTTATTGTCGTCCTGCTGCTGATTATTATCTTTGTGATGTCATCTCGTGTCAGGACCGAAGGAGAGAGGATAAAGGCAGAAAAACTCGCCTCCATGCATAAAGAACGCCCGCCGGTAAACGTGGTCACTCTCGATGTTTTGCCTATGCCGGTCCAGGACCGGCTGGACCTGCCCGCACAGGTCGAGGCATGGGTTGAACTCAAGGTCTCTGCCGAGGTCTCAGGCAAGCTGACAAGTGTTCCGCTTAAAGAAGGTGCCCAGGTAAAAAAAGGCGATGTCATAGCCGTGATCGATACGCGGGACTATGAAAATGAACTCGCCTCCGTCCGCGCCGAGTATGAGCTGGCTCTGAAGAACCTGGCCCGCACAAAGGACCTGTTCGAAGAAAAACTAATAACACAGGCCCGGCTTGACAGTGAAGCAGCACGGGCAGACAACCTGTATGCCTCACTTCAGAATGCAGAACTCAGACTCGAACGGTGCCGTATAACGGCCCCTGTCAGCGGAATACTGAACCATCTGGACGCAAAGGAGGGCCTCCATCTGAATGTTCAGGACCCGGTAGCTGTCATACTCGACATCAGCAAAGTTAAGGTGAGCGCAGGTATACCCGAGTCTGATGTAGACGAAGTACGGAGACTCGAACATTTTGACATCAAGATCAGCGCCCTGGACAAATCAGTTCGTGGCAAAAGATATTTTCTTTCAAAAAGCCCTGAGTCCTATGCGCATCTGTACAAACTCGAAATCGCGGTCGACAATCCAGGGGGAGAGATACTTCCGGGAATGTTCGCAAGGGTAAACATAGTAAAGCAGGAAGTAAAAAACGGCTTCGCTGTTCCTCTTTATGCAGTTATAGCGCGCGGCGGCGAGCAGCTCATTTTTGTTGAAAAGGACGGGACCGCTCACGCCCGGCTGGTCGAGACAGGCATCCTCGACGGCTGGAGGATACAGATTACCAGGGGCCTTGCTGAAAAGGATAAAGTGATTGTAGTGGGACACAGGAGCGTTGATGAAGGTCAGAGTGTAAATGTCGTACGTACAGTATCAAATGCGGAGGACCTTTTTAGATGATCCTTTCGGACTCCGCAGTAAGACAGAGAATAAGCGTAATGGTGCTGGCTGTCATCATACTGGTCTTTGGCGCGTACTGCTATAAGGTCATGCCCCGCGAGAGCGAACCAGACATAACCATCCCCTTTGTATTCGTTTCAACTACATATAAGGGCGTCTCACCTTCGGACATCGAGACATCAATAACCATCCCCATAGAAAAGAAGCTCAAGGGCCTTGAAGGCGTTAAAAAAGTACATTCAATAAGTTCTGAAGGTGAGTCCTCAATAAGCATAGAATTCGTGACCGGCACTGACATTGACAGCGCAATAGAGAAGGTCAGGAACAAGGTGGATGAGTCAAAGAACGATCTTCCGACCGACCTCGAGGACGACCCGGCGGTATTTGAGGTGAACTTTTCCGAGATGCCTATAGTGGTATTTTCCCTGAGCGGCACCTGTGGAAACCCATGCCTGAAAAAGATTGCTGACGAGATCGAAGACGAGATCGAAGCGATACCCGGCGTGCTTGATGTGACAATAGCAGGAGCTCTCGAACGGGAAATCCGTGTTGAGATCATTCCCGATAAACTTGCCTATTACAATATCCCGGTCACCGCTTTCCAGCGGGTAGTATCAAGCGAGAACCAGAACATATCCGGTGGGGCCATCAGGCTCGGGGACGGGCGTTTCCAGCTCAGGGTGCCCGGGGAATTCAGGACTCCTCAAGAAATATACGGCCTGGTCGTGGGCACACACAACGGGCATCCGGTCTATCTTAAAGACGTTGCCCGCGTGGTTGACGGGTTCAAGGACGAAACCAGTCGTTCGCGTCTGAACGGCAGGGAATCGGTAAACATTGCTGTAAAGAAACGGGCCGGAGAAAATATCATCGAGATAACTGACAGGATTGATGAGATACTGTCCCGCCTGAGCGCGACCTGGCCCGGAGGTACTGAAATTATCAAGGTGATGGACAAGGCCAAGGACATACGCATGATGGTAGCCGACCTGAACAATAATATACTTACAGGACTCATACTCGTGGTCATCGTTCTTCTCTTTGCAATGGGTTTAAGGAACGCGGTCCTCGTGGGCCTCGCAATCCCCTTTTCGATGCTACTGTCATTCATCGTCCTGTATTCAATGGGCATAACCCTTAACATGGTCGTACTCTTCAGCCTTACACTAGCGCTCGGCATGCTCGTTGACAATGCCATTGTAATAGTAGAAAACATCTACCGCTATATGCAGCAGGGCGTATCCCGCATTGATGCTGCAATGCGCGCTACGTCTGAGGTGGCCTGGCCAGTTATCGGCTCAACGCTCACCACACTTGCCGCTTTCCTTCCTATGATATTCTGGCCGGGGATAATGGGAGAGTTCATGAGCTACCTCCCTATTACAGTAATTGTCACCCTGACCTCAAGCCTGTTTGTCGCAATGGTGATAAACCCCGCGCTCGCAGCTTTTTTCATGAAGGCCTCAAATACAACCGGTCAGCAGCTCAGTCCTGAAGAGGCGTCTGCAGCAGGAGAAAAACCTGTTGAGATAAAAGGAGTGTTTCTTACTTTCTATTCGAAACTTCTCAGAGGGGCTCTGGCGCATCGGATCGCAGTGCTGCTGATCTCGTTTGCCGGTCTTATACTCCTTGTACAGGGATGGCTCCTGCTTGTAGGGCTTGAAAAACCGGTAGAGTTTTTCCCCCATATTGATCCTAAATCCATGTATGTGAATATCGATGTGCCTGAAGGGTCCAACATCGATTACAACGACCGCATTTTGAAGCAGATCGAAATGCATATTAACGGCGTTTCAGAAAAAAAATCTGACAATTCAGCTGATACATTTGAAGGCAGGTACAAAGAGTCATTTCTTTTAAAATACCACAAGAAAAGCAACGGGGATGAATATACCGGTCCGAGCGATCTGGAAAACGTGGAATATATCTATGCAAGGTCAATGGCCTATCCCACCGCCGGTTCGGCCTTTGAGCCTACTGCCGCAAACCATGTGGGCATACAGTTTCTGGACCTCCAGGACAGGCGTGTCCCTTCATCAGAGACACTCGAAAAGATCCGCGAGCGGGTCAGGGACATCCCCGGTGCAAAGGTGACTGTGGCAGAGGCTGAGGAAGGACCTCCCACGGGTGCACCTATTAATATTGAAATATCCGGGACAGATTTCAGGATACTCGGACGTCTCGCAGGAGAGATAAGGAAGATAATAGAGCAGGTCCCGTATGTTGAAGACATCAGGGACGATTATGTGGAAGGGACACCGTCCGTAAGGGTTACGGTCGACCGCCAGAAGGCAGCGCTGTTCGGGCTGACTACAGACTCAATAGGGTTTGCCCTCAAGACAGGATACAACGGCCTTAATGTCTCTACATACCGTGAGGACGATGAAGACTATGATATAACAGTCCAGCTATCAGACCCGGACAGAAGGGTCACTGATGTGCTGCATGAACTGATGCTGCCGACACCTGAAGGCAGGCTCGTCCCTCTTACAACTCTAGCCAGGATTGATTATACCGGCAGCATCGGAAATGTAATAAGGATAAACCACGCGAGGGTCGTTACTGTCAAGGCAAACGTGGATGAGACAAAGATACCGGGTGCAGTGGCACGCGTGCAGGCTGAGGAACTTCTGAAGGACTTCCAGCTTCCTCCAGGCTACAGGACCCAGTTCACAGGTGAATTCGAATTCCAGAAAGAGTCTGAAGAATTCCTGTCCAGATCATTTATCGTGGCGCTATTCCTTATATTCCTCATCCTGGTCGCAATGTTTAATTCCATATCACAGCCCTTTATCATCATGACCTCGGTCGTGTTGTCCCTGGGCGGGGTATTTCTTGGTCTCATGACTATAAGCTCCCCCTTCGGTATCATCATGACAGGTGTGGGCGTAATATCGCTTGCCGGTGTCGTTGTAAACAACGCCATTGTGCTCGTGGATTATACGAACAAGCTCCGGGACAGGGGAATGAGCATTAGTGAGGCGGTAATTGCAGGTGGCGCTACAAGACTGAGGCCTGTGCTGTTGACGGCAATAACAACCATTCTCGGTCTTATCCCGATGATGACCGGCGTGTCGTATGATTTTCAGAACTGGCAAATGTCATGGGTAAGCGAGTCAACGCAGTGGTGGCGTACAATGGCAGTCGTTGTTATTTACGGCCTTATGCTCGCTACATTTCTCACACTTGTTGTGGTACCAACCCTTTATTCACTCTTTGATTCAATGCGGAACCGGATGGGCTCTTATGTCGAGACAGTCCGAAGGTTATACTGGAAACCGTTTGAATTGATAACCAGAAAACCGGGACGTCCAGATGAAAAATAATTATTTACAGAAATCAGATAAGGAGACTACATATCAGGCACCGGGTTTATAGACAAACACCTGATTACATTTATGGCAGAAATTCGCCCGGCCTTCATTTAATTTGGCGTCTTTAAAATATTCTACTTCTATCAGCTTTATTTGCCGCTGCTCATTTGTTTTCTCACATGAATGGTCTATCACCTCTTTGTCACAATCAATATATGTGTAATTGCTGTCAGGATTTGACAGCAATGCGATTATTTCCATTTCTCTTTCATACTCATCCATTATGATTACCTCCCGGAAATGTAGTCCTGATATTTTCCAGTATCATTTATCATTATCCCAGCTCTGTAGCGTTGGTCATCTGATCAAAGAACTGGACTATCCTGTTCTTTTTGTCCGATTCCATGTGGGCCATGGCAGCACGCGGATGCTGATTAAGTACTCCTGAAACCATATATGGAATGTAGTACCCCCAGTCGATCTTCTCCTGCCACGGAAGAATCTCTGCCTCTATAGCCTCGATAAGCGGACGCACCTTGAATTTGGGGTTCTTCAAAAATGCGATAAGAAGCTCCAGAGGACAGTTGCCGGCTCCCCTTCCTATGCCGTACAGACTTGCATCGAGGTAATTAATACCGGAGATTATAGCGGATATGGTATTGGCAAAGGCCAGCTGCTGGTTATTGTGGCAGTGAATACCGATGGTCTTGCCAGGCAGATACTCCATGTATTTTTTTGCGAGCAGCTCTATGTCCTCGGAATAAAAAGAACCGAAGCTGTCCACAACATAAATAATCGGAACGCGGCTTTTAGAGAGATCTGTAAGCGCTTCATCCAGCTCCCTCAGTCCCACGGTAGATACCGCCATAACGTTAATGGTGGTCTCGTACCCTTTATCGATGCAATGGTGTGCAAGGTCTATGGCAGCGTCAGTCTGATGCGCGTAACATGCAACTCTTATCATATCCAGAGAGCTGTCGGCTTTAAGCGGAATGTCCTGATAATCGATACGGCCTATGTCTGCCATTGCCGAGAGCTTTATCCTTTTTTCACTCTTCCCGATAATGCGCTGGATATCGGCTTCAGCGCAGAATTTCCATGGACCGACTTCGGCACGTGAAAATGCGGACTCTGAACTCAGATAGCCGATCTCCATGTAATCGACTCCGGCCTCAGTGCAGGCTGTATAAACCTTGCAGACAAAGTCGTCACTGAACTGCCACTTATTCATTAATCCCCCGTCACGGACGGAGCAGTCTATCACTTTTATTTCCGGTCTGTACATGTATCGTCTCCTTAATGATAATTAGAATATATATATTGAGTGGATATTATAATTTATTTCTTCAGATCAGGGCAAAGGGCAATAAATTTTTTTACGTTTTGGGCAATAGCTTCGAGGTCACGTTCCATTAATGCCTTCCTGCCAAAAAGCGAGGTACTAGCCCCCACAGCCCCGGCACCTGCAGCAAAATACTCCCTGATGTTGTCCATATCGACACCCCCTACTGCGACCAATGGTATCAGTTCGTACGGTCCTCTGAGTTCACGGAAGTACTCCGGACCAAAAGACCGGCATGGGAATACCTTTACCATGTCAGCTCCGGCAGACCATGCGGTGTATACTTCAGTTGGCGTAAGCGCACCTGAAATTATCGGGACAGATTTTGATTTTGCATACCGGATTACTTCAGGGTCCGTATTCGGCGTAACGAGGAACATGGCGCCTGCTTCTACGGCCTTTCTTGCCTCTGCAAGATTGCGTATGGTCCCCATCCCCAGTAACTTTCCGGAAGGCACAGATGCTATGTTTGCCGATACGATATTCAGGGCCTGATCAGTGTTCATAGTAATCTCTATGGCCTGAAGACCCGAGACAAACGAGACGTCCATGATGCTCCTGAAAAAGGCAGCCTCCACTCCCCTCAGAATTCCTATTACCGGGACATCCAGTTTCATATCATTCGCAACGCAAGTCTGCTCCAGCTATGTTTCATATTGAAATCTTCGATGATATTACAGCAGAAACTTTTAAATTTCAACACTAAGGTGCGGGATATTGATAAAACTGAACTGCATGAAATAACGGATGTTGCTGTATAACTTGTACAAGAAATCCCGATTTTATATCACGGGTCAGAGTTCCCTTGGTTTACTATATTAATTCTGCATGGTGCGTTCCGGTTCCTGACCGGTCCAAACCATAATTAGTTTGAGGTGTAATCCACTTCCAGATATGAAGTTGCCCTGTTATAACCAGGGTCTGCATTGTCACATATGGTTTCATCAGCGCCCTTGACAGCAAATCCGGTATTCCCGGTTTTGTTAATAGATGCAGGGTTTATGTTAAAGGTGGTAAGTCCGAAGGCCTGATTAACCAACACCGTGTTATTGGCCAGATAAGTCCCCACATTGCTGCAGGTACCTGAATTAGGAGGGTACACCCACGATGATTCATGGATATTAGTAACTGCGTTCTGAGACAGGTAGTCCCTTGTCTGGAAATCCAGATAAAGTCTCGCTGATGTAATTGTTGCTCCGGCCCCCAGCGATGAAGTGTCGAACATCAAAAATGTACGGTCGACATCACATTCATCATATTCGTCCAGATAAGGGCCGGCCCATATAATATTTCCGGCATCTGCTGCAAAAGTCCCGCTATAACAATTCACCATGTGAGAAATCGGAAACACAACAGTTCCCCCTGAGCTACCTGTGCTGGTTGCCTGACTGCCTGTTGCCGGCGGGGATCTGTAATTAGTGCCCTGTGCATATGCAGCAGTGTTAAGCGTACCCTTATATTCATAGACCGCTACGTTATATGTTGTACCGGCAGCCAGACCATTGACCGTCACGCTGGTGCCTGTCCCTTTGTAAATCACATATGCACCTCCTATGTCTGTCCCGCTTCCAAGGGAGGCATTTCCCGAATATGCTGTATATATACCATCAGTTGGATCAGTGACCACTGCCGAACCCTGCCGCATCAATACCAGGACCCCATCGCCGGTCCCGCGAGTCCATTTCACTGTCATGCCTGATGACCATACTGATGTAAAATTCACCCCGGCTGCCTGTGTCAAAGGCTCAGTATAGAAACTGCCGTCAGGGGAATACCTCGTACCCGCGCTGTTTGTTGCGTAGCCTCGATAGTAAATGCGTGTACCGGAAGGCAGCCCTGTTCTTGAATGAGTATAGACCCCTGTTGAGGTCCCGCCTTCTGCCGCTGCATTACCGGTCGGGTTCGCTGAGATACCCCATACTGTGCCCCGTGCTGTAATGGCCGGGCCGCCGGAAGCAGTTACGTTGGCCCCAAGTGTCACGGTGGTAGTGCTGACTGATGTCGCCGTCGGTGAGGTAAGGGTCGGCGTTGCAGGCGGACAGGTATATGTGTCAAAAGTATAGTCACTGGATACTGTTTCTCCATTTGAATTGGAAGAACGCACTCTATAGTGATATGTCGCTGGCGCTGAAAGGCCTGACAGCACAATACTGTGGTTCTTTACTGAGGAGCTATTCCCGGCTGTTGATCCGTAACCCGCTGTTAATCCGAAGTCAACATAAGACGTGGAATCGAAATCAGTAGTCCATACAATATTCTTTTCCGTGCTGTTACAGACAACAGCACTGTTCTGCTGATAGTGCAGGATTATCTCATCAGCACTCAAGGCCCCCTGATAAATAGAGACCTCGTCTACAGTCCCGGGGAAATAACCATATGAACCCCCGCCAATTACAGTAGGCGCATACACATGTGTTTTGGCAGACTTGAGACCTGTGCGGACAAGTACGCCGTTTACATAAATACTCGGCTTCTTATCAGAGTAAACCACAGCTATATGGGTCCACTGGCTCGTACTGATAGCACCGTTGTATACCGCCATTGCAGGCATGTAGCCGCTGCCGTGCTCATAAACAGAAATACCGTTGGTGCCCGCTGATATGCCTGCTCCTCCTTCTGCACCTTTATGGTCTGGCCAGAATAAATATCTTTGCCCCGACGTACCGCCTGTGCCCGTGACAGATTCAGAATCAACCTGGTGGGTCGCAGTCGGCTTTATCCACGCTTCAATCGTGAAACTGTCCACAGGTGGTGAATAATTTATTACAACAGAGTTACTGGTACCGTTAAAGCTGCCTGCCCTGCCGCTGCTCCCGCCGGTTACTGTATTTGCGCCACTGTATGCAGTACCATTGTTGTTTCTTCCCGAACTGTCACTGACCTCGCCCGGAGTCCCGTTCCATGACGCTTCATCCATGTGCATAAGCACCAACTGCCCGGTTGAACTGGGGCCGGACGTTATAGAAGGAGTGCTATTAGTCCAGGGCGTAACATTATTCCAGCTCTGGTCAGCTTCCTTGTTCTCATGGCATGTCACACCGTAACTCCCGGGATAATACCCGCTCCAGCTTCCGGGGAACTGCCCGCCGCCGGATGCAAAGGCATAAGCCTCTTCCCACCATCCAAAGCCGATGGTCCGGGCCTCACCATAGCAGTTGTAGTCATCACAACTGCCGCTGCCTGAGAGCACAGCAGAGGTATTATTGCCGACTCTCCCTTTATGCCTGCTATTGAGGCAGTTGGTTATCATGAGGCGTGGCAATGATGAGCCGTTATGGGGAACATGGCACTTTGCGCAGGTATAGTTATGCCGTACATTGCCACCCCATCCCCTTACAGACTCATGAATGCGGTCAACACTCTTCCATGTGCCGCCATTGGTCCCGTCCGTAAGGCTGTTTTTTGGATGGCAGTTCAGACACAATCCTGCAAACTGGGAGGCTGTCTGAGTTATGCCGGTTACCGTTGCCCTTATGTTCGCACCAAAGGTGTTCTGGTCTATATGGTATGGAACACCTTCTCTCGGCGTCCCGTCGTGTCCTGTCGGATATGAACTGTCACGCACTGTGCCGAAGGTGTTGTAAGCAGGTGCAGCATCCTCTTTATACGGTGACGTCATCCAGGTGCCCTTTAGCATCGGTACTCCGTACTGGGGAGTAACTGTCCAGACCCCGCCGCCGGACTGACAGGTTGTTTTTGTGACATATGCCGTGTTCGAACAGATTCCGACAGCAGTGGGGCTGACCCCATGCGGGTCATGACATGGTGTGCATAGCCCGTTGATAGTGCCCATCGGTGTACTGGATAGCGGCGATGAGGCACTGAAATGGCCGCCTTTGTTTTGCAACAGCGCCTTATACGGGTAACGCTGCTGCATTCCTGAACTGCCTGGAGAAAGGTAAGGTGAATCAAAGTAGCCGATGACCGCCTGAGTCGAACCAAAAGTTGTCTGATAGCCCCAGGGGATTCCGGCAGCACTTCCGTCAGCCGTAAGGTGACAGTCAAAGCATAGACTTGCGCCGGCATTACGGATGTTCCTGTTTTCATCAGTACCTCCTGCCGCAGGTCTGTAATCAACGTTATATCCCCCTTTGCCTGCAGAAGTGTCTTTCAGAATCCCGCCGCTGGTCGTGGCGCTTATGTATGATGCAGTCGTTCCACTTACGCTTGAGCCGTGAGAGTTATGGCAGTCGAAACAGGCCACATTAACTGCACCGCTCCTAGTGTTGGGCCAGGTTTCGTTCAGGTCCCAGCCCCCTTCGTTGTTCACTGCATTGCCGTGGGCAGAAAAGGCCTTGGTACGCTTGTCCTTGGGTGTCACGTTCGGATATGTGGCGCTGCTGTATTTACCCCACGGAGTCGTCCCTGTCTGGGAGTATCGGGCCTCCACACTGCTGCCGTCCCATGCGTACTGTCTCGGCGTCTTCCCGTCCCCAAAAGGCGTAGTTGAATTGTTCTGGTCACTGTGACAACCAAGGCAATGGCTGTTTATTCTCTGTATCTCTGTCCTCGTCCCGCTAGCCATGTACTGGACTGCCGTAGTCCCTGAGGTATATATCGAAGGTCTTGCCCCGGCACCGTATATCACGAGGTCCACGGCAGATCCGGATGCCCCTGATCCTCCGTGATGAGTGCTGTTGATACTCCCGTCAATGTTTGCCTCCCAGTGGCACTGGTAACATTTTTCGTTTGTAACAGCCCCCTGAATATGATGGGAATTCGCGTTGAACTGAGATGTTATGGCTGCCCGGCTTCCCTGTGAGATGCTGTGACAGTCAAGACATGCAGTCCCGCCCCATGTTGCACTTGTACCACCATGACAGGATATGTTTGAGCAGGTTGAATATGCGCTGCCTTTTGCCTTGTCCTGAGGATAGCCGAGGTCACCCGGTGTTGAATTATAAACATCTATATTGCCGTCAAGATGCTGTGTTGGAGCAGTTGTTCCCTGCACTGCCGCGTCATGACAGTCACTACATGCAACTCCGCTCTGTAAAAGATGTTTTGTATGACTGCCTGTTGACGGTGCTGCCGCATGACATGCCGAACATTCTGTTACACTCCCCCATACAGGAGTTGTTACCATCGAACCGGTCCCGTCTTCGTGACAGGAGGCTACGGCACATGTCCCATATCCATTGCCCGGCGCACCATCTGCCGAATAAGCATTGGCTACATCTATGAATCTGTTTATATGTTCAATCGAATTGTATGATGACGCATCATTGGCCGCTCCTGTATGACAGTCACTACAGCCGGCCACTCCCGCAGACCCGAGATGGGCCGCATGACTGCCTGAGATCAATCCTGTCTCCTCTGTTACACCATGACATGTCCCGCATCCGGCAGAACCACCCCATGTTACTGTTGAGTAGGCAGGCGTTGATGAATTACCGCTGGCAGTCGATTGTCCTGTGCTGTGACAGTATGCTGTTGAACATGCTGCATAGGCAGTACCCGGCGACTTGTTTTCGGGATATCCGAGATCTCCTGATGCGGAGTCATATACGTCAATATTCCCGTCAAGATGCTGCTCAGGAGGCATGAGGCTTTCCTCTGCACCGTCATGGCAGCTGTCGCAATCTGCTTTTTTATAACTGGTGGTTACAACATGTTTTTGATGGCTTCCTGTAGACGGCACTGCGGCATGACATGCCGTACAGCTGGCAACATCAGTACCCCAGACAGGAGTTACAACGAGATTACCTGTCCCATCGTCATGACAGCTTGCCGTGGAACATGTACCGTATCCGTTCCCGGGCGCTCCACCTGCTGTGTAAGCATTGTCTACGTTTATAGAGGCGTTGACATGATTTGATGAGTTATATGACGAAGCATCATCAGCAGCACCAGCATGGCAGTCTCCACAACCGCTTACTCCTGAGCCTCCAAGATGTTCTGCATGGCTCCCGCTGTTTAGCCCTGATGCCTCGCTGACATTGTGGCAAGTACCGCATGCCCCGCTTACAGGGTCATCCCAGACAGGGGATGCATAGCTCGGTGTAGAATCATCTTTATCAGTTATTGACTGCCCTGTACTGTGGCAGTAGATGCTTGTACATGTCATTGTCCCTGTTTTTGACACAACAGTATCTGGCTCGCTACTGTCGTAATTCGCAGTCGTCTGTCCGTCATACATGCCTCCCGGGTAAGTGCCTCCCGCGAGAGAGAAACCCATTGTTATCATAAGGCCGCTGATATGAGTTGCACCTGAACCCGCGCTGTTTAAATGACATTCATTGCAGGAATAACCTATTGTATTTACATGCAGTGCATGTGCCCCGGCTGTAGCAGAGCCGGTGGAACCATTATAGTCCGCTAATCCGGCAGGACCCCCGCTTGTTGCATTGACCGGCGGGTATCCGTGACAAACATCGCAACCCGTTCCCTTGAACCCTTCCGAATGGGTATGACATACAGTGCATTTCACCCCATTATTATGTGAATGATTTCCAGAAGGATTATTCCTGTGATAAAAAGTCTGCGTATGGCAGACCTCACAGATTCCATCGTATACGCCATTGCCGTCCGCAAATGAATTGGCCCCGGTTGAATTAAAAAACCTGACAGGCTTGCTGCCGCTCTTAGCAGGAGTTGTTGCTATTTGGCTCAGATTAGCTGTATCAGTGACAAGTTTGCCATACACAATTGCAAAGGTATTGCCGACTGCTGCCTTGCTTAAATTGAGCGGCCCCTGAACAGTCAGTGTATCGGATGTATTGCTTAGAATTTTATAATTGTAATTAACCTGCAATAAATTCGGTACAACCACTAATCCCTTATATGCATTAAGCGCCCACCCTGCTCCGGTCTTTGTTATTGTGCTTGCAGTCAAACCTGTTGATGCCCCTGAATACACATAGCTCGCGCTTCCATATGTCCTGAACTGTTTCTGATAATGCGGGTTATGGCATACCCTGCACTCTACTGTCCAGTCCCCGTACCCGTTGTCTGTATTAAGGCTGGAATGAGTCCGAACATAAGGCGCCTCAATATCATTATGACAACTCCAGCAAAGTGTATTGTATTGTGTATCATCAATGTCCTGGGGCACATGTGATGTCCAGGGCGGTAAAAGCGATGGTTCACTTCCACGCACAAAATGGCAGGAATCGCACCCTATTCTGTTAAGGTCATAATGAGGGGAGTCAATCGCTGTTGCCTCAATAAATGCCAGAAGCAATGCGAATATTGTGATTAACGGTTTATAAATTACAATTGATATGGATACCCCTCTGTATCTGCTTCGTATCATCAAAACCCGCCCTGATTCACTGATGAAATAACTTCACAATTTCCTTCGTGTTTTCTTACATATCAGCAAATAATTAATACCTTTTATTTTCAGATGCTTTTATATGAGCACGATCAACCCACTTCCTTCTCGTTAATCACCATTAGTGGTTAAGCAACTTTCATTCCATAACATACTAATATGCATATCATTATCATTCTATTAATGAGTATATTTTTCCTAAGGCCATGACTGTCCCCTAACACCTCATAAAATAATACATATCCGATTATTTAGTAGATTTTGTTATTAGTAATGTTGAATTGGAGATGGGAATAGCTGATTAAATTACCAGTTGCTATTGAAACACATTGCTTGCTCAACCTGGTGTAATCACCAATTGATTCGTGATTTCACCAGGATATTAGGGCAGTATCCCAGCAATTGCTAATCTGTCTGATGGACGCTGAAAACTGTTTCTTTCATACAAATATAATGCTGGATTGAATACAGATGACCAGCGCTAAGTGAAACAGGGATGAATATACGCAAACTGCCTTTTGTAGTGCAGGAACAGTTAATGTATTTTCTGATACGGGGAGCATCGTATCAGGGTTGTGAGGATTTACGGAAGCAGGACAAGTTCACCTGCAAGCTATGTGTGTTTACTCTTTCTCATCCGCACCCATATCATATCCACCTCCCAGAGGCCTGCTGTCACCGTCTATGTCATTGGAAGGCGCTCCACTTGCTGTGCCCTGATTTACGACAGGTGAGCCGGACTGGATGTGGAAGTCTCCCGCACTGGTCGGGTTGCCGCTGGTCGCCTGCTGGAAATTCACAAATAACGGGTCAGCATTGATATTCCCGGTACCGGCATAACCACCCTGTACATCGGAATAGGTGACCGTGGCTCCGCCATTGATCTGCGGGTTTGATGTGCCGGAGGTATTACCCCAGAAGATGCTGTTGACCACCGTCGCAGCGCCTTGCAGACCACCCGCATAACGCGTAGCATAGTTGCCTGCAATAGTGGAATTAGTGATAGTGGTACTGGCCGAGACGTTGAGGGCACCGCCGTCATTGGTGCCTCTGTCAGCAACGTTACCGGTTAATACCGAGTTTGTGATGGTCAGGGTTGTATTAGAGTAAATAGCCGCACCGTTACCACCTCTGTTACCCTGAATATAGGTCCTGTCCACCTGCAGTGCCCGGTCAGTGTAGATGGCGCCGCCGCTGTAGTTGGTTTGGGCGTTATTGCCGTTAATAGTCGAGTTCGATATGGTGTTTGTAGTAGCATAGACGCCAGTGATAAAAATTGCTGCTCCCTGACGGGTTGCTGTATTGCTGGAGATTGTACTGTTACTGATAGCCAGTGGCGAAGCAGTAGAGTAGATACCACCTCCATTATTGCCACTCGTGGCTGTGTTGCCGGTTATGGTAACGCTATCTATCACTGTGGCATCTGCCTGGCCGGTGATATAAATACCGCCACCGGCACTTCCCGTGTTATTGGTGATAGCAGCATTGCCATTGATTGTGATCGGGCAGGAGGTGTAGATACCGCCGCCGACATAAGCGCCGGAGCTATTGCCATTAATGGTCGTCCCTGTAATGGTGGTTTTTGTGCCGGCCGGGAACGCTGAGTAGTTGCCGGTCAGATACAGACCGCCGCCCTCACGACCATTAGTGTTGCCTGATATGGTACCGCCAGTAAAGGTTATCGGCGATGAGTTGGAATATATCGCGCCGCCCGTTTGTGTGCCGTCGGCAATATTGTTGTTGATCGTAGTATTGCTGATCACGGTCACTATCGGGACGCTCTCCAGACGGATTGCTGATCCTGCCCTCGCCGTGTTGGATGAGATATTGCTGTTGGAGATCTCCAGCGGCGATCCGCTAGAGTAGATACCGCCGCCAGGATAGCCGCCGCCGGTGCTGTTCCCTGTAATAGTCGTATTGGCAATGGTAGTCTTGGTGCCAGCCGGGAACCCGCTGTAATTTCCGCTCAGGTAGATACCAGCGCCATCACGGGAGGTGTTGTTGTTGATAGTGGTGCCATTGCTGATAGCCATTGGCGAATTGATAGAATAAATACCGCCAGCTATATTACCCCCGGCATTGTTGGCGTTAATGACCACGTTGTTGATGGTGGTGATGGTCGGTACATTTTCAAGCCGCAGACCGGCACCTAGTTTGCCGGTGTTATTGGAGATAGAGCCGCCAGTTATTGATATCGAACTGGCGTTAGCGTAAATGCCGCCAGTGATATAACCCGTGGTAGCATCATTGTAGACCACATTTGTATTGGTCAGGGTAGTCATACCGGTCATAGAAGCCAGATATATCCCGGCATAGTCACGTCCTGAATTATAACTGATCGTGGAATTCAATATTGTTATATCAAGTCCGTTTATGGCATATATCCCTGATCCCCTGTTAGCTGTGTTGGCAGCACCGTTTTGTCCGATAACAGTGTTATCGATAGTCACACCGCCGCCGTTGATATAGATGCCGCCGCCCCAGTAGGAATCACCTGAAGAAAGCGTGGTCAATAAATTGCCGACTATAATGCAGTTCTTAATGGTCGGTGTGGCACTGTTTGTTATCTTGACGCCCCTGCCGTCCGCACCCGTGGCCCGCTGATTATCGATTGTGAAGCCGTCAATGACCGCTCCAGATGATTCACCGAGCAGGAAGGACACTACCGCATTGGCAGAACCGTCGCCCTGGATCTTAGTTGTGGCAGCGCCGACCTTGGCCAGGATTGTGATATTTTTGCCATCGAAATTAATATTTTCACTGTAAGTGTCAGCCGAAACAAGCAGAGTATCTCCATTTAAGACAGATGCGCTGTCAATACCTCCATTTATACTCTGGTAATTACATGGAGCATCTGCATGTCCAACTTTACAAACGGTATATGTTGTACCGCTGGCAACGTCATCATCAGTAATGGTCAATGTATGTGTCGTTATGGTCCCCTGGGTTGCGTTTGTAGGTGATCCCATATTTACTATTACTGTTTCATCACCTTCAACAACACTGTCCTGCGTTATCGTCACGGTTATGTTAGCCGATGCGTTCCCGGCTATTATCGTGATCGGGCTAGCAGTTATGCTGTAGTCCGTTCCGCCGCCTGTTGCCGTGCTGCTGCCGTTAACCGTAAACGGTACTGTAACGTTTTTGCCACTCACCGCGCTCAGCTGCGCGGTAATCGTCGCAGTACCACTTTCATCCGCAGTTGCCTGCGATGCGCTTGTGAAAGTCACTGCAGGCAGTGGGTCGTCATCCGTGATAGTCAGCGTATGAGTCGTTGTGGCCCCCTGGGTCGCGTTCGTGGGTGATCCCATATTTACTATTACTGTCTCGTTGTCTTCATCAAGACTGTCTGCCGCTATCGTGACCGTTATGTCGGCAGTCGTATTCCCGGCAGTGATAGTTATTGGACTTGCTGTTATGCTATAGTCCGTCCCGCCGCCTGTTGCCGTGCTGCTGCCGCTTACCGTAAACGGCACGGTCACATTTTTACTGCTGACTGCGCTCAGCTGCGCCGTAATCGTAGCAGTACCACTTTCATCCGCAGTTGCCTGTGACGCGCTTGTGAAAGTCACTGTCGGTTCGGGATCATCATCCGTAATTGTCAGTGTATGTGTTGTGACAGCGCCATTCACTGCATTCGTTGGTGTTCCCATATCAATAATGACCGTCTCATTGTCTTCATCAAGACTGTCAGCAGCTATTGTGATTGTTATGTCAGCAGTTGTGTTACCGGCGGTTATTACTATCGGGCTTGCTGTTATGCTGTAGTCGGTTCCTCCGCCTGTAGCCGTGCTGCTCCCGTTTACCGTAAACGGCACCGTTACGTCAAGACCACTTACAGCGCTTAACTGGGCCGTTATTGTAGCAGTACCGCTTTCACCTGCCGTTGCCTGTGATGAAGCAGTAAAGGTGACTGTTACACCGGCAACAGTAATAGTATTGTCCGATGTAGGGGCACCGGTCGCATCATTCGTGCCGTCCGTTGCGTAGAACCGGTAGTTAAGCACTCCGTCCCCAGCATGACTGACTGCTGTAGTAAAACTGTAACGCTTGCCATCTACGTAATTTGTATCCCCCGCATCTGTCTGCGTCATGCCGTACTTCTCGTCAAGATCATATATTCCGCTGTCGTCTTCGTCTAACCATACTTCGATAAATGACGGAGCTGTATTGTCAGCATCAGCGTAATCGACCCTGAACACAAAACTGCCGCCTGACAGACCACTGTCAGGGTTTACGCCGTCAGACACATAAGTTGCCTCGCCGGTCCATGACAGTACCGGCGCATTGTTTGTGACCGTTAGGGTACTGTCTGAGGTCGGTGTTCCTGTAGCATTCACTGTTCCATCTGATGCATAGAAGCGATAATTAATCGAACCGTTGCCGGCATACTGCAGGGTCAGGGTTTTCGTATAAAGCTTTCCATCTGAGTATATCGCATCTGTGTTGACAGCGGTCATATCGTATTTCTCGCTTGCTTCATACGTGCTATTGTCATTTATGTCCACCCATACCTGAATTGAAGCAGGGGCATTGTTGTCTGCGTCAGTGTAATTGATCCTGAATTCGAAGCTGCTTCCGCCGACAGCGCTGTCAGGATTTACGCCGTCATTCAGATAGGTGCTCTCACCGGTCCATGAAAGAACAGGAGCGCTGTTTATCGATCCGGCATATTCATCAGCGCCAATATCATCAGCGCTGCCCTGCGGTCTGCTGTCCCCGTCGATGTCAATGTCAGGTGCATAAGCCGCACTTGCATTGTCAACCGCAGGTGAATGTGACTGGATGTGATAATCTCCATTTGCGGCATCAACAAACAGAGGATCGTTCTCCGACATGTACCCGCTTATATTAAGTGTAAGTGTGCCTTCAATATAGGGGGCATCTGTGTATACGCCGTCTCCGCCGGTTGAGATGATCGAATCACTAATGTTTAGAGTACCTCCGTTAAAATATGCAAGATGACCGTCAACCGCAGCTGTGTTGTTCCAGAGTATGCTGTTTCGGACCGTCATTGTGGTTGTTGTTGAGGTCCTGAGCGCACCTCCGTTTCCGGTAGTCGCCTGGTTGTCAGCAACAGTGGAATTGATAATATTCACCGTGCCTCCGTTTGCATAAACCATTCCCCCGCCGGTGCCTCTGTTACCGGCCACAATACAGTTTTCAAACGTCCCGGATGCCGATGAATTCGACAGATACATTGCCCCGCCCAGCGTTGATGAAGTGTTTCCGGTCAATTTGCTCCTGTAATAATTAACTGGCGTGCTGTTCGAATAAACACCGCCGCCATGGCTTGTTGCGGTGTTGTCTTTTATCGTAGAGCCGGTTATGGTTAACGTTGTGTTTTGGGGAAATAGACCGCCGCCGCCGCCTGCCGTAGCACTATTGTTGCGCACGACCGTGTTGGTGATTGAGTGGCCCGTCCCGCCGTTATAAAATATGCCTGCTCCACTCGTCGCGGAATTTGAATAAATCACTGAATTGGAGACCGCGAGGGTTGATCCTGCGTTCGTAGTATAAAAACCGCCTCCTGCACCTCCGCTGTTTGTGTTTCCGTAGATATGACTGTTTGTAACACTGACAGTGGCCAGATTCAAACTGACACCAACCGTGCCGCCTGTAATGCCGAATCCATCTATCGTAACACCAGTTATATTACTCACATAGACAACATTGCTACCGCCGCTTATGATGGTGAGTTCCGGCCCGCAGACTGAGCGCACAGTTTTTCCTGTATCGATCTGGTTGCCGGAACCGCTGTTTGTCAGTGAAATGGATCCATACGTGCCGGGATAAACAAGTACTGTACCGTACTGAGGAGTATTATCAAGGGCCGTCTGGATCGAACTGTACCATCCAGATCCTCCTGAAGGCTTAACCTTTGTGGCATTGACCACAGTAACGCTGCTGTCCGAAACTGGTCCACCTGTCGCCGGGTCAGTCCCGTCAGTTGCATAGAATCGGTAATTATAAATGCCGTCACCCGCATATCCAATTTGCCTGGTAACCTTGTAAAGCTTCCCGTCCGAACAGGTAGTGTCTGAAGGGTCTGTTTCCGTAAGGTTATATTTCTCCCCTGCGTCGTATACGGCATTGTCATTTATGTCCACCCACACCTGAATGTCGCTGGCGGCCGGTGGGCACTGGTTGTCCGGGTCGGTGTATTTCACATAGAATTCAAAGTCACCGTCAGCAGGTCCTGACACAGGCTTTACCCCGTTTGTCACACAAGCAGCGGCCACCCAGTCGAGGGCCGGAGGATTATTTGCTGAGGAAAGCACCGTCACAGTGCTGTTTGATGCCGGACTGCCTGTGGCATCAGCGCTTCCGTCACTTGCATAGAAGCGGTAATTTAAAATGCCATCCCCGGTATATGAGATCGTCATGCTCTTGAAATACAGCTTGCCGTCTGAATATGTCGTGTCACCGGCGTCCGTCCCGCTCATATTGTACTTTTCCCCTGGTTCGTATGTGCCGTTATCATCTAAATCCACCCAGACCTGAATCGAAGATGGAGCAGTATTGTCCAGATCCGTATAGTTGACCCTGAATTCAAAGCTGCTTCCGTTCCCTCCGGTATTCGGATTGACCCCGTCGCTGACATAATAGGCCTGTCCTGTCCAGGAAAGTGCCGGAGCATTGTTCGAAATTGTGATCGTCCCGCCAGTCGTCGGCGCTCCTGTCGCGATATTTGTACCATCAGACGCATAGAAGCGATAATTAAGTGTATTGTCGCCAGCGCTTGTCACAGATAGTGATTTTGTATAAATCTTGCCGTTAAAATAGATTGTGTCACCGCTGTCCGCTCCGCTCATAGCATATTTTTCGCCAGCCTCGTAAGTGCCGTTGTCGTTTTTATCGACCCAGACCTCGATATATACAGGAGCATCATTATTGGCATCAGTGTATTTGACACGGAATGTGAAAGTACTCCCGGATGTCGCGCTCTCCGGGTTGACACCGTCTGATTGATAATTCGTCTCACCTGTCCAGTCAAGGGTCGGGGCTAGCGAAACTGCCTGATAAGGATTCCTGTATTCCGGCAGTGTATTGTCACTACCATGGCAGTGGGTGCATAAGTTCCCGGATGTATTGCCGCGCCATATCGTACCTGTGCTCGCTGAAAGAGGAAGGTTCTCAGGAGATGGAGGACTAGGATTTGAAGCATTGTTAGTGACAATATCATCATTGTTGTACCATATCATCAGTCCCGGCTCTCTGCCTGTAAGCTTTCCGTCCCTTACCATTGCCAGTCTCGTAGAACCATGCACGTTATGACAGGAAGGACAGCTCATGCGGCTGTTATGGCTGCCTGACCAGTCTGACGGCCAGATGTTCTGTGTGTTCACAACAAGATGATATTCGTGCCTGTTTACGCCATCGGTCCTCAGATTGGTGCTCATGTCAGCAGAGTTAATATACGAACCAGAGTTGTGACATCCACCCTGCAGGCACAATCTGTAATGATCAGCTGGATTTCCCGTATTATAGGGGCGAGGTATCAGCATGGGTTCCTGTCCGCTTACCTGCTTCAGTCTGTAACCCTGTCGATAGTAACTCGGGTTCAGCGTGCTGCTGTCAGTGTCATCAAATGTCCTGGCGTTTCCGTCTATATGCGCAACAGTCGAATTGTGGCAATCCGTACATCCTTTTCCTGCCCCTGCAGTAACTCCTCCGCTGGCAGGGTATTTCTGACTCGCAGGCAAGCCGTGGCCCGTCTTGTAATATCCCCAGCCGGTTCCGTACGTAAATGAACCATCCTCATCACCTACAACATTCGGGGCATTGATACTTTGTATCTGTGAAGGTGATTCA
>QZIL01000002.1 GCA_003599025.1 Nitrospiraceae bacterium | reverse complement strand
GTCAGGCAGCGGAAACAAAAAACACGGGAGGGCCTTTTATTCAACCTCAATTTATCGTTGCCGCAGCTGTCCTGGCAACATCGCTGGCTTTCTATTCTATTGTCGATTTTAGCGAGAGACCGCCCGTCAGCCGGTCTTTCAGCACATTCCCCCTTGTCGTTGGAGAATGGAAAGGAGAGCGCCGGTTCCTGGAACAGCAGTTTATAGACGTGCTTGATTTCAGTGATTATACGTCCATCAATTACTCAAAACAGGACAGCCTGCCCATAAATATGTATGTGGCATACTACGCAAGCCAGACCAAGGGTAAGTCGATCCATTCTCCTGAGACCTGCATGCCGGGCAGCGGCTGGGTATTTAAGAATGCCGGGAAACTGACCGTACCCCTGCCGGGGAAAGCGCCTTCGTCTATTACCGTGATGCGCGCCCTGATGGAAAAGGAGGGGAACACGCAACTCGTCTACTTCTGGTTCAGGCAGGGCGGACGTGTCCTGACAAATGCCTATGAAATGAAGATGTATAATCTCTGGAATGCGCTGGCGCATAAACGGACTGATGGCGCCCTGGTCCGGATCATTTCCCCTCTTGCTTTATCAGAAAGGATCGAGGATACCGACACGAGGCTCAGGTCTTTTATTGTAGAAGTATTGCCGTTTTTGAATGAATACATTCCGGAATAGGATATCTTTACCTTGATGTTGCATAAATAAGGCGAGCGGCCTTGCCGCTCACCTTATATGGGTAATTTAATGCAACTGGAAGGTTTAGTTTCATAGCTCAGTCATGCTTTATCTTTCAACAGTCGCCCTCTCAGTATTCATCACCATCAGTCTGATCCCTGTCATGATCAAACTTGCCGACAGGTTCCAGATGGTCGATGTCCCTGACCTGCGCAAGGTACACACCATCCCTGTACCCAGAATCGGAGGGCTGGCAATGGCCTTCGGTGTCCTGGTCCCGGTCGTCCTCTGGGCGGCATCCGATAATTTTGTAAGGGCATATCTTGCAGGAGCAGGGACACTGGTGCTCTTCGGTATGATTGATGATCTTAAAGGGCTCGGGTACAAGGCAAAGTTCTGCGGACAGATCCTCGCGGCCCTGCTCATCATATTCTATGGCGGGCTAAGGATTAGCTCCCTTGGCAGTCTTCTGCCCGGAGAGATGCAACTGGCAGAATGGTTCAAGGTCGCTTTCACCCTGGTGGCGATAGTCGGCGTTACAAACGCTGTAAACATGGCAGACGGCCTCGACGGCCTTGCAGGAGGCATCTCTTTGCTCGGCTTCTGCTGTATCAGCTATCTTGCCTATCTGGCTGAAAGCAGCGCAGTCATGGTCCTGTCGCTTTCGCTGGCAGGGGCGATATTCGGGTTTCTCCGCTATAACACCCACCCCGCCAGTCTCTTCATGGGAGACACGGGAAGCCAGCTACTGGGATTTTCAGCGGTCGTGCTTGCAGTCAAGGTCACCCAGGGGCACACCCCGTTTAGTCCGGTCCTGCCGCTTATCATCCTCGGGTTTCCTGTTCTCGATACCCTGGTCGTTATGGCAGGGAGGGCCAGAGAGGGGCGCCCTGTCTTTTCTCCTGACAAGAAACACTTTCACCACCGGCTCATCAGTCTCGGCCTGTCCCATGCCGAGGCGGTATTCATGATATATGTGGTCCAGGCGATGATGATAGTCTCGGCCATTCTCTTCAAGTATTACGCTGATTGGATACTCATGACTTTTTATGCCCTCTTTTCAACCCTTGTAATTACCGCCTTTGCTGTTGCGGATCGGAGAGGGTTCCGGTTTAAGAGATATGCGATGATAGATTACGGGGTAAAGGGCAGATTAAGGAAGATCAGGGACAATAACTGGGTCACCAGGATATCTTTCTCCCTGTCGAAGATCATGGTCCCGCTTATTCTTCTGCTCTCAGTTCTCCTTCCCGCACACGTTCCCGGATACGCCTCTGTTATTGCCGTGTGCTTCATCCTGTGCATCCTGGCGGTCCGGGTGTTTGCAAAGGAGCATGTGAGTTTCTGCCTGCGGTTTGTTCTCTATCTGAGCGTCCCACTTGTACTTTACCTTATTCAGGAGGGAAAGGCGGCCTGGATCAGCCCGGAGATGTTCACTGTGTATCACTTCTCTTTCGGAATTATCGCTCTGACCGCTTTCCTTACCGCAAAATTTACGAGGAGAAAAAAAGGGTTCCGGCTGACGACCATGGACTTCCTGATCATCTTCATCGCGGTCGTTGTCCCGAACCTGCCGGAACAATCAATCAGGAGCCGGCACCTGGGGCTTCTGGCAGTGGAAATCATCGTACTGTTGTTCAGTTTTGAAGTCCTTATCTCGGAGTTCCGGGGGCGACTTGGGTCCCTGACAGCTTTCACAGTGGCAGCCATGGCGCTGATTGGGATAAGGGGCGTGGCCGGGTTTTATTAATAAACCAATTTTGTAGGGGCAGGCCCCTGTGCCTGCCCTGTATTTGGGCGACCACAGGGGGATCGCCCCTACAAACAAATAATAAAGGAGGATCATGATGTTTATGAAGAAGAAAATATTCACGGGGCTCGTAATGACGCTGATTGTCGTCATAATTGCGGCCTGCACCGGGCCGGAGCAGAAAAAGGTCAAATTCTACAACAAAGGGAAGGCCTTGTATGAGAAAGGCGACTTTGCAAAGGCGAGGCTGGAGCTTAAAAACGCGGTCCAGATCGATCCCAAATATGCAGACGCCTATTACATGCTCGGCATGCTCGCTTTGAAATCAGGAGACCCAAAAGGGGCTTATGGGAGCTTCTCCAAAGTTATCGAACTCTCGCCGCAGCATTCAGGCGCCCAGGTACAGATGGGCTGGTTTCTGCTGGGCGCGGGAGAGACGGATGAGGCGATGAGCAAGGCCTCTCTCGTTCTGAAGAACGATGCGAAAAACGAGGACGCCCATCTCCTGAAGGCAGCTGTCCTAGTAAAGCTGAAGGAGAGCGACAAAGCGAGGCAGTACCTGGAGTCTCTCATAGGGGTGGACGTCCGCAAACCGGACGGCTACCTGTTTCTGGCTTCTCTTTACTCGGGTATGGGTGATCTGCAGAAGGCCGAACATACCCTGAGCGAGGGCATCAAGGTCAATGAGAAATCAGTCCCCCTTCTTCTCAACCTTGCTGAATTTTATCTCAGACAGAAAAGGACTGATGAGACGGTTGGCCTTATGCAAAAAGTCATCGTGATAGAGCCTGATGTGCCGCAGCATCGCATGGCCCTTGCCGGGATCTACTGGGATGAGGGCAAAGAGCAGAAGGCGGCAGATGTGCTGAAGTCCTTTGTATCGGCTGACGCGAAAAATGAGGAACGATGGGTGCAGACAGCGGAATTCTATATCGCAAGAAACAGGGCGGCCGAGGCCGAAAAGCAGTTGAAGGACGGACTGGACCTGAATAAAAAGAGCTTTCAGATCCGTTTTGCCCTGAGTGCGCTTTATCTGGGCAGCAACCGTCCTGACCAGGCTGTTGCCGTATTGCGGGAATGCCTTGGACTGGAGCGTAACGCGGCCAATCCGAACATCATCCGGACAAAAAATTCCCTGGCGCAATTCTATCTTTCCCGGCAGGACATCGACAACGCGAAAAAATATGCCGACGAGGTGATCAGGGAGAGCCCGAAGAATGCCGATGCCAATTACATCAGGGGAATGGTCCATCTCAGAAAGCGGGAGGGCGTTCAGGCTGTTTCATCGTTCCGTACGGTTGTCAACGAGCACCAGCAATTTATTCCCGGGTACATCAGTCTGGCTAATGCCCATGCCATAAACAAGGAGCCGAACCTTGCCCTCGATACGCTCCGGAATGCGCTTAAGATCGCGCCGGACTCAAGGGACGTGGTCCGGGCCATGGGCCGCCATTACGCGATGCAGAAGGATTTTAGAAATGCCGAATCCCGGTACCGGAAAATCCTCGATGCCGGACCAAAAGACCTGGAAGTCCGGGCCGACCTGGGGGACCTCATGCTGCTTGAAGGAGACCACCGGCGGGCAGCTGCAGAATATGGGGAGATAAAACGGCAGGCCCCTGATCATCCCCTGGGATATGTAAAGATGAGCGGTCTTTACATGGCGCAGAAAAAATGGGACAGTGCCATGACCGAACTTGAGCAGGTAGTGCGGTTGCATCCGGAACAATGGTCGGCTGCGAATGACCTGGCCTATCTTCTGGCTGAATACGGCGACGGAAAGAAAGACCTCGACCGGGCCCAAGCGCTCGCTGAGAAGGCGAAATCCCTCAATCCCGGTAATCCAGCGGTATTCGACACCCTCGGCTGGATATATTACCGGAGGGGCGAATTGCCGAAGGCCATCGAGTGGCTTGCTAAGGGACAGGCCGGAAATACCGCAAACGCTGTTGTGAACTTTCATCTCGGGATGGCCTATTTCCGCGATGGTAGTAGCCCGAAAGCAAAGGAATATCTCAAGATTGCCCTTGCCTCCGGGACCGCCTTCCCGGGCAGAGACGAGGCGGAGAAGGTCATTTCAGGGATTAATTAAACAGGAAACAGAAAGCGTAACAAAACTTTCATCATGGTTTCATCAAGATTTAACAAGCGGAATTTATACTAACAACAAGATAAAAAGAAACAAGGTGAATGTCAGGGTCCTTTGCTGACCAGCGTATAAACTGCTGAGGTACCAGAAAGCCCGAATCAAGGAGAAAGCATCCTCTGCTGATTCGGGCTTTTTTTGCGGGCTTCTTGGCCCCCCGGGCAACTCAGGATGTCAGGCATTCAATATCAAACCGGCTGTCCGCATTGGAGGAGAAAATGGATATGTCAGTGTCATTCCGCAAAAACAGGCTGCAGGTCCTGGATATATGGGTCGATCCTTTGACCCGTCGTGAAGCTATCAGACGAGTCAGGTCTTTTCTCGAACAGGGGACACGGCCCCACGCGGTATTTGCATCGAATCCTGAAAAGAATTTTTCTGTAACAAAGGACCCCGAGCTTCACCGCATATTCAGTGAAGCTGATCTGCTTCTCCCGGATGGTATCGGAATGGTCCTTGCGGCAAAATTACTATACAATGCAAATATCGAACGAGTGCCAGGCGCTGAGTTCATATATGATATCTGCTGTCTGGCTGAGAACGAAGGTTACCGGGTTTTTCTTTACGGGGCCAGTGAAGAGGTCAATAGGAAATCTGCCGAGGTCCTCGCAAAACGGTATCCCAGGCTCTTGATTGCAGGAAGGGCTAACGGGTATGTCAGCGAGGCAGAGATGCCCCGGCTTATCGAGCGGATTAATGAGTCAAGAGCTGATATCCTTTTTGTGGCGCTCGGTTCGCCAAAACAGGAAAAATGGTTTGTTGAACATAAAGACGCCCTTGAGCATGTCAGGGTCGTCCAGGGGATCGGAGGCACACTGGACACGATAGGCGGGACAGTAAAGCGCGCCCCGGAGATCTGGCGAAAATTCTGGGCTGAGTGGCTTTACAGGCTGCTTTCAGAGCCCAAACGTATTAAACGGCAGAGAATACTGCCGATCTTTGCCTTTATGGTTTTCCAGGCAAAAGCGGGCAATATGATCGGGCTTGGAAGGCAGAATTAGAATGAAGGTCCTCCTGATTGCCGGCGCCCGTCCGAATTTCATGAAAATAGCGCCTCTCTATAGGGAGTCAAGAAGGAATGGACAGGTGACATGCAAAATTGTCCATACCGGGCAGCATTATGACTACGAGATGTCCCAGTCCTTCTTCGATGACCTTGAGCTGCCCGCGCCGGATTATTATCTGAATGCCGGTCCCGGGTCTCATGCGGTGCAAACAGCAAAAATCATGACCGCGTTTGAGGGTGTCTGCGAAGCCGAGGACCCTCAGCTCGTTGTGGTTGTGGGAGACGTTAACTCCACGCTCGCATGCAGCATTGTCGCAAAGAAGCTCAATATCCGTGTGGCGCATGTAGAGGCAGGGCTCCGGAGCTTTGACATATCCATGCCTGAAGAGATAAACAGGATGGTGACCGACGCAATATCGGATTATTTCTTTGTGACTGAAGAAAGCGGGGTCTGGAACCTCCTGAAAGAGGGGAAACCGCTGGAGAGCATATACTTTGTAGGTCATGTAATGATTGACAATCTGCTCTATCACGCCGCCAAATTGCGCGACGGCAAGATCGATACAAAGGACTTCAGCGTGTATGCATTGAAGCAGGAACTTGAGAGATACGCCTTTATGACCCTGCACAGATCTTCAAATGTGGACAGCAGAGAAACCTTTCAGAATATCATCGCTGCGGTAAATGAAATCGCCGATGACATCCCCATCATCTTTCCGGTCCACCCGAGGACAAAAAAGATGGCCGAACAGTTTGCGATAAAATTTTCTAAGCGAATCAGGCTGCTGCCCCCGCTTGGCTTTACGGAATCACTGTTTCTCTGGAAGGACGCTGAGGTTGTTCTTACGGACAGCGGCGGGCTCCAGGAGGAAACGACGGCCTTGGGGGTGCCCTGCGTAACGATAAGGGAAAATACCGAGAGGCCGATAACCATAGAGACAGGGACTAATGTCCTTGCCGGGACATCGCGGGACGGCATCCTCAACGCTTACGAGATGAGCCTTATCAAGAAGACAAATGCCGCTGTTCCCCAAAAATGGGACGGCCACGCCGCAGAAAGGATATGGACTATACTTACCGGTTCAACGCTGCTGCATCCCGCCCCTATGTATTCCCTTTAACCATTTCCTGCCGCAATTCCTGAAACAAAAACTTAACATTCATGTAATAAAACGTTAACGGTCTTTAGTGTATTATCCAATATCGAACAAAATCTGATCGATAAATTGACGACGGACCATATGCCTGCGCTTATCGATGTATTAAGCCTTCACGCTGCCATGATTTAACAGACAGGTGGAGGAATTAAGTTCCTGAAAGAGGAGAGAACGAAATGACCCGGTACATAGCGGCTTTGATCATCACAGGGATATTTGCCTTCTTTGCTCCGGCATTGTCCGGGGCCGGCATCGGGGACACCGGAACTGTTGCTGCGGACCCATCGATGTCCATGAACACTGCGCCTGATGCATTGACACCTGAGGCTCCGCAGGGCGGAAAAGAGGCATACCTTATCGGGCCGGGAGACGTGCTGAATATCTCCGTATGGAAGGACGAGGCGTTGAACTGTGCCTGTGTCATAAGGCCTGACGGCTTTTTCTCGTTCCCCCTGATAGGAGATGTGCAGGCATCCGAAAGGACAACCGGCCAGATCAGGGCTGAGATGGAAATGAAGCTCGAGCGGTATGCTCCGGGGGTCGTCCTGTCCCTGGAGGTCAAACAGATCAACAGCATGATAATTTATGTCATCGGCAAGGTAAATGCGCCCGGCAGATATGTAATGAATACAAATGTGGACGTGCTTCAGGCCCTTGCAACTGCCGGGGGGCTTAATGAGTACGCAAAAAGGAACAGGGTAAAGATATTCCGGCAGGAAACGGATGCGACCACCATATTCCCGTTTGAGTATGACGAGGTCGTGGATGGCAGGCGGCTTGAACAGAACATACGGCTCAAACGGGGCGACGTCGTCGTTATTCCCTGATGCTGCGCTGCCCCATTTTCATTGCCGGACTTATTATGATTATGTCCCCGGCATTGGCAAGGGGAGCAGAGTTCCGCATTGTGCCGTCCCTTGCAGTCAAGGGAGAATACAACAATAACATACTGCTTTTGGAGGACGATATCAAAGAAGATTTCATCAGCACCATTTCTCCGGGGATCGAAATAGCCGACCGGACAGAGCGGTCGGATACAAATATTGAGCTGAGGATAAACCGCGTTGACTATGCTCATAACAGGGAGTTCAACTCGACAGATCAGGCATATAGAGGCAGGCTCAGATATCTCCTGACACCACTGTTCGTGATATCGGCGGATGCTGGTTATCTGAGAGATTCGCGTCCGGACCGGGACATAGAAACAACAGGGATTGTTTTGTCGGATGAAATAAGGCATCAGATCACATCTTCCCTGTCTTCAGATTATCAGCTTACCGAAAAAACAGCGGCAGGCCTGTCCTATGGATACAGCAGAAACGAGTTTGAAGGACAGACTGAGCTGGGAAAAGATACATCTCACGATGCAAATATTCGCCTTGTTCATGATTTAGGAGCCTATGTCCCCATGCTAAAAGGAACCATGAACGCGGGCTACAGTTATTATTATGCCCAGGATTCCAGGATCAGAAGTGTGATGGGGACTATAGGCGTTTCGCGGGACATCGATGAAGTCTGGAGTGTTCTCGTGGATGGCGGTGTCCGCCGGACATGGTCGGAGATATCTGTTACACGGCCGGAGCCGGTCTACGACTACTCCCTGGGATTTCCCGTTCAGACCGGCAACAGGCTGGTAGAAGAACGAGTGAAGAATGCTGACTGGGGATGGGTGGGACAGGTGTCCCTGAATTATGATGGAGAGCGCGGGCAGGGCAATTTTTCATACAGCAGGGCCATTCAGCCGGCGATCGGGCAGGGAGGGGCAGTAGAGCGTAATGCCCTGACGCTTTCAACCTGGTACCGGCTCATCCCGGATATTTCGCTCCTTTTCACTGCCGACTATTATACAAACAAATCCGAGGCCTCAGAATTTTCCGCACAGGAGATTGATCAGGGGGGCTTTCGCCTCAGGCCGGGTGTGAGGTATGAATTCTCAAAAGACATGACAGCAGAGGCGTCTTACGACTATGCCGACTATGCCAACGGAGTTTCCGGGACAGAAACCGGCAGACATCTGGTTTCAGTGCGGTTTTATGTGCAGCACCCTTTTTTAAATTAATGAATCCGGAAGGAAGAACAAATCAAAGATTAAAGACCAAAGGTGAAAATCATGGAGCAAAACAGTTCAATCAATGTTGAAGATGTACTCGGAATAATCAGACGACGGCGATGGGGGCTTATAGTTCCGGCGGTTGCCGTCCTGCTCATTTCAGTGGTGGTCCTCGTGGCGTGGGCCCCTGTGTACCGGTCCACATCCACAATCCTTATCGAAGACCAGGAGATCTCCCGTGATTATGTCATGGCGACTGTCACGAGTTATGCTGAACAGCGTTTGCAGACCATCAACCAGAGGATCATGAGTTCAGCACGGCTGCTTGAGATCATCAACCGGTTCAACCTGTACGCGGACAAGCGCAGCCGGTTGACGACCGAAGAGATCATCAATGATATGCGGAAAGATGATATCAGGTTCGAGACCATTACTGCCGACGTGGTAGACCGCAGGACCGGGAGGCCGACTGCCGCGACCATTGCCTTTACCGTGTCCTATGAAGGGGAAAATCCGGCGCTGGTCCAGCAGGTCGCCAATGTACTCGCCTCGCTCTATCTGGAGGAGAACATCAGGGTCATCGGCCAGCAGACAGCAAGCGCGACAAAGTTCCTGGAGGAAGAAATGAAGTCCGTACAGGCAGACCTGGCGGAGCTGGAAGGAATGATCGCCGCCTATAAAGAAAAAAATCCCCTTTCCATGCCAGAGCTTCTCCAGTACAATCTCCAGACCCTGGACTGGACCGACAGAAACCGGGAACAATTGAGTGACCAGCTCCGTACCCTTAAAGAGAAGGAGAGCAATCTGCAGAGCCAGCTTGCGAGCATAGCCCCTGAAGCGAAGGACCACGACAGGGCGCTGCTGAGTGAACTACGCCTCAGATTAGTGACTCTCAGGTCGAAATATTCCGATGAATACCCTGATGTGAAAAAGACAAAAATGGAAATTGACGAGCTTGAGAAGAGGGCCCGGGATGAAAACATTGATGCCCCCTATCAGGAGCAGCCGGACAATCCCGTCTATATTACGCTTGAAGCACAGCTGGCCAGCACCCGGTCTGAAATAGATTCTGTCCTGCGGATGATAAAAGAAGCTGAAAAGAAGCGGGACGTCTACAGCGGAAGGCTCGAAATGACCCCAAGGGTGGAAGAGGGATACAAAAAACTGTTTGTGGAAAGAAACAATACCCAGGCAAAATACGAAGACCTTATGAAGAAATATATGGAAGCAAAGGTGGCGCAGGGGCTTGAAAAAGGAAATATAGGCGAGCGCTTTACACTGATCGACCCGGCAAGACTGCCGGAAAAACCGGTAAGGCCCAACCGGCCCGCCGTCCTGCTGATCGGGCTGATTCTCGGCATAGGAGCGGGCATCGGAACAGTCGCCCTTCAGGAGACTGCCGACCGGTCGGCCCGCCGGAGCGGAGACCTGACAAGGACGTTTCCATTTCCCGTTCTTGCAGAAATACCGGAGATCGTCACCCTGGAGGACGAGTTGCGCAGGAAAAAACGTATGAAGGTAATTGCCGGGGCGGCGATGCTCTCGCTCGTGGCGCTTGTTATCGGCATTCATTTTTTTGTGATGGACCTTGACGTCTTCTGGGCGCGTGCGGCCCGGCGGCTGGTCAGGTAAATAAACCTTGATGTTGCATAAATCAGGAGAGCGGCCTTGCCGTAAAACCTTAACAATGCGATGGGATGTTGTAATTAAACTTTGACGGCAGGGCTTAACATTTAGTGAAGTTCAGAAAGATATCACTAATGCTGTCATGAATCTCACTAGGTATCGCAGGTAAAGCTTTTCCGTCAAGTCCGCTCTCCTTACATGAGTAATTTAATTCATCTGTAAATAAATATGTAGGACTGAAAGGAAGCTCTCCAATGATAAAAAAGATCAAACAGGCGCTGACGATGCTTAATAAAAATCAGGATGATGGGACTATTAAAGAGGCGCCTGTGTCCTCGATGGCGAACAAAAATGAGGAGAACAGGGAAAAGGCAGGGTGGGTCTCGCCGGCGTATTATCATTCGAGGGCCGTTCACCTGGACCCCGGGTTCCTCGCAAGAAACCGGTGTCTTGCATATCTGGACAATGTTCCCGAAGCGGAGGCATACAGGGTCCTGCGGACTCAGATCATACAACGGACCAATGGCGCCCGAAGCAGAACGATCATGGTCACCAGCGCCCTGCCGGGTGAGGGGAAGACCCTTGCTGCAATCAATCTCGCCTTCACCTTTGCCAGGGAGTTTAAGAACACGGTCCTGCTTGTGGACGGCGACCTGAGAAAGCAGAGCATTCATAAATACCTGGGATATGACAGCGGGAAGGGTGTAATCGATTTCCTTTCCGAAGGCGCTCCGGTTTCCGAGCTGGTAACATGGCCGGGGATAGAGAAGATGACCGTCATTTCCGGAGGGCGGCCCTGTCAGGAGAGCGCCGAGATGCTCGGTTCCCCGCGCATGAAAGAACTTGTCTCTGAAATGAAAGAACGCTATCCCGACCGGTACATCATATTCGATGTCCCGCCGATTCTTACCGGAGCGGATGTGCTGACGTTTGCCCCTCTTGTCGACCAGGTTATTGTCGTTGTTCAGGCCGGAAAGACCTCGATGGAAGATGTCGGGAAGGCCCTCCATTTTCTTCCGAAGGAAAAGATACTGGGGTTTGTCATGAACCGGTGTCAGGCGGCGTAGCAGCCTATGCTCTTTTGCTTAAAAAATGGAAGCCAGATATTGTTAATTACAATTTCATGCGGCTTTCATCACGTTGTAACAACGTTATGATTTAATAGTGTCAAATTATTTGCGGGAATTTTGCTGACTTCAAGAAGGAACCGGGGAACCCGGATCGATCCAATCCACTGGATTGATCCGGGTTTTATGTTTAAGAGAAGTACCGGCCAGACTCATCGCAAGATGGGGACGGACCTTTAAATATGATTGTTAAGAGAATAACGGCCCTTATTATTGTCCTTGCGATGACAGGCATCAGTATTGCCCAAACACCAGATCCAGCGCGAAAGCAAAGTATTTTGAATGCCATCCCTCAAAGTCTTCTGGACCGCCTGGCAGCAGGGGAGCCTCAGGAAGTGATTGTCGAGTTCGATTCATCGGAAGTTGATGCGGATGCCAAGATGATTCGTGCTCAGAGGGGACTTATGCATGACGACCATGTTATTACCGAGTTCAAATCGCAGCGCTTCCGTCAGATCAAGGACAGGGTATTGGGGAGGGTCCCTGCAGCGGATGCGGGCGTTCTTCTTGATTATAGTCATCTGCCATTGACCCTGCTCCATCTCCGTTCCAGCGCAGCACTCAATCGCTTGCTGGAATTCACGGAAGTAATCGCTGTACATGAAAACGGGACTGTCTACCCGCATCTCAGCCAGAGCTTTCCGCTCATCAACCAGCCGGAGGCTGCTGACGCTGGATACGAAGGCGCGGGGACCACTGTGGCTGTGCTTGACACAGGGGTAAACTACACACGCGCCGAATTCGGCCCCTGCACAGCGCCGGGTGTGCCGGTTGACTGCAAGGTTATTGAAGCAGTGGAGATAGCTACCAATGACAACAGCCTGGACGACAACGGCCATGGCACCAATGTTTCTGCTATTGTGGTTGGCGTTGCCCCGGTCTCCAGGATCGCGGGACTGGATGTCTTCAATCCGGACGGCACTGCCTCGGACGCGATGGTGATATCAGGGATCAACTGGGCAATTGCCAACCAGTCGGCTTATAATATTGTCTCTATCAACATGAGCCTCGGAGACAGCACAAGATATACATCTCCCTGTTCCAATCAGCACACAAACCCCTACGTGACGCCCGTTAACCAGGCCCGTGCCGCAGGGATTATGCCGGTGTCCTCATCCGGCAATAAAGGTTACACGAACGGCATAGAACGTCCAGGCTGTACGCCCGGGATCATCTCCGTAGGCGCTGTTTATGACGCAAACATCGGCGGGGTTTCCTACAGCGTGTGTTCTGACGCGGCCACATCCGCAGACAAGGTCACCTGCTTTTCCAACAGCTCTTCCTTTCTGACTATGCTTGCCCCGGGGGCGGCCATTACCGCAGGCGGCTACACCAAATACGGCACATCGCAGGCAGCCCCGCACGTTGCCGGCGCTGTTGCAGTCCTGCGGGCAGCCTATCCAACTGAGTCAATAGACACCACAACCAGCCGCCTGACTTCAGCGGGAGAACCGGTCATTGATACGCGAAACGGAATAGAGAAGCCCCGTCTGGATCTGTATAACTCAACCGGAATTGAAGCAGAGACCGTACCTGCATTCTCCGGTTACGGTCTCGCGGCCATAATCCTGGCGCTGATCGTTCTCGGTGTCAATACAGGACGTAAACAGGCAGACCGGAATCGAATGCGGTAAGCGTTTTTTTTTGCAGTCACTTATCTAAAAATTAACCGGTCTTTCATTACTATGTAACATTTCTCCCTTTATACTATCGGGTGAAGGAAGATATGTTCACAACGTCAATTAAAGTAAGGAGAAGTATATATGCCGAAGAGAGAATTGAAGGAATTACGGAAAGACAGGCCGTTACTGTCTGTGGCGGATGCAGGAGAAAAAGAGAAGCATATCCGGAAGGAACGATCAGTGAAAAAACAGATTGCTCGAAAGAGCGTGGATACGGGCAAGGCTGCCGGAAAACAAATAGATGGAATTGAGGGGATCAAAAAAGTCTACCTGAAATCCAGGCCTGCATGCAAGGTGACTTTTACCATCCCGAAAGAGGCGGTGGACGGGGCCAAAGAGGCGGCTGTTGTCGGAGATTTCAATGGGTGGGACAAAGACGCATCACCGATGAAGCGACTTAAAACCGGAGAGTTCAAAGTAACACTTGAATTGCCGTCCAGCAGGGATTACGTGTACCGGTATGTCATTGACGGCTGCCGCTGGGAGAATGACTGGTGCGCCGACGAGTATAGACCGAACGCTTACGGAAGTGATGATTCGGTAGTCATTGTCTGACCTGAAGACAAATAAATGCGCCGACCGCCGATAAAAACAGGGGAGCAATGGCTAAGCGCAAACAAGCAAAACGGAAGAAAGAGCAGAGTAGTTCCCTGAACCCGGCGGCGAAGCCGGGAGTGACATCTAAGCCCGTTGCCCTTATAAGTATGGTCCGCTCCGGGCGTTTTCGCTTTCCCCTTTCCTTCACCCTTTCCTGCATAGCGCTCTACGCAATCATTTATTCGCTCCCGCCGTCTTTCACAGGGCCAGTCAACGAGAACGTCGCCGCGACCTTGGGACTGGTACTGCATGGATTCGGCATTCCTGTGACTGTTGTAAACGATATAGTTGCGGAAGGCGCATTGGCATTCAGGATTGTCCCGGATTGCACCCCACTCTTCACATCTGGACTCTTTCTCAGTTTTGTCATGTTTTATCCTGCGACTTATCGACAGAAGGCAATGGGGCTCCTGACAGGCATCCCGGCATTGTATCTGGGTAACCTGGCACGGTTAACTGCGACGTTCATGATCAGCCGGTATGAAAGGAGGCTTTTTGACATTGTGCATGTTTATCTTGGACAGGTGTTCACGATGCTCCTGGTACTCATCGTGTGTATTATCTGGCTGAAATGGCTTGAAAGGAAAGAACCGGAGCAGTCGATGCCTGTCAAGGCGGCCGGCTTTCTTGGCCGTTTTGCCCTTATTTCAGTGACCCTGTTCCTTCTATGGGGCAAAGTCCACTACGGTTACATATGGTTTCTGGACAGGTTTGTGCTCTTCGGTTTTTCCCTCTTTGGGTATCACGTCCCGCTGGCGCATCATACACTGTATTACTATGAGACTTTCAGCATTGTAGTCCTGATTTCACTTTTCTTCTCCCTGCGGTGGCTGCAGGCGGCAGTAAGGAAGCGATGGCTCGTGACAGGACTTGGGATTATGATGTTCACCCATCTTTTACACAGAATCGACAATGTGTTCATGGCCTATTTCACGTTTACCGGTTTTCATGGCGCGGACTTAATTCTCCTGGTTATCGGGCAATACCTTCTGCCTGCACTGCTTTGGTTTTCCTGTTGCATCGCACCGAAAAGAAGGGGCAGCAAAAAGCAGGGGTGACGGGGTAGTTCAGGGAGTCGATAACATCCCGATGGTCTGGTCTCTCAATATGTCCCGCGCAGCTTTGTGGCCTAACCGGGCTGCTGCTGTCAGGTCTTCATTTGTCTTGGAGCTATTGCCCAGTCTTTTATATGACACTGCCCGGTTGAAATAGGCCAGCGCGTCTCCAGGATGGATCTCGATGGCTTTATCATAATTCCTGATCGCCTGCTCCTGGGCGCCGAGCGCCGCATAGGCGTTCCCTCGTTCCGTATAGGCGAATGCATTATTGGGGTCTGTTTCGATAGCTTTGTCATAGTCCTTAATTGCCTCTTGTTGGTTGCCGAGGGCCGCATAGGCAATCCCCCGGTTAAAATAGGCCAGAGTATATTCGGGATTGATCCGGAGCGCCCTGACGAAATCTTCAATTGCCTTCTCCAGGTTGCCAATGGCTGCAAAGGCCACCCCCCGGTTCATATAGGGGTCCACCTGTGAAGGGCCGATTTCAATTGCCCTGTCAAAATCCTCAATCGCCTCCCTGTAACTGCCGAGATTGCAAAAGGCGATCCCCCGGTTATAGTGAGCATGATAATTATTGTCCATAACCTTAATCGCATGACCGTACAAGGTGAAATTGTCCTCCCAGTAACCGACCTGTGTCCACGTAGCAATAAACAGGCATGACAGGACAGCTGTTGACGCTGCAATGAGCGCCTTTGCCCTGTAGCGCCACTTTTTCAGAATCGCCGGAACTGCCCATGCCACCATGATGAACAGGCCGATCAAAGGGATATAGGTGTACCGGTCCGCCCTGGCCTGACCACCTACCTGAATGATCCCGATGACAGGTACGAGCGTTCCCACATACCACAGCCATCCTACTATCAAATACCGGAATCGCGCCGCTGCACGGACGGTCATGAACGTTATAGCCATGAATATAAGGACCGCCCCTGCGGTCTGCCAGAACTGAAGCTGCGCAGAGTGAGGATAAAAGAAGGCAAGATTGTCCGGCCAGAGCATCTTCCAAATGTATGCGGCATAAGAAACAAAGGCATTCGAAATACGGGCAGGCAGCGGCAAGGCTCCAACCGTCATCATCGCACCCACGTCCTGCTGGTTAGCGAAGGTAACAACTCCTGAGAGGGCTGCCAGGGCAAAGAGAGGGATTTTTTCCCGGAGCAGGGAGATTATTTTTTCAGTGCGACGGAGAGGCCAGTAGTCAAGGAGCAGCAGGACAAAAGGGAGGGTGATTACCATGGGTTTCGCCATCAAGCCAAAAAGGAAGAGCAGGAGAACAGTCAGATATCTCCGAAGGCCCGGACGTTCAGCATAATGGACATACGCTGCCATGGTGAGCATCCAGAAGAATGCAGAGAGCACATCTTTGCGCTCGGCGACCCAGGCGACTGACTCTACGTGTAGAGGATGCAACGCGAACAGGGCGGCGACAAACGCGCTCTGCCAGAGGGCTCTCGTCATCCGGGAAAGAACAAAAAAAAGCAACAGCGTATTTGCGGTGTGGAATAAGAGATTCGTAAGATGATGCCCCCGCGGATTTAATCCGAAGAGCTGAATGTCCAGCATATGGGACATCCATGTCAGGGGATGCCAGTATGACTCGTAACCGGTCGTCATCGCCCATCTGATTCCGTCCAGCGTAAGGCCTTTTTGAATATTATTGTTTTCGGTTACGTAGGTGTTATCGTCGTAATTAATGAAGTCGCAATAATTGACCTGCCAGAATGCCGCGAGTGTGGCAACAGTGAGGAATATATAAACAATCAGTTTCAATCGGACGTTTGACCGTCCCTGTTAAGAATGTATTGACGGTACTGTCCTATCTTCCAGTCGGCATGTTTTTCCATCACCGTCCACTGCCTTTCAACAGCAGCCATGAAATCGGCACGGTCATTCTCAGGAACGATGAATTTTTCAGGGTCCCATTCCCTGAGGGACCACATCCTCATCGGGGAATGCGCGCTGCCGGATGATGCTTCTCCTGTGACAAATGTTTTCATTGGCTCTCCTCAGAAATTTGGTGGTCCTGCTGCACATGGCGGTCAGCCCCGGACACGGGACAAAATTCAGTGGCAGATACAAATCCATTCTCGTAGATACAGATAACTATTTACTGGAATTAAGCATATAGTGCGCCACGAACGAACGCAGAAAGGAGGGGAGATATAAAGCGTTCGATGCCGCACAAGAGATGAGGGGAGGCCCCTCGGAGCCGGCTTGCAGGAGCAGGCTTCAAACCACCTTAAGCTGCACTGATTAAGAGTCAGTGTGGTGAGCGTTAAGGAAAAGGCATGACAGAGGATCATGTCAGGTAAGGATCAGAGAGATGAACGCAAGTGAACCACTGATGAGGTGTCGAAAAATTAAGGGTGACGTCAAAACTGGTGGCTTTATGTACACCGGGATAAGTCCAGAGGAGCCCCTGCTTACTGTCTGGGCGGCGTCCGGCATAAAGGTGGCATGAAACTGATTCAGGCTCTTGTAGGGAACGTGGGAACCTGTCGTCCCGATGGAAAGGGAGAAATTCAAGTGGAGGACCCACGAGAATGAGAGTACCGAAGCGGGATACAGGGGCGGAGTAAGCTCGTAGTAGTGATGAAGGTACGTAATGGTACTGGAGCGAAGGGGCTTACATTGTCCAGCTTTATTAAGTAGTCAACCATTGAATGGGAGGAGCTATTGAGTAAAGTAAAGCCGTTTAGTATATCCAAAGCAGTAGTATGGGAGGCGTATAAACGGGTAAAGGCAAACAAGGGTGCTGCCGGGGTAGATGGAGAAACGATAGCGAAATTTGAAGAAGACCTGAAGAACAACCTGTATAGACTGTGGAACCGGATGTCCTCAGGAAGCTACTACCCCCCGCCGGTGCGTCTGGTAGAGATACCGAAGGGAGACGGAAGGACACGCCCGTTAGGAATACCAACAGTAAGTGATCGAATCGGGCAGATGGTGGTAAAGCTGTACTTGGAACCGGAGATAGAACCGCACTTTCATCCTGATTCCTACGGGTATAGGCCGGGAAAGTCAGCACTAGATGCAGTGGGAGTAGCACGGAAGAGGTGTTGGTGGTTCGACTGGGTCGTGGATTTGGATATCAAAGGATTCTTTGACAATATAGACCATACCCTGATGATGAGAGCGGTGCGGAAGCATACAGATTGCACGTGGATTCTACTGTACATTGATCGGTGGTTGAAGGCACCAGTACAACGGGAGAATGGGGAAATGCTGGATCGAGACAGAGGAACGCCGCAGGGTTCTGTTATCAGTCCATTGCTGGCGAATCTCTTCCTCCACTATGTCTTTGATGAATGGATGAAGAAAATCTGTCCACGTAATCCCTTTGAGCGTTATGCCGACGATATTATCGTGCACTGCGTGAGCGAACAGCAAGCCAAGTGGATCAAGACGAAGATCGATCAACGAATGAAACAGTGTATGCTGGAGCTTCATCCTGAGAAGACGAAAATCGTCTATTGTAAGGACGGTCAAAGAGGAGGTAATTACCCCCATGAGAAGTTTGACTTTCTGGGATATACCTTCCGTCCTCGGACATCAAAGACACGATCCGGGAAGTACTTTGTCAATTTCAGTCCTGCGATGAGTAACGCAGCGACAAAGAAGGTGTGCAGCACCATACGAAGTTGGCGATTTCACCGACGGAGCGATAAAAGCCTTGAAGACCTGTCACGTATCTGTAATTCCATTGTGCGTGGATGGATAAACTACTATGGTCAGTACTATAAGTCAGCCCTACGCCGACCCTTCTACATTTTCAACTGTATTCTGAGGAGATGGGCCATGAGGAAGTATAAGAAGTTGAAAGGCCGACCCCGAAGAGCGGTTTACTGGCTGGGACGGTTAGCCCTTCGGCAGCCAGGGTTGTTTGCACACTGGCAGTTTGGATGTACACCAACAGCGGGACAATAGGAGCCGGATGAGCTGAGAGGTTCACGTCCGGATCTGTGAGAGCGCGGGGGTGAGATTCCCCCGCGCCACTCGACTATTCATTTGAATCCCCTCAGGGCAGAAATGGTCCGGAGACCGGAAGATTATCGATACAGCAGTTATCAGGCGGATGTAAGAAAGAAAGGAGACGGGCTGTTGACCCTGAAACTGATTTTTGGTCTGCTATCAAGCCGCGACAGTGATTCAGGAGTTGAATATCGAGTGTTTGTATATGTCAGAAAGATTGAAGATCAAATGTCCCGTGTCCGGGGCTGACCCCTCTTCACGGAATTTTCATTTGTCTTTCATCACCGTTTAACATTTAGATGTTATCGTAATCCATGCTGAGTGACAGCAAAACAAAAGTCCAGGCAAGTATTAGATGAAGGAGGGCATAAGATCAGCAGCAACCTTAAAAAGATACGGGGTCTGAGTTAACAAACTTTTCATTTGTCTTTCATCAAGATGTAACATTGGAAAAGTTATTATGTGTCACAACACAGGCGAAACGCTTCGCAGAGCCCCGAAAAAAATAAACAAAAGAAAGATAAATCAGTAAGTTATGGAGAAGCTGGCTAGGATACTTAATATGATAAAGGCCCTTAAGGACAAGAAATTCACGGGATATATAAAAATAAATTTTGCCCGCGGGACTGTTGATAAGGTGGAGAAGTTTGAAGAGATACTGAAGAAAGACAAATAATCATTTTTCAGGGTACTTGACTGACCGTCAGGACAATCTGTACGGCACCAGAAAGCCCGAATCAGGAGATTGCATTTATATGCAATCGTGATTCGGGCTTTTTTAATTGGGTACTTAGCTGACCAGACACAGGGTAACAGAAAGCCCGGATAAAGAGCAGGACGGTTTGCAGAACAGACGTCAGGCTCGATGAATCTGAAAAGAAAAGGAGGTGACAGGGAGAGGGAAATGGTTCGTACAAATCACGGGGATGCAGGCGTAAGCAGGCATCCTGACTTCAGATAAAGCCAAAGCCCGGGTGACCGGGTGACGGAAAGCCCAGGGGTCCAATGGTGGATAGCCGGGTTGCCTGAGGGAAAGAATTAACTTCCAAAAAACTCAGGAGGAAACAATGAAGAAGATTTTAATGCTTATCATGGCGCTGGTGCTCGTCATCGGCGTAAGCGGACAGGCCATGGCATATTTTGACGGCGAATTGATCCGCGCAGTGTATCATGAGGGTGGAACATTAGAGCAGATTACCGCTCTGGGCCCTCTTTCCAGCCATACGACACCTTTTACCGATAATGTGCTGTACTCAGCAAACCCGTTTGCGTTAAGTACCTTCGTCGGGGCTGAGTTTGCAGATCTCCAGGTAGCTTACTTCATATTCGAAGGGTCGGGCACCACAAAGGCATGGACGAGCGGTCCGCTGGACGGTACGCAGACGTCCGGCAACCGTCAGGGTGGCGGATTCAAAACCATGGGCGACTATATTACCACTTTGTTATATAACACCGGCGGAGACAGCGATTCAGTTGTGCTGCAGTCAAATCCACAGGCCTACAGCTTCATTGCCAATGCGAACGGCGTCACCCAGGGCAAATTCAATTCCTTCATCCCTGGTGCAAACGGTGAAGCGAACCTCGCGGTCCTTGGTGCATCATCCGACAGTTATGTCGACCAGAGCCTCTACTACTACTCCAGCAACAACATCGTGCAGAACGGTGTTAATATCGCCACGATCAGGACATGGGCGAACGGCACCACGGAGCTTAATCCGAGCAGCGTTCCTGTGCCTGCGGCAGTGTACCTCTTGGGCTCAGGACTTCTCGGCCTTGTCGGCATTCGCCGCAAGATGGCAGCTTAACAATTAATTAAAAGGAGAAAGACGATGAATTTCAAAAAGATCATAGTATCAGCGGTTGCGATTGCCGCGTTCGCCGGCTTCACCGGTGCGGCTTCGGCAGCCATAAGAGAAGTAAACGAATGGGGTGCGTCTGCACAGTTTCTTTACTGGAGCGCTCAGGCCCCTAACTACCTCCAGAACATCGGCTGTTATAACGGCGGCTGGACTAAAACCGGGCCCACCTCCAAATACCAGGTCAGCGTGGGCACATGCGCAAACGGCGACACATTCATTTTCCGTGTTGGTGAAAAGTCGTCCTTTGACGGCCCGCTCTCAGTCATGGGCAGCACCACAGATCCGAACCGCGGGTCCATCGATCCCCAGGAAGGCTGCGGCGATGCCAATCCGAGGCAGCGCTTGATGACCGATGAGACTACATGCAGCGGGGCGTCATGCACCGCCAGGAAATGCGTAGACATAACTGTAGGCGCTTCAGATGTAGAGGGAGAGTCGTTCACACAGGTGTCCCACGGCATGAAATACGGGCCGTCGACGGCCACCAATAATGTATGGATCGACCGTGCATTCAGCGCTATCGACACATCCAGTCTGGCAAATACACGTAAGCTTGTTGTGCCCTTCGGCGAGTTCGTAAACAACACAGTAACAAAAAACGGCGTAACCATTGACAACCTTACCCGCCATCAGGTTGTTCAGATTTACTCAGGCCAGGCATGGTACTGGCAGGATTTCGGCGGTGACTACACGAGCCTGCCTATTACCAGATGCTTCCGCCACGCCGGTTCCGGCACCCACGCCACATTAGACAAGACGGTCATGCATTCACCCTGGGGAGGCGCGCTTCTGACTGACGAGAGTCTCGTTGATCCGTTAACATGGTTCAATGACAGCTCTTCTGACTTAATGAAGTGTATCAACACAATTGATGGCGCAATCGGATATGCCGATGCCGACCAGATTCAGAAAGTTGGCGCTGGACAGACCTATCCTAATGTATCTGCTGTTAAGTACAACGGTGTGATGCCCACTCGCGCAACTATTGCAAACGGTGAGTATGACAATCACTGGGCGGTACAGAATTGCTACTACCGTCCGACTGATGCAGAAGCAGCAGCAGTGTGTAATGCAGTAAAGAATGTTCCTTCGTCAAAGGCCGGCTTCTGGGCAACGACTTGCGAAATGACTTACATGAAGGACAAGGACTGGACCTATCCTGTCTATGTAGGCGCCACATGTGAAGCAGGTCCGAGCTGTTCAGACGGACTTGATAATGACTTCGATGGCTCAGCAGACGCTGCTGACACTGACTGTCAGTAAACTCCGTCCAACAAGGCAGCGGCAGTATCTGTCTAATTTGACTCAGTACGGGGCCCCTTCGGGGGCCCTGTATATTGAACGTTTTGAGGGATGTTTGAAATAACGATTGAAAGGTATGAATCTTTATGAATAAAGGTGTATTGCTTACCATACTGATTGTTGCATTTTTTCTGTCTATGCTCTATCCGTGCCATGCTGACATGGAATGGACGTTAAAGAAGGAGTTTGAAGTGGAAGCTGCTCCTCGTGACATGGCACTTTCACCGGACGGACAATGGATGATCGCCCTTGTGAAAGGGGAGGTCCTTATCTATTCAACAATCGACGACAAAATCATTAAACGAATTCCTGTTGATGACGCCTTTGACACAATGTCCTTTTCCGCTGCGGACAATACAATCCTTGTCGCAAACAGCTCAGGAAAAGCGATCAGGCTCATTCACCTGGAGAAGGTGCATAATTTTTCCCTGGCAGGTCTGCCCCCCAGGGGACGTGAGGACGCGCCGGTCACGATAGCGATATTCAGCGACTACCAGTGACCCTACTGCGCGCGGCTTGAGCCGCTCCTCCGGCAGTTGCTGGAGAAATACCCGAAAGAGCTTAAGATAGTGTTCAAGAACTTTCCTCTTCAGATGCATAAATTTGCATACCCGGCTTCCGTTGCCGCCCTTGCCGCCGAAAGACAGGGAAAATTCCGGGAGTATCATGATAAATTGTTTGCTGCAGGCCCCGGTATGAGCGAGACGACTATGCAGGACATTGCAAAAGAACTGGAGCTCGACGTAGAGAAATTCAACAAGGATTTGAATGATCCTGCCATTCATGTCCTGATCAACCGTGATTTCAACGAGGGGGTCCAGGCAGAAGTAAACGGCACCCCCGCGCTGTATGTAAACGGGAAAGTCGTCAAGAACCGCTCGGCAGAAGGTATCGGGCAGATGATCGAGCAGGAGATAGGGAAAACAACACTGAAGAAAGAAAAAAAGAAATGAGGTCAATATCGATGGGAAAAATTGTTTTTGCACTCTTTGTAGCACTGATAGCAGTTGGTTATTCACTGCCGGCCTCCGCTGATCTTACGGTCGTGGGTAACAGGCTGATTTATGACTCGGACCTGGACATTACGTGGTATGACTTTACTCATGAAGCTGCGACCCTGGAGCAGCAGAAGCAATGGGTTTCAGGCCTGAAAATGACCCGCGACTATCAGGACCAGGAGCGCTGGAGACTGCCCATGACTGTTAATGTCGGCGTATTGATGACGTCAGGCTATAACAGCACAGGAGCTGAGATGGGGCACCTCTATTATGCATCGCTGGGAAACACCGACTGGGGTCTCACAAACCAGGGGCCTTTTGAGAACCTTGTACCCGCAGGCTACTGGTCCGGTGTTGAAAATGCGGCATCACAGGCATGGTATTTTTACTTTAATGACGGCTACCAGAATGTGAACGGGAATGGCGCAACTTATCGTGCGCTTGCTGTTCATGACGGCCTTGTCACACCCATCCCCGGAACGCTGGCGCTCTTCGGATCGGGCCTGGCAGGTTTGGTTGCATGGGGACGGATATACAGGCGGCGGCAAGGGTAATTAGTGCCTATCTTATAATTTAAATCCTATCAAGCGTCATGCCCGCATGTAGTAAGCGGGCATCCAGAGTCTTTCAATAAGGAACTGGATTCCGGCTTGAAGACTGCCGGAATGACAACATTGGAGGTATGTTCGGGTCAGTGACAAATAGGACCGTCTTAATCTTACCTCGCTTTGTTGACCAGCCGTGTAAGCTCCAACGCTCTTTTATTGAATCTCGTGCGCGGGTCTTCTTTAACCGTAGAGTTAACAGCCGTCACTGCTATTGTCTCCATCAGCGCCTTCTGAAGGTCCAATCTTGCGGTCCTATAGTCTATGCCGTGACCGGCAGCGCCGGGATCAGAGGAATAATTTCGAATGACGTCCGCTACCTGATCATTGGTCAGATTCGGATTTGCAGAACGGACCAACCCTGCCAGCCCCGCGATAATCGCAGCGGAAAAAGACGTGCCGCTGCCCGCAGCGTACTTCCCGTGCAGCCCGGTGGTCACTATATCCACTCCCGGAGCTGATACATCTATCCATGTTCCGTGAGCGGTAAAAGAGGCAGGATTATCATCACGGTCGGTGGCGGAGACAGCGATCACGTTTGCATATGCTGCAGGGAATGACAACGAGCTGCCCGGTTCGTTGCCTGCCGAAGCGACAATGACCACGTCCCTGTCCCAGGCATAATTGACTGCATCCCGTAGTTCCGGGTTGTCCAGGGCGCTGCCGTAGCTGATGTTTATGACCCCGGCCCCGCGGTCCGCAGCATAGCGGATGCCGCGTGCCAGGGCAGAGTCTTTGCAAATCCCTCTTGCGTCCGCTATGACAACACTCATGATCGAGCAGTCAGGACAGACACCGACCACGCCGCCTGTTCCAGTGGGGGCCGCTGCAATTCCCGCGATCATGGTCCCGTGTCCATAGGAATCGGTCAATGTATTTGAAGTATCATCGACAAAATTATACCCGTTCATCACCTTGCCTCCGCTTAAGTTCGGGTGTGCGCTGTCCACTCCTGAATCAAGCACCGCAATGATGACCCCCGGGTCTCCCCTTGTAATGTCCCATGCGGCAGGGGCCTTTATCCCGGGCAGATGCCACTGCCATGAATAATAAACATCGCGGGGAATAAAGTGGGGTTTTAAGGTGTGGTCTGAGATTGTCTTATTGCTTCCTGATGCAGTAATGCCGATGAGAAAAAAAATAATGACGATGAGCCTCTGCGGATTGAACATCCATCCCTCCCAAAGCTGTTTTGCTTACCGAAAACGGCCCTGCTCCGGAGGGACTCGTTTTTTCGGCGACCCGGCTGTCCCGATAATCGGGACCCGTGGCTTTGCGTCCCATGGTTGCCCATGGTTTGCCTTTATCGAAAACGACTAATAGTGTTGCATATCCTGGCATTCATTATCGGCTGAATGGAAAAAATCTTTACTCCGACGCCCTTACTTTCTTTTAATAAAAGTTTAACAACCATGTAATGATGTATTAACAAAGCGGGTGGTACGATACCAGTCATCAACTTGTAATTCTCTGTTGCATTTACTTTCCAATGTGTGGCATTGAAGTGTAATTCAATAAGTTCATATCACGAGGTTTGACTTATGACAGGAGGTTTATCAATGGACAGAATGAAAAGACTTGCCGATGCAATCAAGAGTCTTTCCGATGAGGAATTCAGCGGGTACCTAAAAATCAACTTCACCCAGGGCAGCCTCGGGCGGGTAGAAAAATCCGAGGAGGTCGAAGTCGCACAGACGGCGCTCATGCATGGAGGGAACGGGATAAAGAAAAATGGAGGGAATGGTGTGCATCATGGAGCTTTATAAAAAATCGGCATATCAAAAACAGGTTTTTGCGCGGACACAATCGCTGGGGGAGACAATGAGGGGTAATCCCCGGATATTTTCCCGCGGGACTATGATCAGTTTGACGGCGGCTTTGCTGCTGACGCAATCCGTGTTTAGTTGGGCAGCAGACACTGCTAAGGATGTTCAAGGTGATGTCTCAGACACTGCAAAGGCCGGGATTGTTGAGACCGGGGACAGGGCTGAAATCAGTTATTTATGCCGTTTGAAAAGCGGAGAAGTGGTCGCGGCCTCCGGCAGCGTCCCCGATGAACAGTCGAAGTCCGGTATTTTTGTCACGAGAAAAGAGACCGGCCCCCTCTCGGTTGTAGCGGTCCGCCCTGATGAGCCGTTCCCATTAAGGCCTGAAGAGCCCTTTGATGAAGCGGTCCTGGAACGGCTTGCCAGAGCGGTGGCCGGCATGCAAGAGGGAGAGCGGCGTCAACTGGAGATCACTGCCCTGGAGTCATCGGCGAAAGACGAAGAGTATTACATACTGCGAATGGCGCGTGTTCGCACGCGGCCGAAGGTAATGACAATGCCGGTGGACGAATACGCGGACCGGACCGGCAAGTCACCGGAAGTAGGGCAATCATTTAGCATCGACCCGTCATTCCCGGGGAGAGTTACCGCTGTCACCGGGGGGAAGGTAACGGTCCGTTTTAACGCTACTCCCGGAGATGTGATACAGACACCTTTTGGACTGGGACGTATTTATCATGATGAAAAGAATTATAAACTCGATATCAAAGCCCGCAAAGGCAGCCTGGTCCGCAGCGGTCCCCTTGTAGGCCGTATTACCGACGTAACTGACGAAATTATTACCATTAACTACAGGCATCCATTCGGAGGGGAAAAACTGTTCTGTGACGTGACGGTCGACAAGGCTGAGCACGCAAAGCTGGCCGCAAGCGGCATGGGGAAATAGCGAAAGATGAAGAGGATTACTCCGTTCATCTTCTATCTTATGGCTGCTATTTTTGTGATCAATGCGCTGGCGCATGAAGAATGCCCGGCTGCGGACAACGAGGACATAGGATTTATGATCAGGGATTTTGAAATAACAGGGAACAGCCTTTTGTCCCCGCTTGAGCTGAGGGCCGCCGTTATGCCCTTCACCGGCACCGGAAAGACAGTTGCTGACGTAGAAAAGGCGCGGGACGCCCTTGAGAGGCTCTATCACAATGCAGGGTATCCTTCGGTGATCGTGAATATCCCGGAACAGACATTGCAGGACAACATCGTAAAGCTTGAGGTAATAGAGGGACGGATAGGGCAAGTGAAGGTCACCGGAAACCGGTATTTTACATCGGGGAAGGTCATGAGGGACCTGAAGTCCCTCTGGCCGGGAAGGATAATCTATCTGCCGGACGTGCAGAGTGATATCGCCTTCCTGAACAGAAATCCTGATTTCAAGGTCACCCCGAGTATGTCCCCCGGAAAGAAACCGGGGACCATCGATATAGAGCTGAAAGTTGAGGACCGTCTGCCTTTGCACGGCTCCCTTGAGCTCAACAACAGGGCCAGTCATGACACGTCTGAACTGCGGCTGAACGCCATGGTCCGCTATGACAATCTCTGGCAAAAGGAACACAGCCTGTCCTTTCAGTACCAGGCATCGCCGCAGAAGATAAAGGAGGCGCAGGTGCTGGGCGCTTCATATGTACTTCCGTCGCCATGGGACAAAGACCGCCAGCTTGCGTTTTACGGCATCTGGTCTGACAGTGACACCGCGTTCGGCGAGGGGTTCAAGGTGACAGGCAAGGGGGAGATATTCGGGGCGCGCTATGTGATGCCCCTGCCGTCATATAAGCTCTACGACCATAACATGACACTCGGCATAGATTACAAGCATTTCGATCAGGCCGTCGGTTTCACAACAGAAAGCGGAGAGACAACGGAGACCCCCGTTTCGTATCTGCCGCTCTCACTTTCGTACAGCGCTTCACTGCCTGATGAGTTGGGCGGGACGACCCAGTTCAGCGGGGGACTTAACCTGTCCCTGCGCGGATTAGGCTCCAGGGAAACGGAGTTTGAGGACAAGCGCTTCAAGGCAAGGGCAAATTACCTCTATGCCAATCTGGGCATCCAGCGGACACAGAAGCTGCCGCTCGGAATGGTCCTTTTCGCTAAAGTGGACGGACAGGTGTCTGATCAGCCGCTTATCGACAATGAGCAATATACGGCAGGCGGCATGGACACCGTGAGGGGATATAAAGAAAGCGAAGCCTCAGGAGACAACGGTGTGCATTGTACGTTGGAGGTCTCTTTCCCTGACCCTGTTGAAACGACCGGAATTGGAAAGTGGCTCCGGACGGGCCCCTATATCTTCTATGACGTGGCGGCAATGTCCATCAAATCACCGCTTCCCGGACAGGACAAGAGCACAAAAATAGAGGGGGCGGGGGCAGGAGTGCGGGGCTCGATAACAAAGAATATTGAATACGAACTGGACTGGGCAGTGGCCCTCAGGTCGACGGACAGGATAAAGAGCGGCGACCAGAGAGTCCATTTTCTGGTAAAGGCAATTTTTTAATCGGCCTGGAGGGACCAATGAATATGTTAAAGGGCTTTATAGACAAGATGCTCCGGGTGATTTTGTGCCTCCTTGTGCTGCTTCCTGATTTCGTACTGGCCGCCCAACCCGGCGTATACAGCGGAAAGTCCGCGGCTCCTAATATAAATTTACCCAATAAAACAGGTCCCGGGGTCACTATCCCCGGCTTTTCCGGGGGGATGAGGACGTTCAATGGACCATCGGCGCATGCTCTTCCAGAGTTAAACAACATTGAGAGGGGCGCGGAAACGCCGGGTATTCAGGGCAATAAAATGACAATTAACCAGACCGAAGAAAAGGCCATAATAAACTGGAAGACCTTTGATATCGGAGCTGATTCAGAGGTCCGTTTCGACCAGAAGGGAAATGCAGACTGGGCCGCCCTCAACCGGATATGGGACAAGGACCCTTCCTACATTTTAGGAAAACTTACAGCAGACGGAAAGATATATCTCATAAACCAGAACGGCATCCTCTTCGGCCCTGGCTCCAGGATCAACGTCGGCAGCCTCGCGGCCTCGGCTTTGAACATCAAGGATGAGGATTTTATCGGCAACGTCCTCAAATTCAAACATGAGAATTACCGCAAAGAGATTGACGACACGGCAACGCTTGATCCTAACGCCTTCGTCTCGAACCATGGAGAGATAAACGCCAAAGACGGAGGGCAGGTCTTTCTCCTCGGGCCTTTTACAGAAAATGCCGGAGTGATTAACACCCCGGCAGGGCAGATAGGCCTGATTGCGGGTACTGATGCAGATCTGGTACATAACAATAATAGAGTGGCTTATTATGTCATCGTAAAACAAGCCGGGTCCGGCTATTCCGTGAACCAGGAAGGGGGACGGCTGTATGCCGATGGGGGACTGGCAGGCATGTACGGAGGAGCTGTTGATCAGATGGGGACGATTCGGTCCATGACCGCCTTCAAGAACAACAAAGGAGAGGTAGAGCTCAGGGCCGCAGGCAAAGTAACAACAGGGAAGAACAGTGAAATCTCCCTTCCGGTCAACCCGTCAACAACAGAAACGGTCAGTGATACATTTATTATCCAGCCTGAGGTGACCATCAAGGGCCTGGATATTCTGGATCCTGAAGGCAGTATTTCAGAGACGTCAGCAGGCTCGATCGAGCTGAGGGGGGCCGTTACTGCGCCTGCAGGAAATGTCGTGCTGAAAGCCGGACAGAGGGTATATCTCGAAGCAGGCAGCCGTATCGATGTAAGCGGCGTTGAGGCATATCTTCCTCCATCAATCCTCTCTGACTTCAAACTGACCAGTGTCGAGCTCCGCGATGCCTATGGACAGAAGAGCGGTCTCGTACCGGGAATGAAGATCACAACCCCTGTCACTTCAGGCACTGCCATCGGCGATCTTTCACAGGTGTACCTGAGCGGGGAAAGGACGGCCCTGGAGCGCAGCATCGGGGGCGCCCTTAGAAAAGAAAAAGACGACAAAACCGGAACGTGGAAGTGGAAGTCCCAGACCGGGATGATAGACATAACAGTCAATGCGGGCGACATAATTATCAAAGAGGGGGCGCTGCTTGATTTTTCCGGCGGCGCGGCCCGCTATGCCGAGGGTTTTATAAATTCAACAAAATTAGTGTCAGGCAAGAAGATATATGATATCAGCAGTGCCCCCTTGAATATCAGGTATGACAAGACTATCGGGCAGTATGAGAAGGTATTTGAACGGTTCGGCACTAAGGACTCATATTACGGCCTTTATTACGGCGGCGCATCTCCGCTGCAGACGCATGTCCCCAGCCAGTTAAAGGGCGGCGATGCAGGTACACTCAGGTTGAAAGCGGCTACGGTCTACCTGGACGGTCGGCTCGACGGGAGTGTGATGCGTGGAATTCACCAGAATCTTGTAACTACAGACAGGGGATCAGAGGAGTATGCCATTTCTGCGGCGCGCGGCCTTGAAGCTCCGAAGGCAGGCACGTTTATCTTAGGCGATATTGATACATATAATGAAGCGTTGAGCAGCCAGCCGTCTTCTATATTAATCCTTTCCGAAACATCACCCCATTCCGGTATCACCCCTGATTCCAGCTTGCCGGAGAAACAGCCTACTGTCCTTTCAGCGAAGACCCTGAATGACGCGAAACTGGATACCATACAGTTAGCGGCGCTGGAGACTGTCCAGACGGCGCAGGGGGCCGGTATTACTTTGCAGCCGGGAGGCGCTTTTGAAATTGATACGCGCAGGATTGAGCACAGAGGGAAGATTAAGGCGCCTGCCGGTACGATCAGGATGTTAATCAGGGAGAACCTTACAAGTCCCACGGATTATAACGGGAACCTTAAAGAGGAAGGCAGCTTTGTTCCGCTGCAGGAGAGGATTGTCCTCGGACAAGGAAGCATGCTGGATGTTTCAGGGGAGAGGATCGACAATACTCATGCGGGAAAAGCAGGCAATACCGATTTCAGATACGGCCTGACCGGGGGCGGCGTTATTGAAATTCTTGATGAAACGGATTTGGGAGATGGTGTCTTCATACAGGCCGGGGCCATTGCGGATGTAAGCGGCGGTTATTCTATTGACCCCGGGGGCAAAGTCAAGGGCGCGAATGCAGGCGCATTGACCATCCAGGGATCGAATATCATGCTTGATGGAGATCTCCGGGGATATGCACTGGCTGATGGGAGCGGGAAGATATCAGGAGGCTCCATCACCTTGACATCCACGGAGATCCGTGTGGGGTCCGAAGGGAATGACTGGTCGGGTTTTAATGCGGCATCTGGCGGTCTGTACAAAGATGATCTGAACAGCGGGACGCTCCTGCTGGCCGGCGATCGCTTCGACGATACAGGCTTTACGAACATCACGCTTAAAAGTTATGGAGACATTGTTATAGATCCCGACATTGCCATCTCCACGTCTCTGGTACGGCTGAACGCCCCTGTGTCTGCCCTGCAGGCGGCAAATGTCGCGGGCGCTGAGGTCCCCGTCCGGCCCGATCTCCTCAGGCTCAGTGAGTCCACGGCATACATGGCCGGGACATCTTCCTTCAAAGGGACTGCCGGCAGTGACTTTACCGGGGCCACGGGATATAACCAGGGAAATTTAAGACAGCACGACATTGATGTCGATCAGGCTGGAATTACTGTTTCCGAAAGGGCCTCGGTCCGGACGGCGCCCGGGGGGGAAATCACTTTTTCAGGTTCGGGTAAGGCGAAAACCTCTGTTACGATAGCAGGGACACTCGAAGCTCGCGGGGGTGCGATCAATCTTAAAGGTGAAGGCAATAGCGCGGATATGATAATCAAATCGACCGCGAGAATATTGGCCGGAGGCTACAACCGGCCTGATCCTTCAACAACGCCAAAGGGCTTTGAGGTGAATTATCAGCCGGTCAAGGCAGGGAGCGTTACCCTTACGGGGTACAATGTGACCCTGGAGGAAGGTTCCATTATTGACATCTCCGGGTCTGAAAGAATCGAGAACAGGATAAGGGCCGCGGATGGAAGCATTATCACTTTCCAGGAGGCCGGAGACCCCGGGAGCCTTACTCTGAATTACATAAATGCTATGGACTGGATGGGCGATGTGAAGACCGGGGTGAACATGGCAGGGATAAAGAGGGCCGCCCTGGCCATCAGCCGGCAAAATGAAAACAATCCACTGGTTGTCAGGGCCGAAGACATTGTCCGTTATAAGGACCTGGGTTTCGATGACCTGACCCTGAGGAGCTGGAAATCTCTCCGGTTCAGCGGGCCCATGAATGTCGCACTCAACAGAAAGTTGACCCTCGATGCCCCGGAAATCGAGGGTCCCGGGTCGAACGGGGTGACTCTTGAAGCGCCGTGGATCGTTCTGGCAAACAGTTACTACCCCGTTACACAAACACCAGGGGTAAGCGGCGTGACAGGAGACGCTCTCATTAACCTGAAAGGCACATGGGTCGATGTGATCGGGACCGTGCAGTTTACCGGGTTTAAGGACGTCCATATTGAAGCGAGGCGGGACATTCGCCTGAGCCAGGCGTCATACAAGCTCTCAGGCAAAGCCGGAGAGGCGCTTGTAAAACCCGGCAAGCTTGTCACAGCAGGCGATATGATTTTTAAAGCAGACCGCATCTATCCGGGGAATTTTTACACGTATCAGGATACACTCGGCACAATCTATCCCAATATATACTCTGATTACACCCTGCATGCCGACGGCAAGATTACCATTCTCCCCTCGGATACACGTACGGGCGGTCCAATCTACTCGGCAGGCGGAAACCTTACGGTTGAGGCAGGCACAGGGATCGAACACAGGGGCACATTAGCAGCTCCCCTGGGGACTATCACACTCACAACTGCTGTCATCGACGAGGACCCTTATCATGATGACAACCCGCTTACCACCGCTGCCGGCAGCCGCATCTATCTGGCCGGGGGCAGTGTTTTGACAACCGCCGGAGATACGGAGGTACTGTACGATGCGATCAACTCCAACAACATCTGGGTCACCGAGGACAAAAAGAAGCCGGGACAGTTCGACGCCGCCGATGATACAAATATCGTAACGTTACCTTTCGGTCAAGAGACTCTTCCCCAAAAGGGTATTGAGCTCGAAGCTGATGAAACCATTGTCCGTGAAGGAGCGAAGATTGACGCCTCGGGCGGCGGTTCATTTTTTGCCTACAGGTTCCTGCCGGGCATAGAAGGGACCGGTAATCCTCTTGAAAAGAGCGGCCGCTATATCGTGTTTAAGGACAACGGGTTCCAGATGCCGGGGACGTCAGTATATTTAAAGGGAGGGGGTGGTCTGAGTGAGGGCATGTATACCATGGTCCCGCTCGGCCCCGGGAACGCACAAAATGCGCGGTATGCCTTCATGCCCGGGGCTTATATACTCGAGCTTCAGGCCGGCCCATCCATCCCTGGTCCGTGGTTGGTGTCGAAATATGGATATCCGCTGGTCGTCGGATATGCGGGCGTTGCGGACACCACGATACTCGGCACGCGGCCCCAGGTCTACAGTGTCAGGTCCGCGTCTGATGTCATGACAGAGGGGCATTTCGACAAACAGGGCATGATCGCGGGTAATGCGGGGGATTTGACAGTCAAGGGGAACACTACGATTATCGACGGCGACTTGAATGCCGGCCCGCTTGCCTCCATTTACCGGGGTGGTAAAATCTCCCTGAGCGGCAAAAACATAAGCGTTGAGCAGATGACCGGCAGTCTTCTCCCCGGTGGATTCGGTTACGAAACCAGCTTTGATTCCACTGCATACCTCATGGACCTGAAGGATAAATTAACCATAGACGCCCGCGGGCTGTCAAACAGGGAATTCAGAGAGGTCGAACTGGGATATCTGAACCCTGATACACCGCAGGATAAGCTCAATACGGAATCGATCATATTTGAAAGCGGAACGTACCTGGAGGCAGCCGGCATCTCGGTATCGGCCCGGGACAATATTACGATCATGGAGGGGACCTCTGAGAGGCCCACGACGCTTTATGCCAGGACGGAAAAAGATAAAGACAGCGGTGAAGGGGTGCTCACACTGAATACCCCGGGCAGTCTTTCCGCCGGGCCGGACTCCCTTTTGCATGCTGCCCACAATATCATTTTCGAAGTGAATAAAGTAGATGAAATTCAGGGAGCCCTTCAGGTGGACAACAGTGCAATTACGCTGAAAAGCCGGGCCATTACATTCACGGAGGCCCGGAAGACATCAAATGACGCCGGCCTTTTTCTGAACAAGAAGTTACTTCAGGCATTCAGCCAGTTTGAGGACATGACGTTTATCGCAGGTTATTCCGACGTTGCCACAGAAATCAGGTTTATGGACGCCTATGACCTTATCGCAGCAGAAAGCATTACCATGGACGCTGCAAGGATCATCGGAGATAATGGTCCGGGAGTTACTCTTGCGGCGCCGGCAGTTACCCTCACGAATTCAGGAGACAGGACGGATGCATCATCAACCGCCGGGCACGATACAGAGGCGGGGATTTTTGCAGTGAATGCCTCTGAACAGGTTACAGTGGGCAGTGGAGACATACTTTTAGGAGGATTCAGGACCATTGCGCTCAACAGCGCAGGCGATGTTGTTTTCAAGGGGAAAGGGAGCCTTGCTACGGGGAATGCCGACCTTGAGATCACAGCCGCACGCGTGACGACCGGCGCGGCCCACGAGGCCGGAGGGACCTATCAGCCGCCGGATTTTCGTGTGATTGCCGGGGCCGGCAAGAATGATCTCAACCCGGCCAACCTTATCAGGATGATGAGACCGGATAATGGACAGGCCGCGACGACCGGTGTCCCGGGCGGGACACTGGAGTTTGCTGCACGGAAAATCGAGTTGGGGACCGTCCTGCAGGTGGACGGAGGGGACATTAAACTCACAACTGCGGGAGCAAAAGGTGAAGACGGCAAATTCCTGGCCCCCAGCGATGAAGACGGTATTATCTTGAAAGATGGCGGCTCGATCATTGCGCGGGGGACTGACGACGCACCCGGCGGGCGTGTGGTCCTGGCAACTAACTTCATCGATGAAACCGGACAGGAACAAAGCGGCAAAATCGAGCTGCAGAATGGCTCTCTCATCGATGTCTCTGCCGGTGCGCAGGGCGATGCAGGAATTATAACCTTGTCGGCGCCGGTGGGAGGGGTTATGATCTATGGCGACGTCAAGGGCGCCGCAGGAAAGAAAAAGGATAAAAGCATCGGGCGCGGCGGCTCACTGGTCGTTGACACGAATAAATTTGCGAAAGAGATCATTGAATTTTCTACTCTGATCAGTAAAGTCGAAGAAGGCGGCTTCACGGCTTCCCTCGACCTCAGGGCCCGGTCCGGAGACATCGACATTGACAACGGCGAGATGTTAAAAGCGCACAAGATCAAATTGACTGCCGACGGTGGGGCAATCAATGTTGACGGGATAATTGACGCCTCTGCTTACGAGGGTTCTTACTACCCGGACGGCGGGACAGTAGAGTTATATGCACAAGATGACCTCAACCTCGATGGGAGTATTTTAGCCGGTGGAATAAACGGCGGAGAGGGTGGTTATGTTCAGCTCAGTTCCAGTGAAGGAGATGTCATCGTCAATGCGGAAGAGATAAATGTGTCCGGCAGCGAAGGCGGCATCGTCTATCTGCGGGCCAGGAGAAATGACAGTGAAGGTTTCAGAGATGTCGCCATCTCACTCAACCACTCTGTAACAGGCGCATCAGCGCTCTACGTGGAGGCCGTCAGGAGGTATGGCTACGATGGTTTTAACTTTACATCGGCGCTTGATGATGCTCATGCCCACTACGCAAATGCCCCTGTCGAGAGGCTGAGTAACAAAGTGGACGCCGATACCACCTCCTTCCACTACCTTCCCGGCATCGAAGTGGTGAGCATCGGCGATATCAACTGGAACACGCAATGGGACGTGAGCGGTGTCCGCTTCGGCGGCGAACAGGAGCCGGGTGTCCTTACACTCCGGGCAGGCGGCAATCTCTACATCAATAACAACCTTGTCGACCATCCTACGTCCCTGGCAAACCTGCCGGGCAGCGCGGGCAGGGATTCCTGGGCATTCAACCTCGTCGCGGGTTCGTACACTGTTGGCGCAGCCCCCCTTGCAGTTGTCCATGGCAAAGGGGACCTGAAAATCGCGGACCAGAAAGTTGTTTACACCGAACACGCGCCTGTCAGATTCGCCTCGGGGCGAGACACGCTTGTCGGCAGGGGGCAGGACACTCCGTTAGGCTTTATGATTGATCCGACCATGCGATATAACCTTGCCTCTCCTTACGGGGACATACAAGGGGACATCGGACGGGACCTTATAATCAACGGCGGCGCCATACAGACCGCCACCGGGGATATCGCTATAGATATCGGCCGGGACCTCCAGCTCAATACGGCAATAGTATCCGGTCTGAGCACCCTGGGCGCTATTCGCACGACTGGTATGCTTCGAACAGATGATACGACAGATGTAGACCCGCCTTATGATGACCCGTCAAGTAAGCCTAAACCCATGCTGGCTGATAAAGACAATTACTTTAACACCCCTAATTCCAACACCCTCACATATTACTGGAGATATGCCGATGGCGGGAACATCACTCTGGATGTGGGCCGGCATGTGGGGACGATTTCAAATGGAGAATGGACCAGCGCCATGCCTCCTGCTACGAATGCCTGGGATTATTTCACGCCCATCTTGAAGCCCGGGGGGAGCACGCGGAATAACACCGTTTTGGAAAAATACGGCTGGTTCTCGGCAAGTTATGCGCGGCAGTCTGTTTATACCTTATCATCACCCAAAGAAAAGAAACAGTTTGATACGACGTCCGGTCTTGCCGCCATGGGGGGGGGCGATCTTTACATCCGCACTGGTTCGGATTTCCTGACCCAGGCAGGCGCCTTTGGCGAAGGTGACCTCGCCATCTATGCCGGCGGCAACGTCGATGGCCGGTTACTGAACAGGATGGGGCAAGGAGAGATTCACGCCATGGGGAATTTCGGCAGCGCTGATAAGTCCCAGCAGATCGAGCTCTTTGACAGCCGGATGTCCGTGGCCGCTGAGGGAGCGATGAAGATCGGCTCGGTGTTGAACCCCTCACTTGCAAGCGATCAATTAAATCAATACTACTGGATAAACTGCACTTACACGCAATATACCGGTATCAGCCTGAAGGCAGGGGAAGATCTGACCTTTGCCGGTGTATCTCCGCTATATACACCTACTGGACATGATATATCGAAGTTCGCGAAAATCTTACCGGCCAATGTAGAAATTAAAGCCGGGGGGAACATCCTACTGCTCAGTGATGACCTTACCCTGACATCTTCTCCGGATGGCAGGCTTCGGCTTGATGCCGGGGTGGATATTGTACAGGCAGTACGCACGGCATCCAGTTATTCCGGCAAGGCGGCGGGTATCACGATGTCCGATATCGCTCCAAAGTACTGGTATGGCCTCTTCCGGGTTTACAAAGATTTAGTAAGTAACGGCGGTCTGACCTGGAATACGGAAAGGACTCTTTATAACCATCATGGCTACTTTAAGCCTGAAGATGCCGTACTCCAGGCACTTGCCTCGCCGCTGCACTCCGGCGACACCCGGGAAATCGGGATCAGCGCGGGCAGGGACATCAGAAACCTCGGACTTTACGCGGCGAAAAAGACCGAGATACGGGCAGGACGGGACATCCTCGATATGACCTATGAGGGACAGAACATTAGTACGGGGGATGTCACCATGATCAAGGCAGGGCGCGATATCCGGATGCAGTATGAAAAAAAGAGCAAAACAGGAGGCCTGATCCAGGGCGGCCCGGGCGTTTTCCTGGTCCAGGCAGGCAACTCGATCGACCTGGGAACTTCAAACAACGCCGTGGTAGATCAGAAATTGATATATGGCGGTCTCCAGGCGATCGGAAACGGCAACAATGTCCTGTTAGGCACTGAAAAGAGCACACTCGTCGTCTTGTCGGGGTATGATCAGAACCTGCCTGCCGACATGATCAGGACCTTCTTTGACGATATTCGCGATGCAGGCGATCAGTATGCGGAATTGCTTTCTGAAGGCAAATCAGCGGAGGCTGCCGAGCTTCGGGAGACAACAAGGGACGCGACAATCAAACCGCTGCTTGGAACACCCTCAGGCGAAGGCAACATAAACATGATCGCCTCTCAGATAGGAACGTCGATCGGGCAGTCCGATATCTTTGTTATCGCCGCTGGTAGCATGAACCTCGGCAAGACAGCCTTGCCCATTGCCGGTCAGAAAAGTGATGACTTTACCGGCGTATGGACGGGGGGAGGCGGCGCAATCAACATCTTTACCGGGTATGACGTGAACGTAAACGAATCACGGATCATGACCTTTTATGGCGGTGATATCACTATCTGGAGCGACGAGGGAAACATAAATGCCGGACGGGGATCGAGAACGGCTGTCAGCGCTTCGCCTGCCAGGATGGAGGAATATCCCGCCGGCTCAGGCATTTACAGAAAAGTGTTCAGCCCCCCAGTCCTTGGCAGCGGCATCCGCGCCGTGACCTTTGATCCTGACGGGTCGGGACCTCTGGCGATGCCGGAGCCTGGAGATATACATCTCACCGCCCCAAGCGGCGTGATCGATGCAGGCGAGGCAGGGATCACAGGAGGAAAGATCATCCTTGCGGCGCTGGAAGTCAAGAATTCGGCCAATATCAGTTTCTCGGCAGGGTCTGTCGGCGTGCCTCAGGCGTCTACAAGCGGCGCGGCCCTTGGAGGTCTCACAGGCGGCGCCGGCTCCGTTGCGCAGCCCGGCCAGATGGCTGGTGATGCGACCCCCGGCATAGCTGCGGAAAGGACTGCCCAGGCGGCCCAGATGATAGATGACATCTTAATGAAGTGGCTGGACGTGAAAGTCATAGATTTAGTTCAAGAGGAAGAGGAGGAGTAAGAGGTGGACAGAAAGAAAGACAAAGTTGAAAGAGGTGTTCCGGGGGCCTTTTTATCGGAACTGAGGCTGAATAAAATCTCAGCGCTGATTGTGTTGCTGATGATTACTATCGGACTGTTTATGGTCCCTGATGCTAATGCATGGTGGGACGGGAAGTGGCAGCAGAGGATGAAGATTCAATTTGATACTTCTTCAAACGGGGCCGGAATCGATGAGAATGTCGCTGATGTCCCGCTGCTGGTCCGCCTGCATACAGGCAACTTCAGTTTTCCAAGCGCAAAAGAGGATGGTTCGGACCTCAGGTTTGTAAGCCTTGACGATAAGTCTCCCCTGAAATATCACATAGAGAAGTTTGATCCTATAGAAGAGATCGCCCTCATATGGGTCAAGGTCCCCAGGATATCCGGGGGCGGCAGTCAGGATTCCATATGGATGTATTATGGGAATGATTCTGCACCTGACGGCCAGGACGCGGGCGGCACGTACGATGTGAACCAGGTGGCTGTCTATCACCTGGGCGATGAGGATGGCAATCCGCGTGACGCAACGGCCTACAGCAATCACGCGGCCTCGTTTTCAGGGAAGCTCGGTGTCCCTTCAGTTGTGGGAAACGGCGCCCAGTTCAGCGGGGCCGGAGAGTTGATGACTATTACCAGGGCGTCGTCGCTTAATTTTACCAAGGGGTTTACCTTCTCCACGTGGGTCCGCGTCAACCAGTCTGAAGGCAATACGCATTTTTTATCCTGGGACGACGGGAAGCAGTCGTTCACTGTTGGAGTGGAAGAATCGAAGGTCTACTGTAGTCTCAGTACCGGCAAGGGGCAGGCGACGGTGACGCCGAAAACAGCGGTACTGACCCCGAAGGGCTGGCACCATCTGGCCGTGACAGCAGACCCTGACAACCAGATCACACTGTATCTCGACGGCAGACAGGCCGCGTATATCAAACTCAAGGGAATGGTCCCTGCGCCGGCTGCCGACATCATCATCGGCGCATCGGTGAAAGGGAGCAATGTCTTTACCGGAGATGTGGACGAGATGCAATTGTCCGGCACAGCCAGATCTGCCGGATGGATAAGGGCCGCCTTCCAGGGCCAGGGACCGGACGGCATGCTGATGTCTTACATGGAGCCGGAGGAAGGCGGAGGCAGCGGAGAATCGCTGACAGTCCATCTCATGAAGGTCATTATCAGGACCATCACCCTTGACGGCTGGCTTATTATCGGATTTCTGATCCTCATGGGATTCGCGTCCGTGTACATCTTTCAGCAGAAGATAACAATATTCCGTCTTGCCGGAAAAGGGAACGAAACCTTCTCGGAGAATTTCAGAGGGATGGATAATCCGATGTCCCTCTTTGACAAGGAACAGGACTTTCAGCATTCGACGCTCTACCGGGTGTATCGCGCAGGCTGTGTTGAGCTGAGGCGTTTGATGGAGAAAAAAGGGGAAACATCAAAACACGGGAGCGGGTTGTCGGAAAGGGCCATGAACGGGTTTAAAGCAGCGGTGGAAAAGCAGGCCATGTATGAAAGCAGAAAACTGGCGGCTGGCATGGTTATCATGAACATGAGTGTTGCGGGCGGGCCGTTTTTGGGTCTTCTCGGCACGGTCTGGGGGGTCATGAACACCTTTGCAAGCCTTGCAGAGAGCGGCGAAGCGAACCTCGCAGCCATTGCGCCCGGGGTCGCCTCTGCGCTTGCCTGTACCATGGCAGGCCTCCTGATCGCAATTCCAGCCCTGTTCGCAAGCAGCTATATTACCGGCAATATCAAGAACATGAATGCGGACGTCAATGTCTTCATCGATGACTTCATTCTTAAGCTGGAAGAGGAGAAAGGGCCGCGTCATGAGGCATAACCCCTACGAAGAACATGAGATATACGATGAGATCAACGTCGTTCCCATGCTGGACCTTGCATGGAACCTCCTTTTAGTGTTCATGATCGTAGTGACGGCGTCCGTACAGGGGATCAGCGTCAACCTTCCAAAGGCGAGCGCGGCTGCCGGCAAGGTCAAGGCCACGACAAAGGCGATCACCATCACCTCGGAAGGGACCATGTATCTCGACAGCTTCCCTGTGACTATGGGAGAACTGGAAGACAGGCTCCGCCAATACAAAGCTGCGGACCCTAATTTGCCCGTGGTGATCCGGGGAGATGAAAAAATAGCGTACAAAGGCGTCATAGAGGTGCTGGATTTGCTCCAGAGGCTGGAGATTACCCAGCTTGCGCTCGTGACGCAAAAGCTCGTCAAATAGGAGGAACGTATGTCCGACAGACAAACTGAAAAAATGTCCGCTGCCTCATGGGGGTTCATTGCCCTGATGGTCGCTCTGTGCGTTGTTGCAGTTTATTTCATAATAATGGTGATATCTGACGATAGTCCGCAGAAAAAAAACAACGTTACCATGGTGACCCTGTTGAAGCCGCCCCCGCCGCAGATAAAGGAAAAACCGCCGGAGCCTGAGCCGGTCAGGCAGGAGCAGAAGGAGGAAGTTATTGCTCAGGTCCCGCAAGAGGCGGCCTCGAATGACAGGCCTGCCGGTGAGCCGGACAACGCGCCTGCGGGGGACAGCCTCGGCGTGGATTCGGACGGCACAGCGGGGAGCGACGCCTTCGGGCTGGTTGCGAAAAAAGGGGGGAGAAGCCTCCTTGCCGGAGAAGGAGGGAACGGGCTCGGCAATCTGTCTCTCCTGTCTAAATACGGCGGATATGCACACTTTGTGGAAAGTGAGATCCATAAAAGGATCATGAAGCTCTGGGACATGGAAGGCGGGCTGCCAAGAGGAACGCTTCAGGTAGTTGTGAAATTGAAAGTGGACACGGATGGCGATATCGTTGAGCACAGGATCATAGGCTCATCAGGGAACCATAAAATGGATGAGACGGTAAACCAGGTCCTGGGCAATATCAGTTTCAGCGATTCGCCGCCTGACGGCATGCCTCGTACGATGAAGATCAAAATGACTTTTAAGAGCTAACAACAAAGAAGTTGGAAAGTAAGAAGTGAGAAGTCAGAAGTTAAAAAAAACTGCTTAATGAGTGTTTGGTTTTACTTCCCAGAAAGAGAGGTCATGAGAGAACATAATGAAAAGAAGTGACATAGTTACGGTGTTTACAGCATCAACGGAATTGAGAAGACATATCAGTAAAGGCATCGCGGTTTTGCTTCTGACGATTATTTTCGGATGCGCCACGGCCCCTGTGCCGCTGACGATCAGGCATGAGAAGACACCTCCCCGGAGTGAAGCGGACCGGTCTGATCAGCAGCGCCGGGAGGATGGATCTGCCCCGGCCGGAGAAAAAGACGGTGGTCCTGCGGCTTCACAGCTCAGCGAGCAGGAAATGATCGACAGGATATCAGCAGCCGTTACCGCTGAACTTATGCAAAAGCTCAAGGAACAGATCATGGCCCAGGTCAGGGAGGAGTTGTCCAGGGAGCTTCAGGACCGTGAGAAGGAACAGATCGGGAAGATCACTGCGAGTGTCACCGAGGAGATCAGGAAAAGCATCCCTGAACAGTTGAAGACCGAAGCGCAGGAGGCGCTGCCGAAGGAAATAAAGACGGCAGATGCAGTCCCTGCCGCTGAAGAGGCGTCTGCACAGGAGAAAGAAAAGATCGCGGAGCTCAATCAAAAAGTGTCATACGTTGAACAGAAGATCGCGGAGCTGCTGTACGGCGGAAAGGTCGCCGAACTTGCCGCGGCCGCGCCTGAGTGGACCAAGCGCGTGCGTTTCAGCGGCGATGTTCGGCTGCGGTATGAGAATGACCGGTATGACGAGAACAACTTTGATGAGTTCACCAGGATATCTCAGGGCGCTGATACACAGGAGCTTATTAACACACGGTCGAACCAGTATCGCTTCAAGTACCGGGTCCGCTTCGGAACTGAGCTGGACATATCGGAAGACCCGCTTGGAACTCAAAAGCTGCAGGCCGCTTTACGTCTCGCTACAGGGAATTCGTCAAATCCAGTTTCAACCAATACCCTCCTGGGCGATTATATGAACAAAGACGGCATAGTCCTGGAGCAGGCCTATCTCAAGTTTAATCAGAAGTCACCTGGTTACCTCCCGACCCTTTTCACTGCATATGGCGGAAGGATGCCCAATCCCTGGTTTTCATCAGACCTTGTGTGGGACAGCGATTTAAACTTCGAGGGGCTTGCCCTGAATTTGCGGAAGCCAATTACAGACTCATGGACATTTTATCTTACCGAAGGCGCTTTCCCCCTGCAGTATGATGACTTCTCCACCAAGGCCAAGTGGCTCACGGGCGGACAGATCGGGATGGAAAAGAAGCATAAGAAAGGGATATCCGCGAAAGTCGGAGCGGCCTACTATTTATTCAGTAACATCACCGGCGTGAGAAACAATAATTCCCTGGATAAAAGCGGACCCACCGACTGGTCGGCCCCCCAGTATCAGCAAAAGGGAAACACCTTGTTCTATATTGATCCGAACAACAGTTTCAAGGTGGGGCTTGCATCAAAGTTCAAGGAGATGAACCTGACCGGGACCCTCGATATCGGGTTCTGGGACCCTGTTCATGTTGTTTTCCTCGGCGATTTTGTCAAGAACTACGGGTTTGATAAATCCGAGGTTTCTGATCTTACCGGGCTAGCAGATCCTGAAAAAGATATTACAGGCTATCAGTTCGGGATGTCCGTTGATTCCCCCGCTATTGAGACACCCGACGATTGGGTCCCGTCCTGGAAGGCGTATCTCTATTATAAATACCTGGGGGGCGACGCAGTTGTGGATGCCTTCACGGATTCTGACTTTCACCTTGGAGGCACAAATGCCAGGGGCTGGATACTGGGAGCGGAATATGGCCTGATGAAGAACGCCTGGCTTACCCTTCGATGGCTGACCGCGGATGAGATAAGCGGCCCTAAGCAGGCGATAGATGTGCTGCAGGTGGATTTAAATGCAAGATTTTAAGTCTGGAGGTAAAAAATGAACAGTATGTCCCGGCCTTTAAAAATCATAATCCCCGTAGCAGCGCTCATTATCGGCCTGATCATCGGATTGAGCATTGGCAACAGCAGAGTCAATAAGGAGCGGGAGGCCGCGCATGAAAAGATCAAGGAGGCCGGAAAGAAAGTCGCCTTCATGCAAAAAAAGATGGCGGAGGGGAAATATGAGGAGTCTGTTTCCGAACAGCAGGCCCAGGCGGAACTGGACAGGCTCGGAAGCGAGAAGCAGACACTTGATGCGCAGTTAAATAAACTTAACGGACAGATGCAGGGGCTGGAGCTGAGGGTCAAAACATCGGAAGAGGCGGCTGTCAGGGCCGATAAAGAGGCCCGGGAAACGGGACGGAAGAACAAGGACCTTGACAGTGAGTTGAAAAAGCTGGCCGAAGAAAAGCAGGCGCTTCAGGCAGAGTTAAAAAAGTCAGCGGCTGAGAAAAAGACTGTTCAGGCTGAACAGGAAAAGACGGCGCAGGACCTGGGCCGCTGCAAAGCGAATAATGCCGACCTCGGTATTATCGCGGAGGAGCTGGTGACGAATTACAGGAACAAGGGACTGGGGACAATCCTTCTGGAGAAGGAGCCCCTGACACAGGTAAAGAAGGTGGAGCTGGAGCAGCTCCTCCAGCAGTACCGTGAGGAAATTGAAAAAAAGAAAATTAATAAATAAAGTGAGGTAAAGAAAAATGCTGAGAAGAGTCTTAACTTATCATATCGTGTTAATGGTTGTCAGTCTCATGGTTATGTCCTTTCCCGCCAGGGCGGAAGATGCGAAGCCCCAGCCGGTCAATAAAGCGGCCATGGTGAACGGGGCGCCGATTGAAAAGGTGGAATTTGATGAAGCGGTCCTGAAAATACAGAGGGCGCTTCTGGAGTTTGGAAGGCCTCTTACCACGCGCCAGGTCGAAGCCGTCCAGGTAGATGTTCTTGAAAGCCTGGTCCGGCTCGAAATCCTCAATCAGGAGAGCCGGAAGGCAGGCATCAAGCCGGATGAGAACTCTGTCAATAAGGGGATAAATGCGCTGATGCAGCAGTTCCCGAGCGTGACGGAGTTCAGAAACCAGTTAAGCAGGAAAAATATGTCGGAGGATATATTGCGGGCCAGGCTGGAGAGAAACAGCGCAGTGCAGCAGTTTATTGAACGGCGCTTTGCCGCAAAGGTTGCGGTCACTGACAGCGAAATGATGAACTATTACGAGGGCCGTCTGGACCTCTTCAAGCAGCCGCTTCAGGTCAGGGCAAGCCATATCCTCATTCACCTTGACCCTAAATTGGAGGACTCCCGCAAACAGGAGGCGAGGAAGAAGGCCGACCAGATCATGAAGAAGCTGAAGGCCGGGCAGGATTTTGCGGCCCTTGCGCGTGAGCAGTCGGATGGTCCTACAAGGACGGACGGCGGCGATATAGGCTATGTCAGGACAGGGCAGCTTGAAAAGGAACTCGAAGCCGTTGTCTTCAGTCTGAAGCCTGGAGAAACAAGCGATGTTGTAGAGACCGGATATGGGTTTCATATTTTCAAGGTCAGCGAAAGAAAGCCGGAAACCATCCTGGCATATGACAGCGTCAAGGATCAGATACGTCAGTCCCTCGTTGAGGAAAAGGCAAAACAGGAAGCTGATCTCTACGCAAAGTCCCTGCGCGGGAAGGCGTCTGTGGAGATACTTCTGAAAGATGAAATCAGCACTGCAAAACAGCTGTAAATCCTGTACATTGTCGACTGTAACGTATCACGGCGCCTGCTGATGGTAAAAAAATCTTAACCTTACTGTAACGCACATGTAACAGCCGGTCCTCTATAATTTGTCTATAACTTATGTTAAGGAGGGAACAGGAATGAGATCCATAGGCGTTGTCATTTGTCCGAACCTTAAAGGCAGTATAGGCGGGAGCGTGTGCGAGGCCGCCAACAGTCTTATTAAAAATATGGAAGGTGTTGAAATTAAATTATGCATGAGCAGGCATCATGAGGCATGTTCAGTATATAAACGGTCGCTGCAGAATATGATTGAGTTCGGCTCTTACTCAGTCAGTTCGCACAGCCTGGAGCATTGATCGTGGGCAAAAAGAAAGTCCTCTTCGTATGCATCCATAACAGCGCGCGCAGCCAGATGGCCGAGGTGTTTTTAAACACCCTCGGGGCCGGCAGGTTCGAGGCTGAAAGCGCAGGACTTGAACCGGGCGCACTGAACCCCCTTGTCGTGGAGGTCATGAAGGAAACAGGGACGGACATTTCCCGGAATGTCGCAAAAAGTGTTTTTGATTTCCTCAGGCAGGGGAAGCTGTTCCACTATGTTATAACCGTGTGTGATGAAACCAGCGGCCAGAAATGCCCAGTCTTTCCCGGATTTGCGAAGAGGCTGCACTGGAGCTTTCCCGACCCTTCAGCGCTGAAAGGGACACATGAAGAAAAACTCCGGGAGACAAGAAAGATAAGAGACGCGATCAGGGCAAAGATTGAAACATGGATCAAGGAAACAGAAGAAGTAAAATAAGCATAATTGTCCGCAGAACAACTCATCCCACCTCGTCTTCACCCGCAGGAAATGTTACAGAAATTTAATATGCCGTTCATCATTGCGCAACATAGCATGTATATCATAATAATATGAAAACAGATACTGTCATGACCGACAAGGCAGAGATACAGTGCCCAGCCTGTTCTGCTGATGCAGTATACAAAAACGGCAGGATCAAGACAGGGAAGCAGCGTTACCTGTGTCTTATGTGCAGCAGGCAATTCACCATGGGGACAAGGAAGCCGATGGTACAGGGCAAGCCGGTGTGTCCTGAATGCGGGAAGCCCATGAATGTTTATAAGCTGGAGGGCAATGTCATCAGGTTCAGATGTTCGGGATATCCGGTATGCAAAACCTTCAAAAAATATTTTCTCAAGGAGGAAGCATGAGCTATTACATGCATAATGTTCCGGGAAGGCTCAGGGTAAAGAGCCCGCTTCTTAAGAGAAACGATGCTGCCGCAGACGAACTCAAGTTTGCCCTCAGCACAATTCAGGGGATTGCCGCAGTTGACTTCAATCCCATCACAGGGAGTCTCCTGATTAACTATAACAACCGCACAACGAACTATGAGGACATAATCGGCCTGCTTGAGCGCAAAGGGTATTTCGACCGGAAAAAGGCGATGTCAAATGATGGATACTTACATAATGCCGCGGAAAAGACAGGCCGTGTTATAGGCAGGGCCGCCCTTGGTATGGCGCTTGAAAAGGCCTTTGAAGGCTCCGCACTTTCGCTCATCGGTCTGCTGATCTGAGCGGCTGCTTTGTTGTTTTACCTCCCTATTGCATATCTGTTGCATATCTGTTGCATTCCCCCTGCTAATGTTCCCGTCATCATGATGTAAAGCCGCATGTCTCAGCCTCTTCCTGTAGTGCTCAAGCAATTTGCCGGTGAAACAATCCGTTGTTCCGAATACGGGATGTAAGAGAAATGCGGACGGCCTACCCCCTGAACGCGTATTCCGGGTTGGATGGGTCAAAGTCAGTATCTGTGAGACCGGGGTCCAGATGCAGGGATTCATATCCATACCTCTCGATGACCCTGTCCTTCCAGTCGAACAGACACGCCTTGACCGGCAGATCGGTTTCAATATCGATATTTAATATTGACCTGTAACAGTAATACCCTTTTATCGCGGATGAGGGGAAGATGAATTCCACCTTTCTGGTCTTGCGGCCATAAACAATTTCATCGCCCCTGTCGATAACATCAAGCTCTTTGTTTTTCATCCCTGTCCGGATCTCCCGTCCGATGAAATGAACGAGGTTCTCAATACCGGCATCAGTCATCGGATGACGGCTCCCCCTCATTATTATGTGCCCGCCAGGATCGAGGTCCAGGTCCATAAACCCTGCAAGTCCGCATTCATGGACCTTCACGAGATTTTTATTGCTGCCGTCCGCATAAATGGCCTCCCTTCCACAAGAAGGTTCCTTTATCCATTTCATATAAACTTTAAAAGGCTTCATGAATTTCAGATAAATCGTTTCTTTCTTGTTGAGTGTGTCTCCTATCCTTTCCTGCTTGTGAAAAACGGCCGCGTAACTGGTAACTGAGGACAACGTCCGTTCCGCCCGCCTGATCCATTCTTCCGGGCCGAAATTCTCCTGGCCGGACACGTGGGAGCAGGTGATCAGCAGGAATGCAACTGTGTAGAGTATGATGTCAGGCATGCGACGCATGCGCAAATTCCTTTTCATGTCAGCGCTCCGTGATAAGCAACTGTCTTTCAGTTTCTTTTAAAGAAATTAATTTTAATCCCGGCAGCGTTACGTTATTATGAAGATTCAATTAAAAGGTTGTTAAATTATAAGAGCTGTCCTCATGCCCCTCTTACGCTTTAACCGAGATTTCATACGGCTGTCATCAAAAGGCAACCATCTTCTTTATATACTGATCCTGTATTTAATAAATTTATCAGGAGGCTGCTATGAAAAATATCGTGAGTCAAGAAGTAAAGAGTATGCTTTTTGAAAAAAGAAAAATCATACTGCAAAGCACAAAAGATGGTATGAAGACCATGCGTTCGGGAGAAGTAAGAGAAATCCTTGGTCCGGGATTTGATGAGGGTGATATGGCGGTAATTACTCAAATCGAGAATATGCAGAGCACGCTGTTCGGCAACCAGGCTTATCTGATCAAATCAATTGATGAGGCACTGAAGCGGCTCAATGACGGGACTTATCACATATGTGAAGCGTGTGATAATGAAATCGGGGAGGAAAGGCTGAGGGCCGTTCCTTTTACCCGCCACTGCAGGAACTGCCAGGAACATTACGAGACGCTGAGACGAATGGCTACACCGTCCAGGCATGTCTTATAGGAGAATGAGATTAAGATGAAAGGAGGTGCATCCATGAATCCGCAAAACATGACAGGTCATGCAGCCTATGAGCTCTACGAGAGAAGAGGAAAGGCGGAAGGTCATGATCTTGCCGACTTGCTGGAAGGTATCAGAACGGTCCCTGAACCGGGCAGTGGAGGCGAAGAATCGGAACAGAAGAAATCATCCCGCTATAACCACCTCAATCGCCTGAAAATATAGAACATGCACAGCACCTGCATGCATGAAGCGGCAAGAGCAATCATAAAAGTTGTGTAAGAACTGAGAAACGATAATCGGTTCTGCGCAAGACCGAACTGTTTAGAAGTTCAAACCTGTTTTATAGAGAAGATATCATATGGCGAACCTGAGTTGACCCGGATCCCGCCATCCCGCTGATGCGCTCGTCAAGCCAGAGCGCTACAAAGCGGTAGTCGTCTGCCCCGTGTGAAATCCGGTCAGTGAGTATCACGGCGCCGCCCTTGAGATTAACTACGGATAGAACCTTTTGCATAGCTCCTTGTACCCCGTTATGAACAAGCCTCATCTGGGGCTGGTGTGAATTGCCCTCTGCTATATTTGGATAAACTTCAATGCCGCCCCGATGAGTGCAGCCTGTTCTTTGCTCATCTCGCCCAGGCTGTCACGCCGCTCTGTCATGCGCCGGAAGCGTGTGAAATCAGTCGGTAAGGCTTCAGTATCCACAAGATAAGCAATCTTCCGGATTATCTCCCTGATGTCTTCCGGATATTTTATCCGGCCTTTTATTTTAGCAAAATATTCCACCTTCATCAGGCCTCTTTCCCTGTCGAAGTCTATGTCTTTTACACGATGCACTGCGAGAATGACATAATCGCCGAGCGATTGCCAAAAAATCTCATCATGATATTTCCATAGCGGCAGGGAGAACCGCAATGAGGCCGGCCTCTTTTTCCCAACTTGCTTAATATGCTTATAGAGAACGACCGGAAAATATTCTATCTCTTCATTATCAACCTTTTCGAGCATTTGAAATAATGTCAGCCTTTGCTGCTTACGATACAGTTTATCGATCTGCTCTAAAACGCCACCCTGTCCAATGCCTGTGTGAACATTTGCGAGTACTGTTTCAAATGTATCTGTCATGGTAAGTCTCCTTCGTCTCATTGTGTCTCGTTAAACCTGCGGTACCGATGCTCCGGGTCAGGTAACCTGTCTGACAACAGGCAGGCACGCTGTCTATTCCTTCAAAGCCACCTCAATCGCCTGAAAATATAGAACATGCACAGCACCTGCATGATCGAAGCGGTCATTATGACAATAAAGGTCGTATAGGGGCCGAGAAACATCCATGGCTTGTCCACGCCGCCGGGCAGGTGAACATTCATGCCGTAAAGGGTCCCCATTACTGTCACGGGTATGGAAAAGGTGAACAGGATGGTGAGGACGGTCAGTATCTTGTTGGTCCTGTTGGAGCTTATGATTATGTCTGTTTCCTTGTAGATATCGAGCGTCTCCCTGCATTCTTCAAGGGTCGTCCAGACCTTGTCTATGTAGTCCGTGAGGTCGCTGAAGTATATGCCCATGTCTTCCCTCGTAAACTGCAGGACCTTTTTTTCGAGATCATGGATGACGCGTTTCAGCGGAAACACGATCCTTCTGAAGTTGGCAAGGTTATGACGAAGCCCGGTCACCTCGTGGACCGCGCTGACGTGCTCGTCAAAGACAGCCTCTTCAATCTCCACAATGCTGGTCAGTATTTTTGAAGACATCACAAACAGGTTTTCAGACAGATTGTAAATGATCGAGTAAAGCAGGCTTGCAGGCGATGACAGGCCGTTTGCAGGTTGATTCCTGCCGTTCGATTCCGCAACAGGGTGATTGCCTTTCCGGTACGTGGAGAAGAGATTTTGCAGCGGCTTCAGTTCGCCGTTATGAACGGTCACGAGAAAATTCTTCCCCAGGAAGACCGAGAGCTGTATGGGGACGGAATATCTTTTTGCCTTCACATAGCGCGGGAAGTGGAGGACGATGAAGAGGTAGTCATCATACTCATCGATCTTCGGTATCTGGGTCTCTGAAAGACAGTCTTCGAGATTGAGGTCATTGAACGGGTGGAGCGTTTTCAGGGCGTTTAAATGCTCGGTGTCAGGGTCGTCTATATTTATCCACGTGAAATTGCCGGAATGCGCCGTGTATGTTGCAAGTAACTCGCTCAGTGTCATTTTGCGTCGTCCCTGATTTCTGCCGACTTGTCTGTCAGCTCCCAGGGGAGCCCGATGTCCATTCTACCTACGTGACCATAGGCGCTAAGCTTTCTGTAAAACCCTCCCTTGATGATGGAGGGAAGGTATCTTAGGTTGAACCGCCGGAGTATGCCGGCGATACGAAAATCAAAGTGTCTCCCGATGAGTCCGGCAATCTTATCGTCCGGTATCCTGCCGGTGCCGAAGGTCTCGACCTGGATGCTGACCGGCCGTGCACGACCTATCGAATAGCTGAGCTGGACCTCGCATTCACGGGCCAGTCCTGCCGCAACCGCATTTTTGGCCGCGTAGCGCGCTGCGTACGCGCCTACCCGGTCGATCCTTACCGGGTCCTTTCCGCTGAGGGCTGCGCCGCTGTGGCGTGAATACTCTCCATAGGTGTCTATCGCATTTTTGCGCCCGGTGAGTCCGGAATGGACAGAAGGCCCGCCGACGATGAAAGGGCCGTCAGGATTAATAAAAATTCCTGTCCTGTCATCAGGCTTTATTTCTTCATCATGGAATGCCGGGGTGACTATGTTGTCAATAATATCGTCCCTCAACTGCTGAAGATCAGGCCCCCCTTTGACAGACGGCTTAAGCTGGGAAGCAATAACAGTAACACTGTGGATCCTGCGCGGCCTGCTGTCTACATATTCAACTCCCACCTGTGTTTTGCCGTCAGGCATGAGGTAGGGAAGGATTTTCTGTACCCTTACCGATGTCAACCGTCTTGAGAGCTTGTGTGCAAGCCATACCGGAAGAGGCATAAAGGAGGCTGTCTGATCGCACGCAAAACCAAAGAGCGTGACCTGGTTCCTTACCGGAATATGGTCCATCTCCTCCTCCGTGAGCTTCCGCTCATCGAAATTATGTTCTTCAGTGAGGGGCAGTTCCTTAAGGCTCGTAATAATGCTGCAGGTCTTACTGTTGAACTCCTTCTGTTCGTAACCTATCTGGCTTATAACATTGCGCGCCACGTTTGAGAAGTCGACATATGCTTCAGATGAAAACCTGGCAGCGATGAAGAGAATGGCGGTCGAGACAGCGCACTCAGCTATAACGGACGAAAAAGGGTCCTGCTGGAGAAAATGATCGACGATCGCGTCACTGATCTGATCGCATAACTTGTCCGGGTGCCCTTCAGTGACCGACTCCGAGGAAAATATGAAGTCCTTTTTCATGCCAATGCCTCCTCTGCGTGATGAACGCTTATAGCGTTGCCATTCGTGTCTCCTCCGAATGGCTTCAGCAGCTTTCCATGAGATTTCTTGGTAGCTTCATTTATCAGGAGAGGCGTTACTGATGCGCCTCCAACGACAAGCCAGTCTGCAAAACCGAGTGGCGAAAGTCCGAGCAGGTTTCGCAGACCGGGCACAAACATTACCAGTCCCTGCAATGCCGCAGAGCCTGCAAGGGCGGCATTAAGATAACGGTTCGGCGGTAGGGGCGAACGGCCGTTCGCCCCTGCATTGTCATAAATACTGTGGTTTTCTGAACGGCAGCTTAATGCATGGAGTATCTGTCCGAAGGTGAGGCTCATAAATGCCATAGTACCTGCCTGCGCCCCCATTCCATATCTCATGATCCCATAGCCGTAGGCCCCCATAGCCCCTGCTGAAAGCATTGCTGATTCAAAGGCTATCCGTTTAAAATCATCTTTTCTGATAATCGGTTCAGCAGGATTTCTCGGAGGCATGCTGAGCACATCAGGTTCAGGCGGCTCAAGCGCGAGCGCAAGTCCCGGCGCTATGTCCGAGATGAGATTGATCCAGAGCAGCTGCATGGCAGTGAGCGGCTGTCCCATGCCTGTAGACAGGGAAGTGAACATGACCATGATCTCACTCAGGTTTGTTGAAAGGAGAAAGTGGACTGATTTCCTGATATTGTTATAGATAGTTCTCCCCTGACTGATCGCTATGATCATAGTCTCGAGGTTGTCGTCTTCAATCACGACGTCGGCGACTTCACGCGCCACGTCCGTGCCGGTGTGCCCCATCGCAATGCCTATATCGGCAGCCTTAAGCGCCGGTCCGTCATTGATGCCGTCCCCTGTCATCGCCACAACCCTGCCGGAGGACTGAAGCGACTGGACGATCTGGAGCTTATTGGCTGGACTTACGCGCGAGAATACGTGTACCTTTTCAGCCAGCGCCTTCAGGATATCCGGATCAAGGCTGTTCAGGTGTGTTGAATCGAGTATTTCAAGTTGACTGCCGTTGCTGAGGTCCAGTTCTTTGCCGATGGAGTAAGCGGTCGGTCCCTGGTCTCCGGTGATCATGACCGTATCAATTCCTGCTACATGATACATGCCTATAAGCTCCTTTACGCCGTTTCTTACAGGGTCCATCATTCCGGAAAGACCGAGCCAGACAAAGGGCATGGAACCGAGCGCCTTATCGGTGATATTCGGCATTTCCGGCAATTCATTCAATTCATCGGAATACTCATAGGCAAATCCAAGCACCCGCAGGGCCTCTCCGGCCATCCTTTCATTTTCGATCTGAATCGCCTCCCTGCTCTCTGTAGTGAGGGGGAGTTTACGACCGTCCTGCATGTGCCACGCACAGATTGACAGGACATCCTGCGGACTGCCTTTTACTGCGAATATCGTCGCCCTCCTGTCGTGAGATGAATTAGGATGCATATCGTGCACGGTGACCATAATATTGCTGTTTTCAGACCTGTGCCTTATAGTCCTGAGAGGGAATTTGTGCCGGAGTTCAGGCACATGAACGCCCGTGCTTATTGCCACCTGGAGAAGGGCGTTCTCGGTAGACGAGCCCCTGAGTAATAACTCACCGTTTTCACTGGAGACGTCGCTTTCATTACATAGACATGAGATATGAATAAGTCTCAGCAGCTCATCGCACTCATACGGATTTATATCACAGTCGCCGTTTCGGAATCTTCCGTCAGAGACCTTTAACCTCTTCATCCCGATGAACATGGAGGTAACGGTCATTTTGTTCAGGGTAATGGTCCCGGTCTTGTCAAGACAGATGGTCTGTACAGAGCCGAGGGTTTCTACCGCGTCAAGGTGACGGATAAGGACGTTGTGTTTTCTCATATTCCTGATGCCGAGCGCCAGTGTTGTAGTCGCAACCGTCGGCAGTCCCTCCGGCACCGCTGCTACGGCAAGTGAAATAGAGGTCTTGAGCATCTGTACGAACCCGTACCCTCTAAGCAGTCCGATCACAAAGACAAGACCGCATACAGCGCCGCTGATAAAAACAAGCTGTGTGCCCATTTTGTCAAGCTGCCGTTCCATCGGCGTTTCAGGAGGACGCGCGTCGCCTACAAGTGTCTGTATTTTGCCGATCTCCGTAAATTTACCGGTTGCCGTTACAACTGCAAGGCCCTGTCCCCCGGTCACAAGCGTTCCCATATAAACCATATTCGTCCTGTCTGCAAGCGGTATATCCCATTCAGTCAGCGTCTGGACGCTTTTTATGACCGGCATGCTCTCACCGGTAAGCGCTGATTCATCAACGCTCAGATGATGTGATTCGATCAGCCGTGCGTCCGCTGCTATATAACTTCCCGGTTTCAGGAGAAGAACATCACCGGGGACTATACTTTCAGCAGAAATATTATTCAGCGCCCCGTCTCTTATGCATAATGCAGACGGCCTCACAAGGCTTTTTAGAGAATGGATGGTCTTTTCCGCCTGTGTCTCGGTTGTATAGCCGATGACTCCGTTAATGACGACCACTCCCGCGATTACGACAGCATCGGCGATGCCTCCTGTAGCTATGGAGACGGCTGCCGCAACCCCAAGAAGGGCAACAGGAAGGGATTTAAACTGGTCAAAAAATATACTGAGGCCGGAACGAGGAACGGATTCCGGGAGAAGATTTGGTCCGAATTTTTTTAGCCGCTCAGACGCGGCGCTGCCCGAAAGCCCCGCTGCCGGCATCACACCCGCAGAATCAAGGGCTTCACCGGCGCTTTTCTGGTGCCAATGCGTACGAGGCTGGTCTTCTGCATGGATGACGCTCTGGCGGACCTGTCGCCTGCTCTTGTTCAGTTTCCCGCCCGGCTCCGTATTGCTCCCTGTTGATCTATTGACTGATGCGGTCAGGCTGCGGGAATTTTGTTGTGAGCGAAGTCTCCCGGGCGCATGATTATTGCCGTTATACTCCTTTACCACGGCCTCGATGACCCTGCTTATTATTTCAGAGGTATTGCCTGAGTTGAAATTGACAATAACGCTCCCGGTCAGGACATTTGAGGAAAAGCCTGTTATGTCCGGATGACGACCTAGCGCCTCTTCAATTTTTGTCCTGAGAGTCTCTGTTCTGTAAAGTCCTTCAACCCTAAATCTGACCCGGCCTTTTACTGAATCGTGAACGGTATGGACCACACTAATTATTTACCCCGTTTGCCCCGTGTCTTGGTAGTAACCTTCACCGGGGCCGCAGTCCTGGCTGATGCAGCAGTTTCAGTCCTCCGCGGTTTCGGGAGCGCGGCGTTTGCAACATCCTTTACCCCTCCAACCACGCCCAGAAGCATCTCCCTGACAGAGTGCACTGCCGTGCTGCCGATAGCGCCTGCTGCTTCCAAAGCGCCGTTTACCGCAGATATTGCGACATCACCCGCATTGGCGCCGACTTCCTTGCCTGCTTCGATTACGCCGTCAACTGCCCGCCGCGCCACGAGAGCCACATCTGCTCCTATATCTGCAGCCCCCTTTACAGCGCCTTTTACTGTCTGGCTGGAAACGGTAATTACATCTCCGCCAACGTCACTTACGCCCATGACTATTCCCTTTGCAACGCTTTTGGTGCTCAGGATGAGACCTGTGCCAACTTCTTCAGTTGCCTGAATCGCGCCCTTCATGACATCTCTCGTGATATCGACGCTCTCTGTCGCTACTTCCCCCGCTGCACGGATCGCATTGGATACGGTGCTTCGTACAAGCGTTACGATCTCAGCCTCGATCTCATTGATTCCTTTAAGGCTGCTGATGACGCCCTCCTTTACCGTGGAACCGGCCCTGCCGATGCCTTCCTGAAAATCCTCTTCGCCTATTGCTTGTTCATTCGTCATAGTAGACCTCCTTTTTTGACGTTTTGAAATGAATCGACTGGTTATGCAATTAAAAAAAATGATACATTATGATAACGAACCCCCCTTTACAGGCCCGTGACTGCCCGGTTAAATTTCTGTTAAATCAGACGGAGTGCTCTTTATCGGAAGTAGCTTTAAGAAAAATATTAAGGGCATACCATCCGGCTGCGTACCAGGGGATTGCAGTGACATTCCCCCTCCATACCTGATAGATTCCTGCTCCTATAAGCGCGAGAAACGCGGCCCCGCCGATATCCAGCTCGTTCCCCGTAATATCGCGCATGGCGACGTCAGCCTCCTTGAATGCATCGTTGACCCTCCGGTGAAGGTGTGTGCGGGCAAATCGTTGACCTGCAAATGCGAGAAGCTTATTTGCTTTTATCGTTTCAACAATGCTGACGGGAACATGTGAATGATGGATCAATATGCTGCCGGTATGCTTGTTGATCTCAACATTTGTTACTCCATCAATCCCGGATATCTCTGCTGCAAGAGAAGAAAGAAAATCTTTGTCCTTCCTCTTTGAAGGCACCTTGATCCTGAGCCGGGTCCCTGTCTGGTGACTTACAAAAGCAACCTGCATATCATGCCCCCGTTTCTCCTTCAGGAGCCGGGGCGGGCTCAGCTTCGTTGTGTACTTCAGCCATTTCGGCTTTGGCCTCCGCGATGATATCTTCCGTGACTTCACTCAGCTCGGCAAAAGTCTCTTTTCCCTTCTCATAGAGAACAAGACCGCCCTTGATGGCGGCTTTGAGCAGGGGCTTTGCCGCTCCTGCCAGCGCCGGGAGCACTGCCGGGGCCAGTATCGCAGCGCCGAGACCGATTGCGAGTCCGGTCAACACATTCCCTTTTAAACCATTATTGAGTAATCCCATAATGCCTCCAGTGATTCTTGTATATCGATACAAGAAGTCTAACACCGTCAAAACAGCGCGTCTATAGGATCTTTCATTACATGCCTACTTTTCACTGGAATGTAACACTAGTGTTATAACGGTGTAACAATAATCTTGATACCGTATTGATGACGCTCGATCACAATTAAAAAAAAGTGGATAGTTATGGGTGGAAAATGATTTCTTATACCGTCAAACATCACATACCGGGAAGAATCAGAGTACACATACCTATGCTGAAATCGATGACGATGGCAGAACTGAAAGTGCTTGCAGAGAAAATATCTGCCGATAATCGATCTGAAGGCATAAAAGATATCAGCGCAAATCCACTGACCGGCAGCATAACCATAATGTATGATCCATCCGCAATAGATATTTATGCGTATATAAAAGACCTGGCCGCGAGCGAAGAACTGCATCATCTTACTTTGCGAGGAAGGGAAAACAGACCGTATTAACAAAGACGGAAGTCCGGTGATTGCGGATGCAAACGCATGATTTAATCTGAATTTCATATGACTTTAATATTGTTTTAACATTCTTCTGTTATCTTCATAGCAATCAATGCTATGTACGAACATTTCATGATATTTAAATGAAAATAATTTTTAAGAGGAGGTATGACTGTGATTCTTGATATGAGAGGGATTCCTTACAAAGACGCTTTTATGCAGATAAGAGATGCCGTCAACGCGGACATGAGCAAAGGGGAGGTTCTCGTTTTTTGTGATTCTAAGGAATATGAAAAATGCATGGCAATAAAAGGGTTTGCCGAAATTCTGTTAGGGTGCAAAACCGTTATTAACGAAGCAGGCGGATTTTATATGATCAGGATAATCCATAAAGTCCCGTGCAATGCGGAAATGGTTGCATAAATAATGTGGTCCATGGTACGTACATCACGACACAATCTCTTCTTCATCATAATTTAACACATGTTTCATATTGCTGTAACATTCCTGATGCTATCGTAGAGCATGATTTTACTCGTTATAGCCCTTTCAATCTGCGTAATCGTGTTGATAATGGTCCTCAAAGCCAAACCGAATCTTTTTGTTTTCCAGCTGATAGAGAATGTTTTTGACGACCAGGAAGACCATATAGCAGGGCATTAACGCTGCAGAAGAAAGGGGGAATGCAATAGTGTTTTAAAATTAATCTCTTTGTAAGCCTGCCATAACATTTGAAGTAAAGCTTAAAAATCTGAAAAGGAGACAACATGAAGACGATTTTGAAATTAACAATTATTGTGTTATTGATTATGTCATTTGCTCAGGCGTATGCGGCTGAGATGATAAACGGAGCAGGGGCCACATTTCCCTATCCCGTGTATTCCGCATGGGCTTTTGACTATAACAAGGTGACCGGGACCCAGTTGAACTATCAGTCCATCGGTTCGGGCGGGGGGATCAAGCAGATTACCGAGAGGACCGTGGACTTCGGCGCATCTGATAAGCCTCTGACAACGGAGCAGTTGAACAAAGACAATCTACTGCAATTCCCTGCCGTTATCGGCGGAGTTGTCCCTGTGGTGAATCTCCCGGGGGTAAAAGCTGGAGAACTGAGGCTTGATTCCGACACTGTCTGCAAGATATATCTCGGAGATATCAAATATTGGGATGACAAGGGCATCAAGTCCTTAAACCCTAAAACAGATCTGGCGCACAATGAGATTACGGTTGTGCACAGGTCGGATGGCTCGGGAACGACCGCCATATTTACTGAGTATCTCAGCGGCGTCTGCCCTTCATGGAAAGATAAGGTAGGGGCCGGGACATCGGTGAAATGGCCTGCCGGCATAGGCGGCAAAGGCAATGAAGGGGTTGCAAATTATACACAAAGGACAGCAAACTCTATCGGCTATGTCGAGTTTGCCTATGCGGAGCAGAACAGGCTCGCATATACTCTTCTCAAGAATCCCGCGGGTAATTTTGTGGCGCCGAGTTTCGACGCTTTTGAAGATGCTGCCGCAACAGGTGATTTTGACCCTAAAAAACATTTTCATCTCTGGCTTGTGAACGCCCCCGGCAAAAACGCCTGGCCGGTTGCAGGCGCGACCTTCATACTCCTTGCAAAGGAAAAAACAGATGAGAATAAAAACGTAGTGAAATTTTATGACTGGGCATTTAAAAACGGCGATGCAAAGGCCAAAGAGCTTGTATATGTGCCGCTGCCCGGATCGCTGAAGGAAAAGATCAGGGCTTACTGGAAGGCCAACGGCATTCAGTAGACAATAACTTCGAAGGAGGGGCAGGTCTTGCGCCTGCCTCTCTTTTTCCCCTGTCGATGAAAGGTTACGATAAGTGCCGACAACTCCGAAAAAGAATTCTGTTGATACAATATTTTCGTCCATTACCGCGGTTTCTGCCTTCTCCGTCATCATACTTATTGCCGGGATACTTTATACCCTTGTTGACGAGTCTTATCCCGCGATAGAAAAATTCGGCATCTGGAATTTTCTTACATCTACGGATTGGGACCCGGTCAGGGAATCGTTCGGGGCGCTGACGAATATATACGGAACGATTCTGACGACCTTCCTTTCATTAATGATCGCCATCCCGGTTGCCGTGGGGATCGCGATATTTGTCACAGAGATATCCCCGAATTTCTTAAAGGGGCCTATCGGCGCAGCCATTGAACTCCTTGCTGCTATCCCGAGCATCATCTACGGCATGTGGGGGCTCTTTACCCTGACCCCGATAATGAGCAGGCATATAGAACCATTGCTTAAATCGATATTTGCCGATGTGCCGTTTATAGGCATCCTTTTTCAGGGGACGCCTATGGGGATAGACATCCTGACGGCAAGCGTTATCCTGAGCATCATGATCATCCCCTTTACCGCGAGCATATCCAGAGACGCCTTTAATCTCACCCCCTCTATAGTGAAGGAATCCGCGTATGCGCTCGGCGCCACAAAATGGGAGGTCGTCAAAAACATCGTTATCCCCTATTCAAAGCTCGGCGTATTCGGCGGCATTGTCCTCTCCCTGGGGAGGGCGCTCGGAGAGACTATGGCGGTCGCATTTGTCCTGGGAAACAACCACCGGATAACAACATCCCTTTTTGATGCGGCGGCAACAATTACAGTCACCCTTGCCAACGAGTTTTCGGAAGCGGACACCGACATGTATTTTTCATCACTTTATTATCTCGCTCTTATTCTGTTCGTAATGAGCTTTATCACACTTGCAATAGCGAAATTCTTTCTACTCAGGGCTGAGAGGAAATATTCACGATGACAAGGCAGAGTCGGAGGAAAATAGGAGGATTTGTCGCTCTTGTACTGTGCACATTAGCAGCTTTGCTGGGACTTTTCTGGCTTGTAATCATTTTAGGCGACGTTCTCATACACGGGATAAAGGCGTTGAAGCCGGGTCTCTTTATTAATGATCCCGTGCCTCCGGGGGTTGCGGGGGGAGGGCTGAGGCATGCCTTTATCGGACAGTTGCTGATAACGGGATTCGCGACATTGATAGGCGTGCCTCTCGGCGTGCTTGGAGGCACGTTCCTTGCGGAATACGCCAGAGGCAGAAAGATAGCGCTGATCATCAGCATCCTCTCAGATATCATGGTCAGTGTCCCGTCTATCGTAATAGGCACTTTTATATATGCCGTTCTTGTAAGGCCGCTCGGACATTTCAGCGGTTGGGCAGGCGCTGTCGCGCTTTCGGTCATTATGGTCCCGGTAGTGCTCAGGACTACGGAAGACATGCTTTCTCTTGTCCCCTGGACCCTGAGAGAGGCCGCCTTTGCGCTCGGCGCCCCGTATTATAAAGTCATTACGCAGGTGGTGTACCGCGGCGCGGCAACAGGGATACTTACGGGGATTTTGCTTTCGATAGCAAGAGTGGCCGGAGAGACCGCTCCTCTTCTGTTTACAGCCTTTAATAATTCTTTTTTCTCTACAAATATGGGCCAGCCCGTTGCTTCACTGACGGTCACCATATTCCAGTACGCGATGGGGCCTTATGATAACTGGCATGAGCAGGCCTGGGCCGCATCATTTGTCATTACGATATTCATACTGGTCCTTACAATGGCCGGACGACTCATTATCAAATGGAGGTATAAATAGTGGCTGACAATATTGAGATCGAGGTCAAAGACCTTGATTTCCATTATGCGGGGAATGTTCATGCCCTCAAAAAGATAAATCTGCCTATTCACAAAAACATGGTCACGTCACTGATCGGCCCGTCGGGCTGCGGAAAGACCACTCTGCTCAGGTGTTTTAACAGGATGCATGACCTTTATCCAGGGAACATTTATAAAGGGGATATACTTTTTCAGGGCGAGAATATCCTCTCAAACAGCTCGGACCTCATCGCCCTGAGAAGCCGGATCGGGATGGTCTTCCAGAAACCGACGCCTTTTCCCATGAGCATATTTGACAATATCGCTTATGGGTTGAAACTCAAGGGTGTCAGCAAGAAGGCCGCCCTTGCAGAACAGGTTGAGCGGGCGCTTGTGCATTCAGTGCTCTGGGACGAGGTAAAGGACAAGCTCAATGCAAGCGCGTATGAACTTTCCGGCGGGCAGCAGCAGAGACTCGTCATTGCGAGGGCCCTGGCAGTTGACCCGCAGGTGCTGCTTTTTGACGAGCCGACATCGGCCCTTGATCCTATATCCACGGCCAAGATAGAAGAGCTTACCGCGGTCCTGAAGAAGGACGTCACTATCGTTATCGTGACCCACAATATGCAGCAGGCAGCGCGGATATCCGACTGGACCGGGTTCATGATGCTCGGTGAGTTGATTGAATTCGACATGACCCAAAAAATATTCACCGCACCTTCGGAAAAACTGACCGAAGACTATGTCACGGGGAGGTTTGGATAATGAGTGTTTTCGATGAAGAGTTGCATAAGTTAAAGGACAAGCTGCTGAAAATGGGCGCTTTGGTCGAGGATGCGATCAGGAATTCCATACACGCCCTTGTGAAAAGGGACAATGAGCTGGCTGGCAGGGTCATCGAGACCGACCGCATAATAAACATGCTGGACGTGGAGATTGACGAAGATTCAATAAGGCTCATAGCATTGAAACAGCCGATGGCCGTTGACCTGCGGTTTATCACAACCGCAATGAAGATAACCACGGACCTTGAAAGGATGGGAGACCTTGCGGTCAACATCGCGGAGCGGGCGATTGAACTGAACGAAGAGCCCATTTTGAAGCCATATATAGATATCCCGAAGATGAGAGAACTCGCCCAGGGGATGACGCGTGATGCGCTTGATGCCTTTGTAAGAAAAGACAAAAAGCTTGCGATGGATGTGATCATGAGGGACGATGAAGTAGACGACCTGAAGCATGAGGTATTGAGAGAACTGGCATTTTTCATGGCCCAGGACCCGACGACGGTTTCAAGGGCGATGAAGATAAGCTTTGTAACGCAGTATCTTGAACGAATTGCCGACCATGCGACCAACATAGCCGAGATGGTGATTTATCTCGCAGAAGGAAAGATGATCAGGCACGCTGTCCCCCATCACGAGGCATGACTTTTCATGAACGGAAAGCCATACACAAAGAGGGGTTTTGCCCGCATCATATCCGCTTTTTTATATTCAATTAATGGTCTGTGCTTTGCTTTTAAGAACGAGGCCTCATTCCGTCAGGAGATATTCTTTTTTGCTGTCCTGTCAGTTATTCTGTTTCTTCTGCCTCTGTCTATCGCTTTTAAATGCTTGCTGTTCGTAGCCCACACGATAGTCCTCATTGTCGAACTGATAAATTCTTCCATTGAGTCGATTGTGGACATGACCTCCCCCGAGTATCATGTCCTTGCCAAGCATGCAAAAGACCTTGGCAGCGCCGCTGTGTTGATCAGCCTGATTCTGGCAATCGTGTTATGGGCAAGTGCGATATACTTTATTTTTCATGGCGGCAACACGTAACTATAAATCTCATCATGTCATTCTTTCCGTCCTGGGTGTCTCCTGGGGAACACTCTGTGGGAAATGGATGATATTTTTCGTCCGGCTTAATTATCGCACAATCCTTGTTGCTCAAATTATGAGTTTTAAGTACAATTAAAACTATTAGACAATAATGCAAGAGTTTTAATCATGAATAAAAAGAATATTAAGCGGACATATTATCTTGAGCGGATAAGACCCTTCATGAATAAGGACGTAATCAAAGTCCTTGTGGGTCAGAGGAGGGTAGGGAAAAGTTATCTGCTGCTTCAAATCATGGATGAGCTTTTCGGGCAGGGGATTAAAAAGAACAATATCCTCTATATCAACAAGGAGCTGCATGAATTTGAAGCTATCCGGGATTACCGGGACCTGCTGCGCTATGTTAAGCAGTCAGCCAAAGGGAAGAAGAAGCTCTTCCTTTTTATAGATGAAATTCAGGGTATTTCTCAGTTTGAAAAGGCACTGAGGGACCTTCAGGCAAGCGGTGGATATGATATTTACTGTACCGGAAGCAATGCCGATCTTCTCTCTGGAGAGCTGGCAACTTATTTATCGGGCAGATATGTAGAAATTGAGGTTTATAGCCTGTCATACCCCGAATTCCTGATTTTCCACAAACTTGAAAATAACGAAGATTCCCTTTTGAAATATATCAAATACGGGGGACTCCCGTATCTGATCAATCTGGAGATGAACGATGAAGTTGTCTATGATTATCTGAAGAGCGTAACCAACACAATACTTTTCAAGGACGTAGTAGCAAGGTACAGCGTTAGAAACGTAGCATTTCTTGAGAGACTTGTAGAGTATGTAGCGGATAATGTGGGGAGTCTGGTTTCTGCAAAGAAGATCAGTGATTTTCTTAAATCCCAGAAGACAAATATCTCACCCAATATAGTTCTCAATTACCTTTCTTTCTTATCGGACGCGTTTCTCATCTTTAAGGTGCGCCGCTCTGAGATAGGCGGCAAACGGATTTTTGAGATCAATGATAAATATTATTTCCAGGACTGCGGGCTAAGACATGCACTTATCAGTTACCGCCTCTCCGACATTAACAAGGTACTCGAAAACATAGTTTATATGCATCTCAGGGCATCAGGATATGCAGTTACAGTAGGGCAGATGGGCACAAGGGAAGTCGATTTTGTCGGCGAGAAGAAGGGAGAGAAGCTTTATGTGCAGGTAGCGTACCTTGTGCCTGATAAAAAGACCTGGGACAGAGAATTTGGAAATTTGCTCCGGATATCCGACAATTACCCCAAATTCGTTGTCTCGATGGACAAGATGATCGAAGGCGGTGAAAAAGGCATAAGGCATATGCATATCACACAGTTTATTAAAACACTGCTTTAGTCCTCCGCGTCAGCCTTTTTATAGAATTCAGCCACCGTCAAGAAATCCGGCAAAGCCGATAAGCGGGCTAATTTTTTTCAACTGGACACGCCCCCCATTACCGTGAATGTCATTAGTAGAGAGAGAGGACAACTTTTTGTGGAGTTAAGGGATCTCTGATATAATAACGGAAAATGGGAGGTGAATAATGAAAGCGGTAAAACTGAAAGACAATCTTTATAAAGAAGCCGAGAGGGTTTCAAAGGTGCACGGAATAAAAGTTGAAGAACTGATACCGCGTGCATTGAACAGGGGCTTAATGTATTGAATGAAACAAATGTGCTTAATCTTTATAAGAACCGCAAAATAACCCTCCAGAAGGCGGCTTCGATGCTTTCCATAGATATATGGGAGATGATTGAGAAATTGAAAAAAGCCGACATTCATATAGATTACTCAATGGAAGAATTGGCAGAGGATATGAATTAATGATCGAGAGGATTGTATGTAACGCCTCTCCATTGATCTTTCTTGCCAAACTGCAAAAACTTAAGCTTCTAAATAATTATAATCTTCGCATCCCTTCACAAGTTGAAGCTGAAATTATCAGGGGACTCAAAAACAAGAAGGAAGATGCAAAACAGATAATGGGATATCTTAAAAGCCGGAAAATCGAACCTGATAAGATCACAATTTTAAAAGACCTTCCCAATTTTATGGGGCATGGTGAAAGGGCAGTTATAAGCCTTGCTGTCAGAGACAATATCGACAGAGTTTTTATTGACGAAGCTAAAGCAAGGACAGTTGCTAGATTTAAAGGACTTAAGCCAAAGGGAACACTTGGCATAATATGGGATTCTTTCAGATCGGGGGCACTTGATAAAGAATCTGTTGAACTGTTAACGCTTGAATTGGTTCAGAAAGAGTTATCGGATAAAAGAAGGAATCCTCGTTGAGTTTCTGAGGAAGCTGAAACAGGGATAGAGGATATATTTCTAAACAATGTCTTGATGCCCTTGTAATACTCAGGATTTTCGGCAAAGCCGATAAGCGGTTCTCGGATTCTTTAAGTGTACGGGAACCATTATAAATGCGAAAATATAGCTCAAAAAGTTTTGCTGAGCCTCACGCCCGCGGAGCCAGCTATTATCCCCGGCAACAGAGTTTGCCGGAGTTTATTTTTAAGGCCCTGCAGGAGCTAATTCCCACAGGGCCAACTTTATTTCAGGGTGCAGAATGAATGTTTGATATAATTCAGTTACAGCGGTTATTTTTTTGCCTGTTACTTTTTACAATGAAACTTATCATATTATTATGATAATATGGTAGGGTTTTATATTAATGAATTTATAATGGCTGCAACAGAAATGGAGGATAGAAGTGGTTTCATTAAAAAAATATAAAAAAGACCTGGAAAAACTTAGTCTTGATTATCTTGTTTTTAATGTCAAATATGTACCGGACATAATGGAGTGGGCTGCTGAGAACAATTTGTCCCTCGGGGAGCCTCATCTGCCGATGAAGCTGGTTGTTGAGTCTGAAAATGATATGACGATGGTAATTCAATCAGAAATACAGGAAGAGATGATTGCGGACGTGATCAGAAACCTCGGGATCAGGTGGTCAGTGAAGGACAATGTGACTGACATGGAAAAGAAACTCGACACTGACAGGAAACGTCTCGGATATTGCTTCCTGAAAGAATATGCCAGGGCCTTGCAGCACGTAGACGGCGGTGAGCTGTCAGAAGACGAATGGGTGCTTGAGGAACTGGAGTTTCTTGGTTATCTCGGTCCTTAAAATACGGGGACAAGCAGTTGACCGTCCAGAAAACAGGTCAAAGGGCCTTCTTCCAGTAGGGACTTGCGATGTCTTCAAATACCGTAAGCGCGGCAGTTGCGCCCTGTGACACAGCTGTAACAATCTGCTTTATGCCGCCTGTTATGTCTCCGGCAGCATAAACAGAGGGCATGGATGTTCTCATTTGAGCATCCACCCTGATGTAACCCTCATTATCCAGCTCAAGGTCCAGTTTTTTTGCGATGCTGTTGTTCGGTTCGTATCCTATGGCAACAAAAACCCCCTGGGCAGAGAGGCTCTTTTTCTTTCCGGTCTTTTTGTTCCTGACTGACACCTTCTCAACCTTTTTTTCTCCGGTGATTTCCTCAACGATACTGTCCCATTCAACAGGTATGTTTCTCTGGAATACGCTCTGCTGAAGTCTGTCTTCTGCCCTGAAGGCGTTTCGCCTGTGTACGATCGTTACATGGGCCCCAAGGCTGTCAAGGTACAGGGCATCTGTAAGGGCACTGTTACCCCCACCGGCAACAATGACATCTTTCCCGTCCTTGAAGAGATATCCGTCGCATGTTGCACAGTAGCCTACTCCCCTTCCCGCAAGCCTGTCCTCCCCCGGTATATTCAGCTTCCGGCTGTATGCGCCGGTTGCTATTATAAGCGCCCTGGTCCTGTAAGTCCCCCTGCCTGTGCTCACCTCCAGTATCCCGTCTTTGTTTGTAACATCACTGACTCCCACACCCTGAAGAAGAGCAGAATATTCCAGCGTCTGTTTTGCCATGAGATCAACGAGCGTTTTCCCGGCGATCTGGGCAAAACCCGGATAATTTTCGACCACCGGAGTAACAGATATCTGCCCGCCTACATTTGCCTTTTCAAGTACTATACACTTCAACCCGCTGCGCTCCCCGTATATTGCGGCTGTAAGCCCTGCCGGGCCGCCACCGACTACAACGATGTCGTAATCCCTCATTTCCTCCCGGCCCACCGGCATTACATATTCAACCTTCTTTCCCTCAACAACTGATTCGATGAATGAGTCTTCAGGCTGAAGACCGGCTGCCATGAGTTCTTCACCCAGAAAGGTTGTCGGCACAGACATGGCGCCGTATTTTTCCGCGAGGTCAGGGTTCTCATAAATCTCGATGATCTCGACTGAGATGAGCTCTTTTTTCTCGATCGCTGCAGAGACAGCATATATGACCTGCTGCGGGCAGTAGGGACATGTCGGGCTTACAAAGACACGCACGAGTCTTTTTTCCCTGAGTCTATCGAGCCGTTTCCGTGAGTCGTCAGAAAGATATGTCCTGCCTGTGGAGGCCATGAGCAGGGTCATGATAAATGCCGCGGCCTCCTCCCCGGCAGGAGAGCCTGTAAACCGTATCTTGCATTTATCAGGATCAATAAGAATTGTCGGAGACCGTTTTACATCGCGCTGCCCTGCAGCTTTATCTCCGGTTTTATAAAAATTGACTTTTATCCTGTCAGTAAGCTGCGAAATGGCTTTCATGAAGATTTCAGCTGCTTCATTGAAGGAATCATTCATGCCCTCCTGTGTGTAGACCTCAATAGTCACGGTATCAGTGAGACGGGTAAATGCCTTCTTCAGTGAATTGCGCACATCTTCAGAAATCAGTTTGTCTTCCATAACGTGTATTTTATCAGATAAGTACGGCAATGCAATCTGTAAAACAGGACTTGATATGAGAAATATATTTGATATAATGGTCGTATAAAGTCAGGGCACGAAGTTTATTTGATGGTGCTGAAGGACATGACCCTGCGATGCTGAACAAAGGAGGAAAGTATGGGATATACAAATGTTGCGTTGAAAGACAAAGTGATGGCAATGTACCCGGAGATAATGAAGCACAATATCTCTGTCGGGCTGGATTTCAGTAAAGAGAAAAATGCTTTTATAATCATGTTTAAGAAGAATTCCCATGAGCTACAGACATATCTTGATAAAAACGATGCGGATGAGTGCATGAACGATATCAAATGTGTCCATCTCGGGGTCAAGATCGGGGAATTTATAACGAATTTCGAAAAAGGCAGCTGATTACCGTTAATACATCGTTAACATATTAACGCGCCCATAACAATAAGCAGTTGCCCTGCAAAACAAGTGTGTTCTTCACGCCATCAGTACTGCCGGAGACACATGTTATATACCTTTCTGCTGCAATGTCATACAGCGAGACAATTTCATGTGCTGATAAGCCTGTACGGATATGCCCTCTTGGTCCAGTAGCTTGCCGGATAATTTGCACTCAGTTTTTCATAGGCCTCTCTCAGAAGCTTTGCTTCATGAGTGATTTTAAACCTTGTGACGCCCTTGAGAAATATCCCCTGAGGTACAAAGTCGCTCTTTGGATATTCTGTAAGCAAATTATCAAAATATACCAGCGCCCTGTCCATATTTTCGGAGTCAAAAGAGGCCTTGGCAATTCCGATATACAGAGACGGAATAAAATCATCTGGCGACAGAAAGCCCATGGTGCGGTGGTGCTCACTCCGTGTTTTATCCAGTATGAGTATGCTAGGGGTCCAGTGAATGTTGAACTCCTGCGCATAAGGTTTCTCATCATGATGAAGTCTGAGAGGGATGAAATGCTGATCTATGAAACTTGCGACTTTGGGATCTGGATACGTAACTGCATCCATCTGCTGACAGCCTATTCATCCGGGATTGAAAAAATCGACTAAAATCAATTTGCCTTCACGCTCCGCCCTGCCCAGGGCATTATTCATGACGGTTTCCCATATGATTTTGTCTTTCATGACCGCACCTCCTTTTTTATTATTACCGTCTGATCAGTATAAATTAACATTAAGCCTACAGAACGACTTAAGCTGCATTTGTGAAGAAGGCGGCCTGTCGAGGCCGCCCATGACCATATTTTATTATCCTAATAAGCCGTTCCTTTTTCCTTCATCGGCTTTTCTTTCTCCATCTTCTTTCCCTTCAATGTCTTGATATAAGCGACTATATCCGTCATCTGGTCTGACCTGGTGTCAATGGCCTTTCCTTTAATAGCCATCTCAATACAGAAATTAACCGCTTCTTCAAGCGTAGTCTGCTTTTTACCCATTATATTAAACTCTTTTTTGTCCGCGGCCTTCTCCAATCCTTTTCCGTCGGGATGGCATGAGTTGCAAGACTTCCCGGATGTTGCGCCGGCAAACTTTGTGTCCTTAAAAAGCATCATGCCTTTTTCTATGTCGCCGGATAAAAAAGCAGCCGATCCCACATCTCCTTCGTGGGCTGCAAAGGCAGCAGTAGATAGCAATCCACAAACTATCATGCATATGATTATTCTCATTAATATTGTCATTAGATATCACCTCCTTTCACTCAGAGCTCTGCAATCAGTCTGACTTCAATCTTAAATGGAAGATTAGCATGTTTTGAAAAAAAGTCAAGGCAGTGTAGAAGTCACGGACATATTCGACATGACGCCCTTTGAGAGGACGCTTGACGTCCGGATTTATTTATGATAATGATTCTGTATAGCCTGTATAAAAAGAAAATTAGACATGAAGCGAGGTGCATTATGAAAACACTTGAATATGGAAAGCTGAAAGTCACTACAGACGATGACGGCTTTCTCCTTAACTATGAAGACTGGAACGAAAAGGTGGCCTGTGCCCTGGCTGAAAGGGAAGGCGTGGAGGAGCTGACAGAAGACAGGATCGATATACTGAAATTCATCAGGACATACTATAAAAAATACAATTTCTTTCCGATACTCCGTGCTGTCTGCAAGAATGTACACCAGCCCAGTAACTGTTTAAATGAGAAATTCCTCGATCCTGTACAGGCATGGAAGATAGCGGGGCTTCCGAATCCGGGGGAGGAAGTGCTGATGTTTAAATCCTGGGAGCCTCTCGGGGTCTGAAAAATATAATCCATAGTCTGTAATTGGAAATCATAGAAAGGGGAAAGTCTGCTGCAGCTGCGTTATGTGATAAGTGAATTCCAGTCCTCTGAGAACTTTTCAATCCCTTTGTCCGTCAGGTCGTGAGAGATGTTATAATCCTGCCATTTTTTTGAAAGGGCAATTTCCTTATAGGGGATCTTCATTAAAGTCCCTGCATTGTATTCATAGGCATCACCGGGGATACGAAGTCCCTGCTCTCCCCACTCCTTCAGAATCCTGAAGGGGGCTGTAATGATATCTGAACCAAGTTTCAGGGCATAGTACATGTGAGCAGAGGTCCTGACACTTGCAGTGAGTACTTCCACATGCCCGTCGCCTCTGCTGTACATCCTTATAATGTTTGAGATGATGTCCATGCCGTTTTCGCCCCTGTCATCAAGACGGCCGATAAAAGGGGAAACAAAAACAGTCCCTTTTTCTGCACTCCGGGTTGCTGCGTATACAGCAGCAGCCTGCTCCTGCGTGAAACAGAGGGTCATGTTGACCCTCAGGCCCTCTCTGACGGCCTGTTCAGCAGCCCTCAGACCTTCCCTTGACGAGGGGAATTTGATATGCGCATTAGGAATCCATGAAGACATCTCTTTGCCCTGAAGGAGCATCTTTTCAGCTGTCGTATCGCGGTCTGCATATACCTCAACAGAGACAGACCCTTCCGGTATAAAGGCCGAGATTTCTCTGACGACACTTTTATAAAACCGGTATATTTCTTCAGCGCTGAATTTCCCGCCCTGTTCCAGGCGTCTGCGAGCGTCAGGATTTTTGGCGATAAGGGTCGGGTTGGTTGTCTGCCCGTCAAGAAAACCGAGGAGACCGAGGACTTCCCGGGTCTCACCCGGGTCTCCCCCATCCAGGAATATCCTTGTTTTAAGCCCTTCAGGTCTCATGTCATCTCCTGATACTGAAAATAAATATACGGAGTTTTATCTCAGCCTGTTATAAAAAGCCTAACACACTCGTGTATTAAGTCAAGGGGCATATGCGGTAGAGCTGGCCTGACACTGAAAGGAAGAAAATACCAAGGGAGGGTTGCAGGTCTGTTAGGTCTATTACTTATAGGCTGATTAATTAATTTTACTTGATAACAAACACAGTTAATGATACAAGAAACCTATAGTGTAATGACTGAATAAAGTCAGGCCCCTGGCAACAGGGTTAGGGAGTTACTACAATATTTTCCTGAATAAAGTAATTACAGTTATAGATATAACAGGAGCAACCCCTGAGAAACAGGTTTAAATTCAGCAGCATTGCCACACGACTTGCCTTCTGGTTCTTTATTATAGGCATGCTTCCCCTCATTATGGTCAATATTGCGATTTACTTTCATATGGTGAATGCCATGAAGGTATCAATATTCAACCGGCTTGAGGCAACAAGGGACATTAAGGTTGCTGAATTAAGTCACTGGCTGGAAGAAAGGATAGTAGATATCCGCACCATTGCTGACGATAACAATGTGCGTGTGCTGGGGTCGTATGGAAGCTGGACTGAAGATGACAGGCAAAGGGCGGCCATTGTCACAGAGGCCCGCGAGCTCCTCAAGAGATATCTGCAGCACTATGATGACTTTTATGAGATCTTTATCGTCAGCCCGGATACCAAAAGAATAGTTGTTTCAACTGTTAAAGAACGTGAAGGCCAGCGGCCTGCACATGACTTCCACTTTGAGGGGGCACTGAAAAGCCGGAAGCTGTTCATTGAGGACATTCATTATTCAACTACTCTTGACAAGGCCTGCATGGCGTTTTCCATCCCTGTTTTCAGCAGGAAGGACAGCAGTGTTGTCACCGGTGTTCTTGTGGCCAGGTTCAATCTTGAGGCTTCTCTGTACAGGCATTTGTCAGACCGTACGGGACTTGGGGACACTGGAGAGACCTTCATTGTCAGTAAAGACGGCAATGCCCTCAATGAGTTGCGCTGGCAGAAGGACGCACCCCTCAGGCTGAATATCAGTGACTGGGTCGCTTCAGAAGCTACACGTGGAGGTACCGGGATCATGGAGACGCCTGATTACAGAGGAGAAGTTGTACTGGCTGCCTATACCTATATCCCCCGGACCCGTTGGGGCTTTGTGGCAAAACAGGACCTGAAAGAGGTCTACGCCCCCATCAACCGGCTCAGGGAATGGATGATAGCGATTTTCATTGCAACATTAATCGGCGTAATGCTGGTGGCCTTTCGTGTCTCGAAGTCATTTTCCAACCCTATCAGGTCGCTGCATAAGGGAAGTGAAATAATAGGGCAGGGGGACCTCGATTATAAGGTAGGTACTGATGCAGAAGATGAAATCGGCCAGTTGTCAAGGACATTTGATCAGATGATCGAGAACTTAAAGACGGCCACTGCTTCCTGGGAAGATCTGAACAGGGAGATAAACGAGCGCAGGCATCTTGAAAAAATGCTTCTTGAGCTAAGGGAGCATGAGCAGCGGCGCATAGGGCATGACCTGCACGATAACCTCGGGCAGCAGCTTACCGCTATCTCCTTTATGGTGCAGGGGCTTGAAAACGAATTGAGAAAGAAAATGGTCCCTGAGGCCGAAGATGCGGCCAGGATTACACATCTTGTAGAGATGTCAAAGTCACAGGTAAGGACCCTTTCAACAGGTCTTTCACCCATACTGGAAAAGGGTGAGTACAGCCTGATGACCGCCATGGTCGAGCTTGTATCAAACTCGGAGAGGTTATTCGGTATACCCTGCGATCTCAGATGCAGTAAGTTCGTAATGTTATATGACGAAAGCGCATTGATGCCTCTCTACCGTATTGCCCAGGAGGCCATTACAAATTCAGCAAGACACTCGAGACCTAAACATATTGAGGTACGCCTCAGCAGGGAAAATAATATAATTACAATGACGATAAAAGACGACGGGCGGGGTTTTGTCATGACAAACCATCTGAACAGTATGGGACTCGAAATAATGAAATTCCGTGCGACCATAATCAACGCCTCACTTGATATCCGGTCCGAAATCGATAAAGGCACTATTGTGACCTGTATATTCATTGATAAAAGAGAAAGTGAGATAAGCAATATCAAAGCGGGAATAGGAGAGGCCAGTACATAAGTACACCTTAATGTTGCATAAATCAGGCGGACGGACATGCCGTAAAACCTTTACAATGCGATCTGATATTGGAATTAAACCTCGGCTGCATGACGTAACTTGCGGTGAGGTCCGAAAGACGTCATTTATATTTTCGTGGGTCTCTCTAAGGGATCGCAGGTAAAGCTTTTCCGCCATGCCCGTCCGCCCGGCATCAACAATTTAATGCAACTGCAGCGTACATTCAACACCTGAAGGAGAGAAAATGAGGAACAATAAGACGGGACACAAGGTACATAAGAAGAAAGTTTTTATTGTCGATGACCATGCCATATTGCGCGAAGGGCTGTCGCGCCTTATCAACAGCGAGGAAGACCTTGCTGTCTGCGGGGAGGCTTATAATGCCTCTCAGGCTCTACAGGCCATTGCCGGCAGCAGGCCCGATATTGTGTTGGTCGATATAACCCTCGGAGACGGCAGCGGCATCAGGCTGATAGAGAACCTCGCTTACTCACATGCGGGTCTGCCGGCCCTCGTGCTTTCCATGCACGATGAAGCTGCTTATGCCGAACGCTGCCTTAAGGCGGGTGCAAGGGGATATATAATGAAACAGGAGTCCTCAATGGAACTCCTGTCTGCGATAAGGAGGGTGCTTGGCGGGGAAATATACGTAAGCGATAAATTAAATGTTAAGCTCCTGCACAGATTCGTCAAAGACAACTTCGACGATTCCGGTTCGCCTACCAAGACCCTCAGCAACCGTGAGCTTGAAGTCTATCAGCTTATCGGCCGGGGGCTTAAGAAACATGAAATAGCAGAACGCCTTAACCTCAGCGTAAAGACCGTGGAAACATACATCGAGCATATAAAGATCAAGCTGCAGTTAAAGGGGACCCACGAGGTGCTGATGCATGCAGTAAAATCTTTTGATCATTAAAAGGGGGCTTAACCGGCGCTCATGCGCGAGACCCCTGATTTTCTTTTCAGCAGTTCTGCCCGTTCGCGCCGGAGCTGTTTTCTGTTAGCAGACTTGTTCAGTGCCCTGGTCTTGTTGAAACGCGGCAAGCCTGCATCATTTTCACTCTTCCAGCCGACGCGGTCAAGGAAGTCCTGATATGTGCCTTCAAATAGAGTGACCTTCCCGTCATCAAAGACTATCAGGCGTGTAGCGAGCGCGTGGAGCATCATCTCGCTGTGGGTGACAATAATTACAGAGCCGTTGAAATCATCTATGGCCTCGACAAGAGAATCATTGGATTCCATATCAAGATGGTTTGTCGGCTCATCAAGCAGGAGCATGTTGGAAGGGCTGACAAGCAGCTTGCCGAGCAGGACCCGGCTCTTTTCCCCTCCGGAAAGGACACTGATTTTTTTTACCGCATTGTCTCCCGGAAACATCATAATGCCGCATATCCTGCGGGCCGCGCCTCTGTTGCCTTCAGGATGCACATCCATGATCTCTTCTTCGATGGTCTTGTGCAGGTTAAGTCGGTTTATATTTGTCTGGCCGAAATAGGCCATCTGGAGCTGATCATGGTGGCTGACAGAGCCGGATCCAGCTTTCAGCTCTTTTGCAAGCAGGTTCAGCAGGGTGGTCTTGCCCTTGCCGTTTTTCCCGATAATGGCTATGCGGTCTTTTTTACCAACGGAGAAGCTCAGTCTGTTAATTAGCGCGGGACCGTCATTGTCAAATGAAAAAGCAAGGTCTTTGACTTCCATAAGCTGCTTCCCTGTAAAAGGCGCTGATCTGAATGCGAAATCAAGGTTCCTGATCTCTGCAAGTTTTTCGAGGCGGTCTTTTTTCTGCAGGGCCTTTATTCTTGACTGGACAGCCCTGGCCTTGGTAGCCTTTGCCCTGAACCTGTTTATGAAGTCCTCAACCTCTTTACGTTTTTTATCATCATTGATCCTGGTCTTTTCGTGTATCTCTTCTTCCAGGAGCAGCTGCTGATATACCTTTTCAGTGGGGCCGGCCTCTTTTCGCATTTTGCATCTGTGTATGGCCATGGTGTGTGTGGTCACGCTGTCCATGAAATTACGGTCATGTGTAATAATTATGAGCTCCTTCTTCCAGTTGCGCAGAAACTGTATAAGCCAGCGGAGAGATACGATGTCAAGGTAGTTGGTCGGCTCGTCAAGCAGGAGAAGGTTCGGGTCGGAGACAAGCACCTTTGCAAGATTTAAACGGACCTGGTACCCCCCTGATAATGAGAGTGGATCGAGGGCGAAATCTTCCAGGGCAAATCCCAGCCCCATAAGAATGATTTCCGCCTTATATGTTTCATCAATGCCGTCCTCGTTTTTCCGGAGGCTCAGGCATGCCTCCTTAAGCACCGTTTCCCCGGAAAAGCTGATATGCTGTGACAGATGACCAATCGTATATCCGCCCGGAACACTAATGCAACCTGAATCAGGGCGCTCCTGCCCCAGTATCATCTTGAACAGAGTTGTTTTGCCATGCCCGTTCCTGCCTACAAGCCCGATGCGTTCACCCGGATTCAGGGTAAATCCGGCCTTGTCAAAAATGACCTGCCGGCCATAGCTTTTGTCTAAGTTGTTTGCCTGGACCATCTTATAATTCTAAAGGTTCCTCATCCGGCACGTCGATGTCAGGGTCTGGTATGTTGATGGTTTTTAGCAATTTATTTGCCTGATTCGACCTGCCCCTGGCACCCCCCTTATGCCGGGCATGGATACCAGTCAATAACTCGGTGGAGCTATCACAGAATTGCGCAATTTTTTTATCCAGTAATGACATTTTCACTCCTGACATACCACTCCTTTACCTCTTTTATTTTCCGGAACAAATTGTTGTCGGATTAAACAGCAGGGCGGTTAACCATATGTAACGGTGCTTTTCCCTTGACGTTCAGGCCCTTCCGGAGATTCGCGTTTTAATTCAGGCAGCGAAATACTATACATTAATTTGATAGAAAAAGGGAATAAGCTGACGACCGGGTCAGTCCCGGACAAAAGACGACAGTATCATGGAAACAACGCTTACTATAAGTGCCCCCAGGAAAGCGGACCAGAACCCGTCAACATAGAATCCCAGATTGAACAGTTTGACTGCTATGGCAGAGGCAAGCCAGAGCATGATGGCATTAACGACAAGCATGAACAGTCCCAGAGTAAGAACTGTGATCGGCAGGGAGAGCAGTGTGAGTACCGGTTTCACAGTAAGATTGATTAGCCCCAGTATGATAGCCATTACTAAATAAACGGTCAGCGAATCCCCTTCCGTGCTTATGCCCGGGACGATCCATGCGGCAGCAAAAAGGGAAACGCCTGATATCAGCCATCTTTTTAGTATTTCCATTGTTCAATAAGATAATTGAGCCGGATATAGCATCATAATATTTAATATATCACGAAGCAATAGATGGTCCTATTTTATTGTGTCCCTTGAGGATGATTGAAGTTTAGGTTGGGACGCTTGCATCAGTTTATCTTTAATGAGGACAATAATTACAAAATGGAAATGACTGGACTGGCGGTGCTCTCTAATGACAGGCAGGGTTGGCTCCGTAGGGGCTTAATTCCCTGAGTTCTTTAATAACCGGAGGCATTTTCTCAATGACAAAGTCTATCTCTTCTTCGGTCGTATATCTGCTGAGGGAAAATCTTACAGAGCCGTGAATAGCCGTAAAGGGCACTCCCATGGATCGCAGCACATGCGACGGCTCAAGTGAGCCGGATGTGCATGCAGAACCGGAAGAGGCGCAGATGTTGAATTCGTTCAGCCTTAATAATATGGCTTCGCCTTCGACATACTCAAAGCTGATGTTTGTTGTATTTGGGAGCCTGTTTTCTCTGTCGCCGTTGACCCTCGGATCGGGACACGTATTCAGTAGCCCCTGTTCAAGCCTGTCCCTGAGTGTTTTTACCATTTCACCCTCATCCTGCAGATGCTTTTTTGCAAGATCAGCAGCCATTCCAAAACCGGCTATGGAGGCCACATTTTCGGTACCTGCCCGTCTTCCATTCTCCTGGTGGCCTCCGATTATATAAGGTGAAAAACGTGTGCCCCTTCTGATAAACAGTGCGGCCACCCCTTTTGCTGCATGCATCTTGTGCCCTGAGATAGACATCATGTCACAGGAGAGCTTTTTGACATCAAGGGGAATTTTCCCTGCAGCCTGTACAGCGTCGGTATGGAATGTAACGTCTTTTGACTTTACGATATCCGCTATGTCCTGCACAGGGAAGATAACGCCGCTTTCATTGTTGGCGTACATTATTGAAACAACTGCGGTGTCATCTGTTATGGCAGCTCTAAGTTCTGCGAGGTCCAGCCTTCCGCCTTTGTCAACCGGCAGAAAGGTCACCCTGTAGCCCTGTCTTGCCATGGTCTTGCAGAAATTCAATACCGCGGGATGCTCCACCCTGGTGGTTATGATGTGTCTTTTCCCGGGACTGGAAAGAATAGAGCTCATCAGGGCAGTGTTATCGCTCTCGCTGCCGCAGCTTGTGAAGATTATCTCCTCTGGTTCAGCATTGATCAGGGTGGCAACCTGTTCCCTTGCAACTTCTATCTTCCTGTGCACCTGTCCGCCAAAGGTGTGCATGCTCGACGGGTTGCCGTACAGTTCATCCAGATAAGGGAGCATTGCCTCCCTTACTTCATCAGCGACCCTTGTAGTTGCGTTATTGTCAAGATATACAACGTTCATTCGACCTCGACGATGATTTCTTCGTTTACCAGTTCTTTCAGTTTCTTTTCTATGTTCTTTACCGTTACGTCAGCCATCAGGCATCCGGTGCATGTCCCTCTTAAAGATATGATTACCCTGTTTCCGTCAACATCAATAAGTTCTATATCACCATTGTCCGCCTGAAGGAGGGGACGTATCTCTCTTTCTATGGTCTCCTGTATCAATGCGATCTTCTGAATATTAGTTAGCTTCCTTTTTGGCTTAACAGCCTCCTCCGTCACCTTTTCGGACCACACTTCTTTCAGGATGTCCTCAATATCCGATATACATCCGCCGCATCCGCCACCGGCCTTTGTATAGTTTGTAATATCTTCCACTGTATGCAGGTTGTTTTCCCTGATCACCCGCCTGATCTTCTGGTCCGTAACGCCAAAACAGAGGCAAACTATTTCTCCTTCGTCGACCTCACACGGTTTTTCCCCCCTGTAATTGGCCACCGCTGCCTCAAGGGCTTCATATCCCATGACCGAGCAGTGCATCTTTTCACGCGGCAGTCCCCCGAGAAAATCGGCTATGTCCTGATTTGTTATATTCAGGGCCTCATCAAGGGTCTTGCCCTTTATTAACTCGGTCATTGCAGTTGAAGATGCTATGGCGCTTGCACAGCCGAAGGTCTTGAATTTAGCGTCTGTAATCCTGTTCGTTTCTTTATCTATCTTTAGTGTGAGCTTCAGCGCGTCGCCGCATACAATGCTCCCCACTTCACCGACTGCGTCCGGATTTTCTACTTCACCTGCGTTTTTGGGGTGAAGGAAGAGGTCTTTGACTTTGTCAGTATATTCCCACATAGCTTCTTTTAACACAGCCGAGAAAACTTGTCAAGGATTGAAACTATATGATATATTTAAGCAAATGTTGTAGCGATTAAATAATGACATCAGGTCCGGAATACCGAAGCAAGTCCGATAAATTCAGATCACTTTAAAAGGAAATAACTATGCCGATATATGAATACAAATGTACAAAATGCAACCAGCAGTTCGAGATAATGCAGAAGATATCAGATGAGCCTCTTACACAATGCAGTTCATGCGGCGGGGAGGTAAAGAAGCTGATAACCAATACCTCGTTTGTGCTCAAGGGGTCCGGATGGTATGTTACTGATTACCCGTCTGATGACAGGAAAAAGGCCACTGAAGCAAAGAAGTCCACGGCCTGCTCCGGCGGAACATGCGACAAGAAGGTCTGCGACAGTAAAAAAGCAGTGAACGAATAGTGGCAGCATCACAGCCGGCATTATCAGGCCCTCATTTTCATATCCCGTATGAAGCGTGTGATAAGTATCTCCCGTATTTCAGGGAGAACAAGTGGAACCTCGAGATTTATTTCGGCTCAAGGAGTTTTGATAAAATAAAGAAGTCCGATATCCTGAAGCTGAAAAAAAAACTTGATTATAATCCGCAGCTCTCAATTCATGGTCCTTTCATGGACCTTTCTCCGGGCGGGGTTGACCCAAAGGTCCGGGACATCACGATCAGTAGATTTTTAAAGACACTGGACATTGCTGAAATCCTCAGGCCGAGGGTGATTGTATTTCATTCCGGATATGACAAGTGGAAATATGACAGCAGGGTGGATATATGGCTTGAAGGAAGCCTGCAGACGTGGAAACCTATCAACAAAAGGGCCTCAGAATTAGGCGTTAAAATAGCGGTCGAAAACATATTTGAGGACGATCCGGAGCATCTCGGACTTCTTTCAAAGGAGATGGCATCTGAGAATTTCGGGATATGCTTTGATACGGGTCATTTTAATCTCTTTTCAAAACTCCCGCTCAAGGAATGGATTGGAATCATTAAGCCTTATATAAAGGAACTCCACCTGCATGACAACATGAGAAATGCGGATGAACATCTTGCTATCGGCGATGGTGATTTTGATTTTGTGACGTTGTTCAACGAATTGCAGGGAATTGACTGTGTATACACCCTCGAAGCCCACAATGTGAAAGACGCTATAACGAGCCTGGAAAGATTAGATAAATATTTAAGACAGGGCAGAGCAAATAGCTAGAGAGACCCTGAATTGTTCCTCATTGAGAAACCCCGGAGCTTGGGCCGCCCTTCACCTTTATACTGGACCATGATGCTGTGAGACTCTCCCATGCCCTGGGGGACTATCAACCCCTTTATTTTCGATATCTCTGAAAAATAGTCGGGTGAGTCGGCATAGAGTTCTGTTATGACCTCATTTATCCCCGCAGCCACGAGAAATGTGCCCTGGGGACAGTAGCCTATGGTTTTCAGTCCAAGCTCCTCCCCCCAAATCTTAAGGGAAGAATAATTAACATGTGCCGTAATGTCCTGCTCCCCGATATGCTGATAAGGGTTCTCATTAAATAAGTGCTTGTGATAGCAGAGAAGGGTGCCTTTTGTTCTGTCGCTGCTGAAGTATTCCCTTGCAGTGTATCCGTAATCGATTGTAAGCAGAAATCCCCGAGTCAGAGCCTTATTTATTTCTTCAAGCCACCTTCTGGTCTGCAGATTAATTTCAGTCCTGTATCCGGATGGTAATTCAATATGCTGCTGATTGATATAATGAAGCAGGTCTGGTGTACTGATGTCATCCAGTTTTTCTTCAAAGTTGTCTCTGACATAAGTCACATATACTTCTTTTAATCCATCGTCTATTTCAACAATATGCACAGGAAATGCATCGAGAAGTTCATTTGAGAAGATACAGCCTTTAATATCTTTCAGTTCTTTTACCGACTTCACCCAGGATATTTTTCTGTCTTTAAGCAGGGCCTTCTGTTTTGCCTGAAAGTGGTCATAAGGCTCAACAATTACATATCTCAGTGAACTCAGGAAACTGTTTCTGTCCTGTGCAGTGGAGTGGTCCTCAGAATGTTTAAGCAAGTAATTTAGTATATCGCTGCTGAGGTATCCGACCCCTGCGCCGATTTCAACGGCATGAAAAGAGGATGGTTTTCCCATAAGCATCCACATTTCCATGAGCTGCCTGCCGATTACGGCCCCGAATACCGGATGCAGGTGAGGACTTGTATAAAAATCCCCGTCACTGCCTATGGTCGTCTGAGGGGAGGAATAATAGCCCAGCTCCGGCTGATAAAGCGCCATGCCCATAAAGGCCTCAAACGTTATAGGCCCTTCAATCCTGATTCTGTCAATTATGCTTTGTTCAATAGGGGTCATGATTTATAAGTATAACTTAACTGACAGATTGTGAAGGGTTATTTTACTTAGGTAGCAAAGGCATAAGAAATGGGTTATTTAACTTCCAGCATTCTGTCAAGAGCCCTTTTTGCGGGTACTCTGATCTCTTCAGGGACCTTTATCTTATACGTCTCACTTTCAAGAGCGTGCAATACACTGCTGAGAGTGGTCTTTTTCATGTTCGGGCATACCATGTCTTTTCTCAATGGATAAAACGTCTTGTCAGGATTCTGTCTCCTGAGACCGTACATCAGGCCTGTCTCTGTCCCTATGATGAATTCTTTTGCACTGGATTCTTTCGCAAACCTGATCATGCCTGAGGTGCTGGTTACATGGTCGGCCTTTTCGAGTACCTCCATCCTGCATTCCGGATGGGCAAGCACCACTGACCCCGGGTGTTCCTGCCTTGCCCTCTCAACATCTTCCGCAGTCACTCTGTCATGTACGTGGCAGAAACCGTCCCATGCGATCACCTCTGTCTTGGTATTTCTGGCAATCCAGGCGGAGAGGTTTTTGTCGGGCACACAGATGACTTTATCTGTGTTCAGGGACTCCACTATCTTTACTCCATTGGCAGAAGTGCAGCAGATATCGCTTTCTGCCTTTACTTCTGCAGTGGTATTAACATATGTGACAACCGGGACCCCTGGATGAAGTTTCTTGATTTCCTTTAAGGTGAATTCAGCAGGGTAGCTGTAGCCCCTCGTATATTCAAAACCGGGGAAATAGTTCTTGAGGTTCCGGGCGCCGCTCACAGTTATCATGTCGGCCATCGGGCAGCCGGCCTTGATTTCAGGCAGGAGCACGGTTTTGTCAGGAGAAAGAATCGAGGCGCTTTCAGCCATAAAATGCACGCCGCAAAACACTATTATCCTGCAATCTATTGTTGCGGCAATACGGGAAAGCTCCAGGGAGTCGCCGGTATGGTCTGCAATGTCCTGTACTTCTTCGCGCTGGTAATTGTGGGCGAGGATAATGGCCTTTTTCTTTTCCTTGAGCTCCAGTATCCTGTCACGCAGTAATGCAATATCTGTCATTGGGATAATATTTTAGATTATTGGGAAGAAATTTGGAAGATGATAAATTATTCAGGAGGAGTATTTGTATAAAGGACTGAACCGTCGTCATATGTCACTTTGTATATTTGAGTGTTTTTCTTCTGAGATGTACCGCTGTAGATCCTGTTTACTTTTTTAATGTACTGGATCGTCTCTGGTATTGCCGGGATGCCCCCGTTTCTCTCCACTCTTGCAGGCCCTGCATTATACGCTGCAAGCGCAAGGTTGAGGTCTCCGTTGAACCTGTTGAGCAGGTGCCTCAGGTATTTTGTGCCGCCTTCTATGTTTTCTTCCGGGTCAAAAGGGTTACTGACCCTCATATCTTCCGCTGTCGTTGGCATAAGTTGCATCAATCCTATAGCGCCCTTACGGGATATGGCCCCGGGGTCCCAGTTGGATTCGGCGGTTATGACGGCTTTGATTATTGCCGGCTCGATATTATATTTGTACGACTTATTGCTTATTATATGATCGTATGGACCGTTTAATGCGGAACTGCTTTCACTTAATATTTTTGTATAACCTTTGCCGTCAGGGACATTCGTAAAATGAATTACGCCGTTGCTGTCAATATATTTATAAATGTCAGCCCGGGAGGTAATGCTGAAGGCATTGATAACCAGAATAATAGAGCATATTAAAATGGTTTTCTTCATTATTAAATGATAACATGCGGTCACGAATCGGGTCAATTTAATATCCGGCCAGAAAACTGCTGCTTATTTTTGCTTTAATTATCAGGGCATTAAATCATACCCTGCTTTCATGAAGGCGGCCCTGTGCTATAATTAAGGACTTAATATTAATTTCCCCCGATTTTTTCAAATATGACAGGAAGATAATGCGAAAGGCCATAGTAGCCATTATAGGCAGACCGAATGTAGGCAAGTCCACACTGTTTAACCGGATAATAAGGAAGCGGCGTGCCATTATTGAAGATTTCCCCGGTGTTACTCGGGACCGGCTCTACGGGGAGGCATCATGGGAAGAAAAGTCCTTCTGGGTCGTGGATACAGGGGGGTTTCAGCATGAAGGTGAAGATGAGTTTGCCGGGGAAGTGAAAAAACAGCTGCTTCTCGCGGTTGAGGAGGCTGATATTATTCTGTTGCTGCTGGATGGTGAAAGCGGTCTTCTGCCGCTGGACATTGAACTTATCAATGAACTGAGGAAATATGGCAAGAAGGTGTTTCATGCGGTAAATAAAATAGACGGCCCCAAAAAAGAAAGCAGCTATCTCGGTGATTTCTATTCTCTTGGGGTAGATATATTCCCTGTCTCAGCACTTAACGGATACGGCTTTGAGGAACTTATGGAGGGGATGTCACCGTTATTATCAGTTGGCGGAGAAGAGAAAGCAGAATATCCCAGGATAGCGATTGTGGGAAGGCCCAATGTCGGTAAATCAACGCTGGTGAACTCCCTGCTCGGCAAGGAGAGGATGATCGTAAGCTCCACCCCGGGCACAACAAGGGACGCGGTGGATTCGGTATGTTCCTATTACAACAGGAAATATGTGCTGGTAGACACGGCCGGCATCCGGAAAAAGGGCAAAATGGCGGAAACTATTGAGAGATACTCATTTATGAGGACTTTGAAAAATATCGAGGACAGCAACATCGCACTGATCGTCCTTGATGCCTCCACAGGGATTGTTGAACTGGACCAGAAAATAGCCGGAGCTGTTTTTGCCGCTAAAAAAAATGCCCTTATAATTTACAATAAATGGGACCTTGCAGATAAAGACTCTGTGTCTGTTGAAGAAGTGAAAGAGCAGATACATCAGAAACTCTGGTTTATGCGGCATGTCCCTGTTCTGACCATTTCAGCAATGAGCAGGAAGAGGATGACGAATATTTTCCCTATCATTGACAGGATAATTGCCGAAGGTTCAAAGAGGATAGGCACTCATGAGCTCAATATTTTTCTCAGAAAGGCGCTATCAAAGCAGGAGCCTCCGATGTATCGCAACAGGCGCGTTAAAATATATTATATTACCCAGGTAAAAACCGATCCCCCCGGGTTTACTATATTTACTAATGTCAAGGAAGGTATTAAAGAGCCATATATAAAATTTCTGGAAAGGCAGTTGCGGCAGCATTTTACGTTTGAGGGGGTGCCTGTTGAGATATATGTCAGAGAGAGGAAGAAAGAGTAGCCCATAACTGCATGAATATGTTAAATACATTTTATGAATTAATAGACAAATAAATGTATTTTTTAAAAGCCATAGGCGGCAGTCTGAAATCATTTTTCCGGGATGACTGCCTTTATCTTGCGGCCTCGATTGCCTACTTTCTGATGGTCTCGCTAATTCCATTGAGTATTCTTATAGTTGCCCTCTTCGGCTATGTGCTCGGAGGGAACCAGGACCTGTATCATTTCCTGCTTTCAAAGCTTACCAGTTTTTTCCCCTCAGCCACGGCAGATATTACGACAGAAATCAGGAACCTGATAACATACAGGGGAATCAGTATTATAACACTCGTAATTTATGGGTTTCTGGCGCTGCAGCTCTTTTATTCAGTTGAACGGGCAATGGATGTTATATTCAAGGTCCCCAAGAAAAGACATTTCCTGCTGTCTATGTTCTGGACCATTTTCATCGTCACCCTCGTGATATTTTTCTGGCTCATGTCATTCACTGTAAGTTCCTCTGCCAGTGTGCTCAGGCACAATCCCATACAGATATTCGGGCTCGGCTTAAGTTCAAAGGCGGGTATCTTATTGAGATACGTCGCCCCTTTTTTGCTTGTCCTGCTTACATTTACTGCTGTATATAAAATTGTGCCCCATGTAAAAGTCGGCACTAGAGTTGCATTTGCCGGGGCACTGCTATTTACTGTCCTCTGGGAGATTGCAAAACATATCTTTACATGGGCCGTAGGAAACGTCTCTTACATCGGTACCATTTACGGTTCATTGACAACCTTTATTCTGTTCCTCCTGTGGATGTACTATCTCTCATGTATATTTCTTCTGGGCGGTGAATTTGTAAATAGCATAAACAGGAAGGCATGATGCAGGAATTGACCGGCAGCGAGGTTGAAGTAATTACATTTGAGACTGTATACAGGGGAATCTTGATTGAGGTTGGATCAGGCGAGGTGCATCTTCAGTCAGAAGCAGGGTGGATCGTGGTGCCTGTCGAAAAGATTGTGGACATAAAGGCAGCTGAGTAAGTGCGAGATGTTCAGGCCCTTTCATACATAACCAGGTCCTTTACTGATTAAAAAAACACTGAGGGTCCGGAGCGAGAAAGTCGCCCTGTCCCTGCGTATTTGAATACGCATAAGCAATGGCCCTGCATCCTCTGCAGTGTGCCCACTTCCTGCAGGAACCGCACCTCCCTTTATACATACTCCGGTCGCGGAGTGCATTAAGAACTTCAGATGCGGCCCAAATCTCGCGCAATGAATCTTTTAATATGTTTCCGATGGGGACCGGCAGCCGCCGGCAGGGCAGAAGTGTACCGTCAGGCAGTATTGTCAATCCGGAAATCCCGGCTGCGCATCCTCCCAGAGCTATGTCGCCGCAGTCCCTGTCATCCGTTCCCCTTCTTAGCTGGGACGCTACAGGGTCTCCGGTAACGATTTCGAGGCTGTTAGTGTTAAGGGAAAAGATGTTGTCATACAGGTCTTTCACTTCTTCAGTCTTCAACATTTCCGTGACCAATGCCTCACCCCTGCCTGAAGGAACAAGCCTTGAAAAACCCAGCTTCTGCACACCAAGGGCTGATGATAAATTGAACAGGTCCATAAAGTGTCCGGCATTCAAGTAAGATAAAGTCACATTCAGGGTCACATCCAGTCCTGCTTCAAGCAGATTGGATACCCCACGGAGAGAGTCAGAAAAACTGCCTCTTCCCCTGATCGACTCATGTATTTTTTTCGGACCTTCGATGCTGACCTGCACCCCTTTTATATCAAGTGCATACAGTCTTTTGGCCATGTCTGCATCTACAAGAGTCCCGTTAGTAAGAAGGAATATTTCAAAGTCCCTGATGCGGAATTCATCGATGATTGTGAATATGTCTTTCTTCAGAAATGGTTCGCCGCCGGTCAAATTAACACTTGGAGTAAAGCTTATTCCGTATGTCTTCATCCATATGTTGAGCGTGTCGGTTATTTCAGTTATGGTCTCTTTTATCTCCGGCAAAGTCATTTCATGCGTTTTCTTCCCCGTCTGATAGCAGTGTGTGCAATTAAGATTGCATCTTTCTGTCAGGTGCCACTGTACAAAAAAATCAAATGAATTATTTATAGACATAGTGAATGCTTTAATTTTTTACATGTCCAACTAAATTTATAAGGAAGGCCAAATGCCTCAAAAACACAATGAATCGACGGAATATTGAGATGGCATATCCTGCTTTGCAATTTAAATCTTCTCAGTTCATATTGATGTATGGCAGTTTTACTGACTGCCTGAATCTCTTTTTTTACAGGAGTCGTCATTGTGTTTCTTAGGCATTCAGCCTCTCCTGTATCAACTGTTTTGGACAGCAGTGATTATAAGTCACTATTCATGGCTCAAGTGAAAAAAGATATGGCAGCAACCATTTCGCACTGAATGTACTTTAAGCTGCTGCCATATCCCTGTCTTTGTTGCTTGACCAGCAACTTTAGCTTTTTCAGCCCTTTCATTTACGGCAGGTCTTCCCGGGGTTGTCTTTTGCTATCTTCTTAAGTCCTCCCCAGAAAGCGGCCTCCCTCAAAAGGGCCTTTTTGCTCAAAGGCTTTGTCATCCTGTCTCACCTCCTTCAGGCCAGCAGAGCACATGGTATTATGAGCAATAGATCAATTGCTCATATTTCAATCATATCAGTTTAGAGGCGCATGTCAAGAGCAAAAAAAAAGCAATAAGGCCAGGCCTTATTGCTTTTAAAGATGAGTAAGTTAAGTATTTATCTGATCATCTTTTCAGGTCCGACCCCTTCGTCAAGGATAATAATCTCCACCCGGCGGTTCTGCTGCCTTCCGGCTGGATTTGCATTGCTGGCTATAGGATATTTCTCGCCATACCCCTTGGTCGTGATGCGCTCTGCTGCAATACCCTTGGCTATCAGAGGCGCCTGTACTGCTTTGGCCCTCTCTTGAGAAAGTCCCAGATTAAATGTATCACTCCCGATGCTGTCAGTGTGCCCTTCAATTATTATGTTGCGGTTTGGATATTTCTTCAAGAATTCAACGAGCTGGTCTATTGTCATTGTCGCTCCCGGCATCAATGCAGCTTTTCCGCTTTCAAAGAGAATATCTCCCAGTGTAAGGACGAGACCTCTTTCTGTTTTCTTTGCCTTCAGCGTTTCGATTTCACTTTCCAGCTGCTTTCTCTGTGCCAGTGCAGCTTCTGTCTCTTCCCGTGCCTTTGCAATCTCCATCGCCCTCATGTCAGATTCTTTTCTGGCCTGCTCAAGCTCCAGTGTTCTTGCCTCTGCTTCTTTTTTCGCCTTCTCCAGTTCCAGCGCCCTGGCTTCAGCCTGGGTCTTTGCCTTTTGGATTTCCAGCGTTTTTGCCTCTGCTTCTTTTCTTGCCTTCTCAGCCTGACGCGCTAATGCCTCTGCCTCTTCCTTTGCCTTCTGAATCTCAAGTGCCCGCTTCTCAGCTATCTCTCTTGCAGCAACCGCCTCACCCCTGGCTTTCTCTGCCTCGCTTCTTGCCTTCTCTGCTTCACGTTCCCTGACCTGCATCAGCATCATGGTCCGTTCAGCGCTGAGTTTTTCTTTCTCAAGTTCGAAAGTCTTTTTCTCAGCCAGCAGTTCAGCGATCTGCGACTGTTTCTCAGCAAGGTAAGAGAAGTGCTGAATATCTTCCGGGCTCTTCGCCTTCTCAGCCAGTTCAAGTGACTTGGATGCGTCATAAAGTGCTACAGGCGAGTAGGTATTGACAGCAGAATTTTTCTGTGCCTTCGAATAAGCTGCACGGGCCCGTTCCAGCGCCTCGTTTTTCTCAGGAACTGTTGCGCACTGTGTCAGCAGCAGTACTGCCGGCAAAAAAAGTATCGCTAGCAATTTCGGATAATATAAATTAGTGCCTTTGTTTTTCATGGCATTTTTCTCCATTTTAATAGTGTTATTATTTGTATTTTTTGGCCCTTTCGATCTCATTGCGCAGGATATCTATATTGTCTTTGGTCTCCTTCACACTCTTTTTCTCTTTCTCGGTTAATGCCTTTGTCTCTGCAAGTCGTGCATCGATAGCTGCTTCGTCTGTTAAACGGCCGGCCTTCGTGTATTCTTCCATCTGCATAGCCGCCTTTGCCTGTTGCAATTTGTCCTCCGCATACCTTAATTCAAGGGGAGCGTAAATCTCAGCATTGCTCTCCCTTGCCATATTGATGGACCTCTCAACAGTTGCTATCTCCTTGACCGGCGGAACTCCCTTTGTTGCGCAGGACCCCAGGAGGAATGCGCAGCAAAACAACAGTAATAGTATTTTTAGTGTACTCCCCCATCTGTTTCTCATATTTATTTCCTTTCTGTGAAATTTAGGATTGTTAATATTTACAAATATATCACGATATTTTTGAAAGTCAAGCTTCATGAGTCATACCATTACCATTTCATCAGTAATCAATAAGTTATAACTAAAGTACATAGAGTTAACTAAAGGAAAAAGTCCAAGAGCGATGAATGACATTATAAAAAAGCGTTCTTGCCTATGTCACAATTCTGTCACCGGCCAGTCATTTTCTTGTTTATGACATTAGAGGTGTAAATGAAAATTCATATATTTCAACAGGTTGATGTATGGCATCAATATTGCCACAATGTTCCGGAACAGGCTTTTATTACTAATTCTAATGTGGAGGGAAATTCATGACAGAGAACAACAAAAGCGGCCGCTGGACGGTGCTGGCTGGGGCACTGATAGTCCAGATCATTCTCGGGACTGTTTATGCTTTCAGCGTATTTGTCAAACCACTCGAGACTGAATTTGGCTGGGACAGGACTACTACGCAGTGGGCCTTTTCCATTGCCCTGGTTACATTTGCAGCGGTCATGATTCCTGCCGGAAGACTGCAGGACAAAATCGGGCCTAGAAAAGTGGCCTCTATAGGCGGCATTCTTCTGGGACTGTCATTTCTTCTTGGCTCAATACTCGTCTCAGAGAGCAGACCCTGGTCATTGTATTTGACATACGGGGTGATAGGGGGCGCGGGGATCGGATTTGCCTATGTCTGTCCCATCGCAGCTGCGATGAAATGGTTCCCTGACAAAAAGGGTCTGGTTACGGGTCTGTCTGTAGCAGGCTTTGGCGCAGGGGCCCTCTTTTTTGCAGGTCCTGCATCAACACTTCTCCTGCCACAGGGGCCGGGCGGAGAGGCAATGGGGCTTTCACAGATACTGCTTGTCGCTCTGGGCATTACCCATGGAAGCGGGTTTGGTATCGGCTGGAAAATGTTTTTTATTCTGCACGGCGTAACCAGTGCTGTTGCTGTCCTTCTTGGTGCCACACTTCTTAGAAACCCTGAGCCGGGATGGCAGCCGCCGGGGTGGGAGGCAAAACGGATACAGAACAAGGCCCATGGAGATACTGAATGGCAGGAGATGCTTAACACACCGCTTGCCTGTATGCTGTGGATTACGTTTATTTTCGGGGCCACTTCAGGCCTCATGGCCATCGGACAGTGGAAGCCCCTGATGGGCGCTATTATGAATGGACAGACATTTGCTCCTGCCTGGATGGGCGGGTTTGGACGTTTTATGGAGCCTGTCGGCATCCTCGCCATTTTTAATGCAATTGGAAGAATCTTCTGGGGCAAAGTTAGCGACCTTATCGACAGGCCGCGCGCTATGATGATAATGTTCCTGTTTCAGGGGATGGCCTTTATGCTGCTTGTAAACATTAACACCCCCCTGGCGGTATTTATTGCATCCGCATGGGTCGGACTTAATTTCGGAGGCATATTCGCCCTCTTTCCATCAGCAACAGCAGACTACTTCGGAACAAAAAATATTGGGATGAACTACGGGTGGATATTCACTGCTTACGGAGTTGCCGGTATACTGGGACCGGTAGTTGGCGGTGTGCTTTATGACGCGACGCAGGCTTATGTAATAGCATTTGTGTTTGCCGGCATCCTGTGTTTTATTGCAGCCGGCTGTTCAGTTGTTATATGGAGCCTGGCAAGAAGCAGGGACAATCACGCAACGTATGGCAATGAAATAGCGGCCTTGCAGGAGATACGGCATCTGCAGCTTTTGTCAGAAAGCAGGGCTGTCCCGTCCGCAGTCAATAAGGAATGTGCGACATAAAGTATAGTACTTTAATTAACAGAAGGTCCGGAATTGAGGGCAGGGTGATTCCCTGCCTTTTCTTTAGCGAAAGCTTTGTAGAATCCCCCGTGGCTTGCCACGGGGATGAATACATGCATTACCCAGAGGGTTATTAGGGAGACGGGAAGGCTCCCTAATCC
>QZIL01000093.1 GCA_003599025.1 Nitrospiraceae bacterium | reverse complement strand
AGTCACCGCCCTGAGGTTATGAATGGCGTCCCTGATCGACTGTTTTTCGGTCTCTCCGAATATGCTGTTAACGTTTCTCGTCAGGTCGGATATCTGGTCAGCAGCAGAAGTCAGACGGTTAGCGAGTATGTCGATATCTGCAGCAGGAAAGGTCTCTGCTATCATGTCTCCGTCCTTAAGGACCGACTGGTCCGAGGTCCCGGGTGAAAGGGCGAGATATCTGTCGCCAAGCAGGCCAGACATCCTGAGGGACACAACTGCATTTTTATACACCTTTATATCAGGCTGGATCAGCAGGGTGAGTCTGGCCCTTCCGTCTTCGAGCACGATCTTTTCGAGCAGGCCGGCCTCGACCCCGGCAATCTTGATACGCGACTGTTCATCAAGTCCGCTTACATCGTCAAAAACCGCATGCAGTCTGTAACCCTTTTCCCAGACCATGGGCATCCCTCCGACCTTAAATGTCATATAGGAAAGGAGGACTATGACTATTATCGCAAATACTCCAACCTTCAGTTCAGTAGATACGTTTTTCACCTGTTTATTCCTTCAACCTTGATGGGGCCCTCTGCCCTGCCTTCAACAAACTGCTTCACAAAAGGGTCTGCCGAGTTCTGCATTTCCTCTGAGGAACCTGTTGCAATAATCACACCATTATAAAGCATCGCAATTGTATCTGCAATTTTGTAGGCACTTTTCATATCATGCGTAATAGTAACGGATGTCACATCCAGTTCCTCCCTCATCTTTATTATGAGGTCATTTATAGCGTCAGCCATTATGGGATCAAGGCCTGTTGTGGGTTCATCATAGAGAAGTATTTCAGGCTTCATAGCGATTGCCCTTGCAAGCCCCACCCTCTTGCGCATACCGCCTGAGAGGGAAGAAGGCATTTCATCCTCTATACCGACAAGGCCGACCATCCTGAGCTTCTCGATTGCGGTTTCTTTGATTTCCATGTCCGTCATATGAGTATGACGTTTTAGTCCGAAACCCACATTTTCCCAGACCGTCATCGAGTCAAATAATGCTGCCGACTGAAAAAGCATCCCGAATTTCTTGCGTATGTCGTTAAGGCCGTCTTCATCCAGCCCGGACAGGTCTGATGAATCAACGATAACTGTTCCACTATCAGGTTTTAATAGGCCGATAATATGCTTTAAGAGCACGCTCTTTCCTGAACCGCTGCCCCCTATAACAACAAGGCTCTCCCCCTTCCTGACGTTGAGGTTGACGCCGCGCAGAACTTCATGATCATTAAACGATTTGTGAATGTCCCTTAACTCTATCACTTAAATAACCATACAGAAAGAAAATAGTCTGAAATGAGAATAGTCATTGATGAATAGACGACTGCACCTGTAGTGGCCCTGCCGACACCTTCAGCGCCTCCCTTTGTGTAAAACCCCTTATAACAGCTTATAAGCGCAAACGCCATGCCAAAGAAGCACGCCTTGATAAGACCGCTGTATAAGTCCTGAAGCTCTAGATAGTCCCAAGTGGCCCTTAAATAAGTCTTCGAGCTCGAGCCGAGCAGCGTCACAGTCACAAAATAACCGCCCAGAATGCCGATTATGTCAGTAACTGCAGTAAGTGCAGGGAGCATAATCATGCCTGAGAGAAACCTCGGCACTACAAGGTATTTAACGGGATTTGTTGCAAGTGTCTCGAGTGCGTCAATCTGTTCAGTGACCCTCATCGTACCAAGCTCAGCTGCCATTGCAGCCCCTGCCCGTCCTGTTACAATAAGCGCTGTGAGCACAGGCCCCAGTTCCCTGGTCATTGAAAGTGCGACAACAGAACCGACAAGCCCCTCTGCTCCGAACCTCTTAAACCCGGTATAACTCTGAAGTGCTAGGACCATACCGGTAAACACAGCCGTTACAAGGACCACCGGCAGGGAATTGACGCCAATCTGAAGCATCTGGTTGATAATGTTCCTGATTTCGAAAGGAGGTCTTACCGTCCCCTTCAGTGCAGCACCCAGCAGGACCATTATCCGGCCCAGTCCCAGGAGAGGCTTTTCAATGACAGCGCCGATGAATTCAATAAATTTAATAAGCATGTTATATGGGAATTGATTATACGATATTTAAAAAACTTTTTTGTTTTTTGTTGCGCAGATATGCGCACAACCATAACAGTTCTTATATGACTTATAGGACTTATTTTTTCAATAATAAGACGCAAACCGCCGCACGCGGACATTCTCGATAATACTCAAAGCAATAAAATTCGACAGAAGCGCAGTACCCCCGTAGCTCATAAGAGGCAGGGGGATGCCCACGACAGGCATCAGTCCGACAGTCATCCCTATATTTACGACAAAATAAAAAGTGAACATATACGTCACACCAAGGGCCAGATAAGTCCCCTCCATGTCCCGGGCATTCCTTGCCGTATCAAAGCCTTTCCATATAATGAACAGGTACAGCAAAAACAGGGCGACACTGCCAATAAAACCCCATTCCTCAGCGAATATGGAAAAAACAAAATCAGTATGGTGCTCCGGCAGGAACCTGTAGGGGCCCTGTGTCCCTTTCGTATATCCCTTGCCCAGAAAACCTCCTGCGCCAATGGAAACCTTTGACTGTGTGATATGATAACCGATACCCTGAGGGTCGGCCTGCGGATCGATAAAGGCTATGATCCTGTTTTTCTGGTAGTCCTTTAATCCTCCCCACAGAAATTTACCTGCAAACGGCAGGGCGATAAGTCCGATCGCGATTACCGTAATAAAAAGTTTTTTCCTGATCCCGTATGTCAGTACCATCGATATGAAGATAAACAGGACCATCAGCATTGTCCCGAGATCAGGCTGCTTCAGGATGAGTATCGCAGGCAGAATAAAAAAACCTGCAAGGATCTTCGACAACTCTTTAATCCCCAGGTCTGCTCCGTTCTCGAGCCGCGACAGATAACGTGACATAGTCAGCACAAAAAATATCTTGAAAAATTCCGAGGGCTGAAATGACAGAAACCCGAGATCTATCCACCGCTGGGCCCCCATGCCTGTCCTTCCTGCAGCCAGCACTACTATTAAAAGAAGCACCCCGATCAGATATAGAATGTAAGCGGACCTTATAAACCACATATAGTCAATACTCACAGCCACAAAGAAAACGACCAGACTCAGCATGATCCAGTTCAACTGTCTCATGTAAAAAGACGACTGCTGTGTCTCGAGCAGGGGCCTTGTGGCACTGTAGATGGTCAATACGCCTATCATCGACAGCACAATGACTGCTGCCAGGAAGCTCCAGTCAAACCCTTTCAATATCCTGCGGTCTATCATATCAGTAGTCAGTAGTCAGTAGACAGTAGTCAGTAGTCAGTGCAAAAAACTAACGACTGAAAACTAACAACTTTCTCTAATCTCCCTCCATTTCCCTGTTCTCCTGTGACGTTGTATCCTCTGCTGGGTTCACCTGATTAACTTCTATCTGGTTTGGCTCTGCAATAGCCTGGGCCGGCACCTCCCCGCTTGCATCTCCCTGTTCCCCTTCTTCACTTTCCGGTTTCGGGGGATTGAAATAGGCCTCAATGACCTGCTTTGCTATCGGCGCTGCCGCACTGCCGCCATGGCCTCCGTGTTCGACGAACACGGCTGCCGCCACCTGTGAATTCAGCTGCGGAGCATATGCAATAAACCACGCATGGTCCTGGTGCTGATCAGCAAGCTCAACACCCCTTATCGCTCCTCCTATGACCTGTGCAGTGCCTGTCTTTCCGCCTATACTCACAACTTTAGAGCGTGCCCTGCCGCCTGTTCCTCCGCTCTCATAAACAACGCCGAGCATCGCCCTTTTAATGAAGTCCAGATTTCCCTTGTTAACGTCTATTGTCCTCTCAAGTTCCGGGGATTCATCTGCCAGCAGATGAGGTTTAAATATTCTGCCGCCATTGACCAGTCCGGCGGTCAGCCTCGCCATCTGTATCGGCGTGACTGTAAGATAACCCTGTCCGATCGCAACACTGAGTGTCTCGCCCTGATACCACTTCTCCTTTTTCACCTTGAGCTTCCACTTAGAAGAAGGCAGATTCCCCGGGGCCTCACTTTCAAGGTTTATTCCGGTTGGTCTCCCCAGACCAAAGGCCCAGGCATACTTTGCAATAGTGTCTATGTTTATTTTTTTCCCGATGTCATAAAAGTAGACGTCGCATGATTCAACAATGGCCCTGTGGGTGTCAACACTACCGTGCCCCCCCTCCTTCCAGCACCTGAAGGTCCTTCCAAAATATGTAGAACCGCTGCAATATGCCGTTGTTTTCTGGGATACCATTCCGGTCTCAAGTGCTGAAAGAGCTGTTATTGTTTTAAAGGTAGAACCCGGCGGATACTGGTTCTGGATCGCCCTGTTCATCAGGGGCTTGTACGGGTCCCTGATCAGCGCTCTCCACTCGTCCTTCTCTATGCCTGCTACAAAGAGATTGGGATCAAAAGAGGGAGAGCTTGCCATGGCCAGCACTTCCCCGGTATCAGCCTTAAGCGCCACAACAGCGCCCGTCTTCCCCTGTAAGCTCCTTTCAGCCTCCAGCTGTGCATTGATGTCCATGGAAATTCTTATGTCCTTCCCCTTAAGCGGCTTCTGTATTCTTACAAATCTGATTATGTTACCCAGTGCGTCGACCTCTACAATCTTTTTACCGGCCACTCCCCTCAGGATACTGTCATAGCTTTTTTCAATGCCGAACTGTCCGACAAAGGCCTGCTTCGGGACATTGCTGAATTCAGGCAGGCTTAACTGTTTCGGTGTAGGGTTGCTCAGATAACCGAGCAGGTGGCTTGCAGTCTGTCCGTAGAGATACCCCCGGGCACTTGTTACTTCCACCAGCAGCCCCGGGAAATCGGTCTTTCTCGCTTCTATCCGCGCAACCTCCTCAAACGATACATTACGTCTCAGCTTGACCGTCTCATAGGGACTTCTGGAGGACTTAGCCAGTTTAAGAATGTCCTCAGCGGAAAGCCCGATAAGACCACCCAGTTCTGCAAGCGCATTCTGTTCCCGTGGCATATCTTCCCGGACCATCGATATATCATAAGACAATACATTCTTTACGAGAGCATTATTATTTCTGTCATATATAATGCCCCTCGGTGCAGGGATATCTATGACTCTTATCCTGTTTCTCTCGTCAATCCTTTTGTACTCGTCTCCCTTTATAATCTGAAGATACCAGAGTCTTAACAGAAAGACGCTGAATACGGATACGACAATGATAAAGGCAACAGAAATCTTTTTATCCATGGCTGCGTTTAATATTTACTGCCTGAAAAAGCCGCGCCATTGTTCCTGCTGAATAAAGGATACAATAAAAGCGCAGCAATGACTGTGTATATTACTCCTGTTACCGGGATTCCCCAGGGCCTGTTGTGAAATGACATTTTTGAAAAAGTTTCATAGCATACATGAACAATAAAAATATCCATGACAGACAATATCGCTATTACGATAGTATTGACAGTTGTGTTCCATTGAAATATGTTCTCTCTCAGCACTGCAGTCAGGAAGCCAGAAAGTGACTTGCTTATGATATTAGGGCCTATTATGAACCCGCTCGCTGCATCCATAAGCAGACCTGCTGTAGCGCCGTATGCTGTCCCTTTGGCCTGCCCGTATTTGAAGGAATAAAAGCACACGAGCACAAGTATAAAATCAGGCTTGATCCCCTTAAAAAAAATCGCCTGCAGGGTAAGGGCAAGATAGGCAAAGAATATGTACACTAAAAAAATGTTCACTTTCTCAGTATCACCACATCTTCAACCTTATTGAGGTCCTGCGAAGGGGCAACAACAATCAGCTGAAAAAGGTCGCCGCCCTCTCTGTCGACCTCAGAGACCCGGCCTATAAGGAGCCCCTCCGGATAGATCCCGTCGAGCCCGGAAGTTATTACGTCTTCCCCTTCGGCGACCTCAACGTCCTTGGCTATATATTTCAGATAGCACCTGTTGTCTCCCCTGCCTTCCAGAATGCCTTCAAGCCTTGATGTCTGCAGCCTGACAGCCACAGAGGAATTGACGTCCGTAATCAGGACGATGCCGGCCCTCTCCTTTAATACCCGGTGTACCTTTCCTACAGGCCCGAACGGAGTTACCGCGACCATATTTTTTGCAAGCCCGTTATCAAGGCCCTTGCCTATCCACATGATCTGGAACCAGTTGGTAGGGTCCCTTGCAAATACTCTGGCAGCAGCAACATAATCCGGTCTTTCGGACTTCAGTTGAAGGAGACTGAGGAGTCTTTCATTTTCTAATGCAGCTTCCTTATATCTGTTTCTCTCCTCCTCACATTCGGCCAGCCTCTGGACAGTGTCCAGTCCACTCTTTCCCCAGAACGGTATATGTCCGCTGAGAAAATCGATAGAGGAGGATATCCCCAGCTCAAGGGCTTTTAAAGGATATATGAGGAAATCGAACGTACCTCTTTCATCCCGGGTACTCTGGTATGTAAGCAGACCAAAAACAAGCAGCACTAAAACAACGAAGAAGATTATTTTTTTTTTTAACATCCCCTGATATCTGTCATAAGGCGACCCGTCTTAGAATATCCAGCTCATCCAGTACCTGTCCTACGCCCTTGACTACAGCCAGAAGGGGATCTTCGGCAACAATGACAGGCAGACCTGTTTCATGTCTTATGAGGGAATCAAGTCCCCTCAGCAGGGCGCCGCCGCCGGCAAGCACTATCCCCCTGTCAACAATGTCAGAGGCGAGCTCAGGAGGTGTATTTTCAAGGGCGACCTTGATTGCATTGATTATGACCGTTATTGTTTCACTTATTGCCTCCCGTATCTCATCTTCAAATATCGTGATGACCTTCGGGATGCCTGAGACAAGGTCCCTGCCCTTTACTTCTACAGACCTGTTCTCATCGTCAACCTTGTAGGCTGAACCTATTTCTCTCTTTATGTGTTCAGCAGTCCTCTCCCCGATGAGTATCCGGCCTTTACTCTTTATGTGGTTGACAATGTCCTCATCGAGTTTATCACCACCCATCCTTACCGCCTTGCTGTATACAACTCCATGCAGTGAGATGACTGCTACATCGGTCGTGCCTCCGCCCAGGTCCACGATCATGTTCCCGAATGGTTCGCCGATGGGCAGACCGACACCAATAGCTGCTGCCATCGGCTCTTCGATAAGATAAATTTCTCTGGCTCCTGAGGCCTGTGCAGCGTCCTTTACCGCCCGCTGCTCTACCTGGGTTATACCTGATGGAACACCAATCGCTATACGGGGAGAAATAAAGCTCTTCCTGTTATGCACCTTCCGTATGAAATATTTGAGCATCTCCCCTGTCTTGTCAAAATCTGCTATTACCCCTTCTTTAAGAGGCCGCATTGCAGTTATATTTGCAGGGGTCCTTCCAAGCATCTTCTGGGCCTCAAGGCCGACCGCTATGACCTTGTCTTTCTGGACAGCTACAACAGACGGTTCGTTGCAGACTATGCCTTTGCCTTTCATAAAAACGAGCGTGTTTGCCGTACCAAGGTCAATGGCAAGGTCGCTCGAAAACCATCCAAGTATCTTATTAAACATTTACTCCCCCTTCTTTGTCCTGAACAACGCGAGTTTTTGCAAGTTCATCACCCAGCCTCATACCCTCTTCACTCCCCAATATAACAAGACTCTCGAAAAGCAGGATCCCGACAACAATAACAAAAGCAATGATCCACCCAATTAACGGGATCGCCTTTAACACTCCGTACAGAATAAATCCAACAGCAAAAGGGAAGTTCCTGTATATAGACTCTTTATACTCACAAGCCGTGTTACCGCTACCTTTGTCAGGGACTATCACCTTCAGTCCGATAAGCTTCTTGCCTGCACTCCTTCCGTCAAACAGACCGTCGGCTATCAACAGGTAAGTGATCCCCGCAAAAAATCCGACCTTCGGTATCATTTCATATAAGGCGACAACGATAATGAAATCGATTGTCTTGGCTATTACCCTGCTCAGTAAATCGGCTTTGATATATTCCCGTCGCTCCCCGGCAGACGTTTCATAAAGTGATTCTGATGTTTCCATTTCATGTTCCATCAAAATAGTACCAGATAGCCTGTGTTATTTCAACAGGCAGGATAATAATATATCCTGAATTTATCAATGGTTAATGCAGCATAGCTAAAGCTTTTCGATCCTGATGCCCTTTAACCCTGCTACTATGGAAGGTTAATGGGAACCGACCTGCCCTGTCTGAAAGCCTTAATGAGCATAGCGGCGTATTTCTTCTCCACCTTAAACCCGTAATTTTCCGCGCGTTTAAGGGCGGACAGATAGGCCTTTTCCGTATTGCCCCTTTTCCCGCTTAAATAATTTACTTCAGCAGTGCCGAGGATGCAATATATTCTGCCCCTCGGGTCCTGGGTCTGGACGAAAAATCTGTCAGACTCCTTAAAACTGTCGAGCGCCCTGCTCAATTCTCCAAGCATCTTGTATGTAGTGCCAACACTCCAGAGGGTATACGCGTAGCTTACCCTGTCGCCTATTTCCTTATATAATACTTCCGCTTTCTTAAAATAGTTAAGGGCATTTCTGTAATCACCGAACATCCTTCTTGCGTTACCGAGGCCGCAATAGGAATAGGCGAGTCCGAACCGGTCATTGAGGCGGCTGAACATCCTGTTAGCCATTTTATAGTATATCTGCGAGTCCCTGAACTCACCCGCCACTCGCGAGCTTCCGCCGAGACCGCAGTATGAATAGGCCATGCCGGACCTGTCTTTTAAGGCCCTGAACCTTTCGAGCGACTCCTGATACTTGATGACAGCCTGCCTTACGTCCCCCCTGATCCTGTACGTACCTGCAGTTGCCCATAAAGAAAAAGCTTCCCCTCTTCGGTCCTTCATGGACCTGTAAAGTTTGTGGGCCTTGCCGATAAGGGTCAGTGCCCGAGGCCATTCCCCGAGGGCACGCAGACTCAGGCCCAATCCGCAAAGGGCATCGGCCTCACCTGCCCTGTCATCAAGGGCCTCTGCGAGTTCCAGTCCTTCCTGATAGCTTTCAATTGCCTTATGAAAGTCCCCCCTGGCCCTGTATGTATCACCAAGGGACAGGCAGCAGTCCTGCAAACCGGACATGTCCGATTTTTTTTTGCATAGTGCCAGCGCCTTTTTATAGGCCCCGATCGCCTTGTCGTATTCCGCGCTGATTCTGTATTCTTCAGCCTTCTGAAAATATTTATCTGTCATCATTCTCCTTTTTCTGAATGAAAATTCCCCACCTCAAGCAGACGTGATATCAACTTCGGTCATTCCCGAAGTCAGTTAATCGGGAATCCAGCGATCACGTAACAGGTTACCTTTCTGGATACCCGCTTTCGCGGGTATGACAAACACGGAATGCATAACTTATGCTTTGCATCTTTCTCTGACCCTCTTTACCGTATCAGCATAGTTTTCAGAATTATAAAACGCACTCCCCATTACAACGATATCAGCTCCTGCCTTCATGACATCTGCAACATTGTCAATGTTTACTCCTCCGTCCACTTCAATCTCTGCCCGATATTTGTTTCTGGTGATAATGTCCCTGAGCTGCCTGATCTTGTCCAGGGCCTCAGGGATAAATTTCTGCCCGCCGAACCCCGGGTTAACGGACATAATTAATACCATATCAACATAGGACAGCACAAGCTCCAGACTGCTGACAGGTGTCGCAGGATTGATGGACACTGCTGCCTTCACACCGCATTCTTTTATATTCTGTATGGTCCGGTGCAGATGCACAGACGCCTCCTGATGCACAGTAATTATATCAGCGCCGCTGTCTGCAAAATCCCGGATATATTTGTCCGGGTCTTCTATCATCAGATGTACGTCAAGCGGAATGGATGCGACCTTCTTAACAGCCTTCACCACAAGCGGTCCGATGGTGATGTTCGGTACAAAATGACCGTCCATCACATCAACATGCACCAGATCAGCCCCTGCCTTCTCAGCCGCGATGACTTCTTCACCGAGCCTGGAAAAATCTGCCGACAAAATGGACGGCGCTATCTTAACCATAAAATCCTCCTTAAAGATAGTGAACAGTCGATAGTGAATAGTAAAGGCCATCTGTTCTATTCACTGTTCACCGTTCACTATTCACTTTTATTAAAACCACATTCCCCATCCGCGCCCGAGCCTGACCTCCACAGAATCCCCGTTGCGGATGACCGCGCCCGCTTCAGGTTTCTGAAAAATGACCTTGCTGCCGCTTTCCTTTTCAATTAATTCAATGCCAAGATCTGATGCCAGTGCCCTGGCGTCATCTATGGTCATATTAACAAAAGAAGGACATCTGTAGGTCCTTGTATACGGTCCGAGACTTACGAGAAAATTGATCTCATTGCCTGCTGAATTTCCAGCTAACGGCCTCTGTGCAATGATCATCCCTTTTGCCATGGAATCAGAATGGACGGATGTGACCTTTTTTATTGTTAGACCGAGATTGATTAAAGTAAGCTTTGCGTCCTCAAGCATCTGTCCCTCAAAAGAAGGCAGTGAATACATCTCCTGGCCCCGGCTGACAACCACTTCAACATACGTCCCTGCCTTGACCCTCTCACCCGGTTTTATATTCTGCCTGATGACGCGGCCTTCTGGGACCTCATCGTGATACTCTTCCCCCTGAATGTTCATGAGCAACTGGTGTTTGTTCAGGTACTCAGCCGCCTCTGTCATGCTCTTGCCCTCAATCTTCGGGACCTCTATGGATTTATCAGTACCGGCTATTTTAAAGACCAGAAACACGGCCACTCCTGCAAGTGCGAGCAGGGCTGCAGCGTACCCGGTTATTTTCAGATAATTTTTCAACATAGGTGTCAGTTATTTCCCCTGGTCTGCATGCTGAATTTCATACCTTCCTTTAACCTTCTTCCCTGTAAATAGGCCCTGACAGGCATGACCGCCTTGCCTGAAGGCTGAATCTCAAGAATGGAAAGCCTCCCGGTACCAGTGCCTGCGATCAGACCATCCTTGCCGGCCCTGTCTATAGTGCCTGCCTCTGCCCTTCCATCAAGGGGTATGGCTTTAATGATTTTGACCCTTTCGTTTTCAAGAACACTGAACGCACCGGGCCAGGGGTTCATGCCGTTTATAAATCTGCATAGTTCCTCAGCCGACTTCGACCAGTCAATGAGTCCGTCCTCTTTTTTTAATAAAGGCGCATATGAAACCTCACCGGCCTGAGGCACAGGTTTCACTTCCCCGCTTTCCAGCCCTTTCAATGTCGGTATCAAAAGCTCCGCACCTATCTTCGATAATCTCAGGGAAAGACTCCCCGCCGTGTCATCTGCTGATATTTCCGTCTCTCTCTTTAAAAGCACAGGGCCTGTATCCATCCCTTCATCCATCAGCATTGTAGTTATGCCCGTTTTTCCCTCTCCGTTAATGATGGCCCAGTTAATCGGCGCAGCTCCGCGGTATGCGGGCAGAAGGGAAGCATGAATATTGATGCATCCCAGTTCCGGCAGATGAATTATTGCACCGGGCAGTATCTGTCCGTATGCTGCTACAACAACCGCTTCAGGATTAAGTGCCCTGAGTATATCGATAAATTCCGGGTCTCTCACTCTCCCCGGCTGCAAAATCCTGAGTCCTGCCTTATGGGCCTCCATTTTAACCGGGCAAGACTTCAACTGCCTTCCACGGCCGCTCTGCCTGTCCGGCTGAGTCACAACAGCAACGACCTCATGCCCTGCATGAAGCAGCGCCTTAAAAGGCAATACTGCAAACTCCGGTGTCCCAAAATAGACAACTCTCATGATACCCGCCCTCAATGCTTTGTTAAACAGAGTATATTCTAAATGTAAAACAAAAAGGGTTCAAGGGGGCAAAGGTCCAAGGGGTCAGGCAAATGACATATAATTCACATTTACCCGGGACCCTTGAGTCCTCGAATTCTCAAACCCGTTAACAATATATTAATTAGGACTAACGATATTGGAGTGGCCAGTATCTATTCTTTGCCTACCGCCTGCTCTCTCACGAATCTCTTCCTGAAGAACTCCCGCTTAATGCGCCCTATCCTGTCAATCAGCAGAAATCCGTTAAGGTGATCAATTTCATGCTGCAGCGCCCTGGCCAGCAGCCCCTCAGCCTCGATCTCTAACAGGGCCCCGCTGCGGTCAAGGCCCCTAACCTTTACCTTTTCAGCCCTCTTGACGATTGTCGTATATTCGGGAATACTCAGACAGCCTTCTTCACAGCTGTCTTCACCTTCCGCATGGATGATCTCAGGATTTATAAGGACTATCAATGAACTGGCCTCATCCCTGGAACTGACGTCTATAACAGTCACCTGTTTTGATACTCCAACCTGATTGGCAGCCAGACCTACGCCGGGAGCGGCATACATAGTCTCTATCATGTCATCGATGAGCTTTTGAAGACCGGGGCCGAACTCTTTTACCGGCTCTGTTTTTTTCTTCAATACTTCTTCCGGATATTTTGTAATTCTGAGGATTGCCATGATTTAATTTAACCGCTTCACATAAAAAATAACAACCCGGATACAATGAATTGGACTATAATAGGACATATACGTCCTGACTAAAACCCTTATCCCTTTATTTATGTAATTATGTTATGAAACATTCATTTGTATTATTTTATGTAAGAGAAATCACCTAAGCCTGCACCCTAAGTATTTATTGTAAATAATTGTTTTAAAGATTAAAATATTATCAGCACAATACCTCCGGGAGATTCCATGGACCTACATCATCAACTGTTCTATCAGAATCTTGATATCGTATTTTTTATCTACGGGTTCGCCTTTGTTGTAATGGGCATTACTGTCCTGGTGCAGCCAAAAAACATGAGCGAGTTTCAGATCGCCAATATACTGTGGCTGCTGGCTGCCTTTGGCATCACACACGGATTAAATGAATTTCTGGATATGTGGGCAATAATTAAAGGCCGGAACCCGACACTTGATATTGTTCGATGGTTCATACTTGTAATTTCCTATATAGCACTTTTTGAATTCGGCAGAAGACTTTTCCGGCTGAAAATACCTGACTCATCAAGCCTGCGAAAAAGCCTTGCCAGACCGCTCAAGTGGTGGCTCCTCCCGCTCGCACTGGCTATTATTTTTACAGCAGGAGTAATGTCTCCGGACTTCTGGAAAGGGGGAAGCATATGGACGCGTTATCTCCTGGGCCTCCCCGGCGGCATATTAATCGGTCTCGGTTTTCATTCATACTATTATTCTGAAGAAACAATTCTAAGGCCCCTTAATGTTAAAAAATATTTTTTCACTGCAAGTGCCTCCTTCTTTATTTACGGTATACTCGGAGGGTTAATAGTACCCAAGGGCAATTTCTTCCCGGCAAGTGTAATAAACAATGATTCATTCCTGACAACATTCAGTATCCCTGTGCAGGCCTTTCGCGCGGTCTGTGCAAGTATCGCGGCATGGGCGCTGGCAGGAATGCTCACAATATTCAACTGGGAAATAAGGAGCAAACTTCAGGAAGCACAGGACATATTAAAACAGCAGTTAAAGGAATCAGAAGAGAGGTATCTGGAAATCGTAGAAAGTTCGACGGATATTATTCATTCCATTGATATCGATTACCTGATAAAGCTCTCAAACACATACGGCTGCCAGCTACTTGGATATACTCCGGAAGAACTCACTGACACTCATATTAAAGAAATCTGCACTCCCAGGACATGGGAGGAACTCGAAAAAAGTCTTGACAAAATCTCCCGTGAAGGATCGGTCTTTATAGACGAAGGACAGCTGATAAAAAAGAACGGGGAGAAACTGAAAGTGGCGATCCACGCAATGGCAATATATGATAATTACAGAAATTTCGGCGGGATGCGTCTCACATTCAGGGACATAACCCAGCGCAAGACAGCAGAGGAGGCCTTGAAGGAAAGTGAAGAAAGGTACCGCCTGCTCTTTGAAGAATCAAGGGACGCCATTTTCTTAAATACGCGCGAAGGCAGGTTCATCGACATAAACCAGACAGGACTGGACCTCTTCGGATATTCCAAAGAAGAAATAATGAAATTAAACCCTAACCAGCTTTATATCCATCCCGATGATCGCAAAAAATTTCAAAATGAGATAGAGGAAAAAGAATTTGTCAGGGACTATCCCGTCAAACTTCGTAAAAAATCCGGCAAATTAATGGACTGCCTCGTTACCTCTACCCTGCGAAGGACAAACGACGGAAAGGTTTTCGGCTATCAGGGGATTATCCGTGATATTACCGAACGGAAAAAGATGGAGGAAGAACTTCAGAACATTGAAAAACTCGAGTCAGTCGGGATCATGGCAGGGGGTATCGCACATGATTTCAATAATATTCTTACGACCATTGCAGGAAGCATCTCACTTGCAAAGGTATCAGTGGATTCCGGCAGCAGGCTGTCCGAGATTTTAATCGATGCTGAAAAGGCTTGTTTCCAGGCAAAAAACCTGACTAACCAGCTGCTCACATTTTCCAAGGGCGGGGCTCCCATAAAGAAGGTCACCAGGATTGAGGAGCTTATAATAAATTCAGCCAATTTCGCGTCAAGAGGGTCCCACGTCAACTGCTTTTTTTCCATTCCGGATGACCTCTGGCCTGTAGAGGTCGATGAAGGCCAGATTGCACAGGTCATTTATAATCTCGTTATTAATGCTGTGCAGGCGATGCCGGAAGGCGGCTCTATAAACATCACAGCTGAAAACATGATGGTTTCCGTTGAAAACGTCCTGTCCCTCGAACATGGTGATTACATTAAAATCTCGGTAAGAGATGAGGGTGTTGGCATACCTGAGGACCATGTAAAAAAAATATTTGATCCGTACTTCACGACAAAAAGTGAAGGAAGCGGATTAGGACTTGCGACCACCTTTTCGATTATTAAAAACCACAATGGATTTATTGACGTTAATTCCGAGGTCGGTAAGGGGACCACATTCACTATATACCTGCACGCCTCAAAAGAGGCTTATCCGGTCAACGTCCATGAAAGATTCAAGGCCCATAAGGGTGAGGGGAGGGTCCTTCTGATGGACGACGAACATTCTGTAAGAACGACTGTCCGTAAGATGCTGAACCATTTAGGTTATGATGTGGAAGTCGCTTCCAACGGTGATGAAGCCATCGCGTCTTACGAGAAAGCGTTAAAATCCGGAAGGCCCTTTAATGCTGTCATTATGGATCTTACAATACGCGGAGGCATGGGAGGGCAGGAAACAATACTGAACCTCCTTAAAATAGACCCTGATGTAAAGGCCATAGTATCAAGCGGATATTTTAATGACCCGATAATGTCTGATTATAAAAAATACGGCTTTTGCGGTGTCATCCCCAAACCGTATGAAATAGAAGACCTCAGCGCACTGTTACGCAGGATAATATATTATTCCGTATAGATTCGCTTAACTGTATGCAAAGCTGGAATCACTGAGTACCCAGGGCAGCAGACCCGGACCATCGGTACGGAATAATGGATAAATAACGGACGGCAAATGAAGAAAAAAATTATCTTATCACTGTTCGCACTCTTGCTCTTTTTTTCAGTAGGTACAGGGCTTGGCGTACTTTACATGACCAGCACTACCGCTGAGCTGAAGCGGCTCATTGAACTGTATCAGGTAGAAGAGCTGCGACGCTCACTAATCATCAATATTCAAACTGTCCAGTCCAACCTCCTTTCTGTGGACACCCCTTTTGCCACTGACCTCGATTCGATCGTGCTTAATGTCCTGTCGCTTGAGGAATCCGCCAATAAATGCTCTTCCTGCCACCATCCGCAAAACCTCGCTGACCGCATAATTAATATGCAGTCCATTATGCAGGATTACGAGGTCGCCCTGAGCTATTACCTGACATCGAGAGCGAACACAACCAGATTACTGCAATTGAAAAAAGATGCCGTCAATACGGGGGACAGGCTTATCGAAGTTACAGAACATATGTCCCACAGTGCCACGACCAGTCTTGATGAAAAGACAGGGGCAGCCATGGCAAATATCAGCAATGTAAAAACTATTCTCTTCATAACAGTATTGGTGACCCTGCTGCTAAGTATACTGGTCGCCATAAGGCTTATTAAATCGGTCACAAAGCCGGTCAATGCCCTTGTTAATGCTACCAGAATGATAACGTCAGGTGAGTATGGCGCTGCGATTTCCTATAAGGACAAGACAGAATTCGGGGAACTCGCCAACCATTTTAATGCCATGAGCACCGGGATAAAAGATGCGTATGACAGTATTCAAAGAGAAATCACGGAACGCAAACAGACTGAAGAGGCATTGCGCCAGAGCGAGGAAAAGTTCAGGACTTTTTTTGAAATGTCCCCGACAGGAATTATTATTTACCCCATCGAATCAGCACCCCTGGACAGGGACCTCTCATTCGCAACATTCAATCCGGCATTTCACAATATTTTCGGCTACACAAGAGAGGAAATATCCGGTTTGTCGATATCTGACCTTTCCCATCCTGAAGATATGGGAAAAAATCTTGCGCTGTATAAGGAACTGCTGGAAGATAAAAGCGACGGCTACAGAATGGAAAAAAGGTATATCACAAAAAATGGCAGTATAATCTGGGGATATATTAATTCCACTGTACTCAGGGATTCGCAGGGAAGACCCTCTCATATCATGACAATACTGGTGGACATTACAGAACGCAAGAAAATCGAGGAAGAACAGCTGAGGGTCCAGAAGCTCGAATCAGTCGGCGTTCTGGCTGGAGGAATCGCCCATGACTTTAACAATATCATGACTTCCATAATCGGCAATATTGCACTGGCGAAGATGTCATCCGGTATCATGAAAAACACATATGAAATACTGGCTGACGCTGAAGAGGCATGCCTCCGCGCAAAGGACCTGACTGCGCAGCTGCTGACTTTCTCCAAAGGCGGAGCGCCTGTCAAGAAAATAGTGTCTATTGCAAAACAGTTAAAGAATTCAGCGCGCATTGTGTTAAGGGGCTCTGACATTAACTGTGAATTTTTCATACCACCTGATTTATGGGCGGTTGAAGTCGACGAGGGACAGATTAACCAGGTTTTTTTCAATTTGATAATAAACGCCCGTCAGGCCATGCCTGAAGGCGGAACTATCAGGATAAGCGCCGAGAATGTAATAATTGATGAACAGTGTGGCCTGCCTTTGCTGAACAGGGAATACGTAAAGGTGACTGTTAAAGACCAGGGAGTCGGTATTCCAAAAGAGAACATTCAGAAAATATTTGATCCGTATTTCACAACAAAGCAGAAAGGGCACGGCCTCGGGCTTTCAAGCACATATGCAATCATTATGAACCATGATGGCTATATCGAAGTGGATTCAGCTCCTGATGCCGGCACAACCTTTCACTTTTATCTCCCCGCAATCAGAAGACATGGCTTAATTGAGCCTGACAGAAAACCTGCGTTAATTAATGGCGAAGGTAAAATCCTGCTCATGGATGATGATGAAAGTATATTGACGACCGTCCGGAAAACGCTTGTGAAGATCGGGTATAAAGTGGAACTTGCCAGAGACGGGGCCCAGGCAGTCGAACTCTATAAAAATGCTATGAACTCTGACCCTTTTAATGTTGTAATAATGGATTTAACAATCCGTGAAGGAATGGGCGGTAAAGAGGCTGTCGGCAAACTGCTCGAGATAGACCCGGAAGCGAGGGTCATTGTATCGAGCGGTTATTCGACTGATACAGTCATGGCAAATTACAAAACACACGGTTTCTGCAGCGTGATTACAAAACCTTATCAGATTGAGACCCTGAGTGAACTGCTGCACGACATCATTCCAAGGCGCTCCTGAATCTTATTCATCCAGGAACGTCCGTAATTCCACAGACCTGCCTGCCGGACGGGCAGGTTTCAGAGATAAAGCACAGATATAAATGCGACAGGCCATGCGAGTTGACAAGCCTGCAGGCCGGCCGGCAATAAGGATGGTTAACCTGTAATAAATCAGTGATAAACTGCGGATAAATACTTTTTCCGGATCAACTACATCTGTGTCAGATATGCCTAATCTGGCCTAGACCTTCTCAAGGGAGCTTTCAATTAAACTTGTCATCTCATCTTTAAAATGCTTCCTGATGCCCTTAAGCTCGGTAATTTCCCTGTGTATTTCAACGACCTTATGCTGCAGTCCCTTCAGCATTTCCTCTGCCCGCGCTTCCGCTTCTTTCTGAAGAAGCTCCGCGCTTCTGTGAACATTTGCCCTGTATGTTTCTACGAATTCCTGTGCCTTTATGACAGTGTCTCTTAGTGCGACTTCCAGCCCGTCGAACTCTTTTAACTGGTCCCCTGTTGCCCTGGCCTCTTCCTTTAAAGCGGCATTTTCCCTGCGAAGTTCTTCCACTTCTCCGCTGACTATCTCGAGAAATATACGAACATCCTCCGGATCATAGCCTTTAAAGCGTTTAGGGAATTTCTTCTGTTGTATGTCTAACGGTGCTATTCTCATAAAAATCCCCCTTATGACCCCATGGGCCATTCAACCGGTTCTTTTAACCTTCATACCTGCCGACGCACAGACAGGCGTTCTGTCCTCCGAAGCCGAATGAGTTTGAAAGCGCTATACTGTGCTCCTTGTTCCTGGCTTCATTCGGCACGTAATCAAGGTCGCACTTGGGGTCACGGGACTCATAATTAATAGTCGGGAGCAATATTGAACGGCTGATGCCTACCAGAGTCAGTATACATTCAATAGGGCCTGCCGCTGCTATCGCATGGCCAAGCATGGACTTGTTGGAACTTACAGGCACGTCCCCTGCGCGTGCTCCGAACACTTCTTTGATGGCCCGTGTCTCTGTCAGGTCGTTCTGTGATGTAGATGTCCCGTGGGCATTTATGTAGTCGACCTCATCAGGAGTTATTCCCGCATCATTCAGCGCTGCCTTCATCGCAATCACTGCGCCCAGTCCTTTAGGGTGAGTGTCGGTTATACGATAGGCATCAGCAGAAGAACCATAGCCCTTTATTTCCCCGAGTATCTGAGCGCCTCGTGCGCGGGCATGTTCAAGTTCTTCCAGGACAAGGGCTCCTCCGCCCTCAGACATGACAAAGCCGCTGCGCTTTCTGTCAAACGGCCTTGAGGCCTTTTGGGGTTCAGTATATTTCTCACAGAGCGCCTTAAGCAGTATAAACCCGATCATCCCGGTAAAATCAATAGTGGCCTCACAGCCGCCTGCTATCATGACATTGCACTTTCTGTCCTCAATCAGCCGCACTGCCTCTCCAATGGCCTGAGAGCCTGCTGCGCAGGCGGAAACAAGGGACAGGACAGGGCCTCTGCAGTCAAATGTGGTTGACAGTATGGATGCCGCAGCGTCCGGTTTTCTCCTGAAAAAATGCAGGAACGGATACCCCCCTGTCTTTAACAGGTTTTTCATGTCCCAATGGCCGTCCCCATCATAGAACCTGTGGATCAGTTTGATGTCTTCCACATCAGGATTGTCTCCATGAGAGCCGAGCGAGACCCCGATATTTTCACGGTCCCTGACATTATCAAGACCTGCCTGTGCTGCTGCCTCTGAAACAGCTATTCTCATGAGGCGGAGCCCGCGTGATGAGAATTTTCTCAACCTCTGGTCGGTCCTGCTCTCAAATTCTTCAATCCAGGAGTTGTTGACTTCACCGGCTATCTGACAGGGAAGCCCTGTCGTATCAAAAGACCTGATGTAATCAATTCCGGAAAGCCCCTGACTGCACTTTGCAAAGGTCTCCTCAGTGTTTTTTCCTGAAGTGGTGATCATCCCGTATCCCGTAACAACCACCCTTCGCCTGGAAGATTTCGTGGTCATATCAGAAGATTTTTTTCTCGTCCTGTACCTTTGTGAGCCAGGCCTTTATTAAATCATCACCATTTGTGAATGTTGCACCTTCCCCGCAGGAGCCGCATTTGATTTTGGTCCCGTCCTCAGACTGCCATGCTGAATTGCCGCAGTTTGAGCACTTCTCGGGAAGGCTGCCAAGTATGTCCATTACTCCCTGGACCATTGACTGGACAGTGACCATGGCAGGAATTTCATCCATGTCCATGCCTGATTGCAATGCCGGCATGTTGCTTCCAAAACGGATCTTCAGCAATTCAATGGCCTTGTCAGTCAGGCGGCCGTCCTCGTCTATGGCAGTGCCTTCACCAAACATTTCCTCAATGTGTTCAAGGACAAAGTGGCGGGCCATTTTCATGCCGAATGCCTGCTCCAGTCTGTAGTTTATATCGAGGAAATCGAGTGACTCGGCCCCGAGGTCGTTTATCAGGGAACTCTCCCTTGTGATCGAGCCTTCATCAACCCGCAGTGTCTCGACTATGGCCTTTTTAAGCTCTTCAAATACCTTCTCTTCAGTAATCTGGTTCTGACTCATTGCGCCTCCTTATGTCTGATGACTTATAATTTTATATGTTGTATGTTTAAAGCAGATAGAAGTTGAAAAGGGAAAACCATTCGATACATCGACTGACTGTTCACTATTCACTGTTCACTATTCACTGTTTTCACCGGTGTCCGGCATATTGCATTGCTCAGCCCCTTGTCAACAACAATAGTCTGTCCGGTTATTCCCCTGCTCGCATCACTGCACAGAAAAAGCACCACATCAGCTATTTCCTCCGGCTCAACATAAAGTTCAGCAGGAAGCATATCTATATTGTCCCAGAACTGGCGAAGCACCTTGAAGGAATCAGTCTTGACAATACCACCGCACACAGCATTTACAGAAATATTTTTTAAGCGAAGGCTCTCTGCGCAATCTCTTACGACTGACTCCATTGCGGCCTTCATGCTGCCCAGAGGATAAGCCTGGTTGTAGAAACGGCTTCCGAGGCTCGATATGAATATTATTCTTCCTCCGGTTTTTTCGAGCATGGGCATTGCTGCCTGAATGCAGAATATATTGCCTATATAGTTGGTATCCACCAGCTGTCTCAGTTCCCTCTCGAATAATTTCTCGAGCGGTTTAAAAGGGGCCTTTGCGGCATTCAGTATGAGATAATCCAGTCTCCCCATTTTTTCCATCACTTCGTTAAACATGCCCCTGACCGAATCCTTTGAAGCAATGTCAGCATGGACTATTATTGCCCGGCGTCCCATAGCTTCAATCTCCCCGCATAGCTCCTCTCCCTGGGCCTGCGACGAGCCTCCGGCCTTCCGGTAATTGACAACTATATCCGCACCGGCAAGCGCGCATGTTTTTGCTATGGCCCGCCCAATACCCCTTGAACTGCCTGTTATAAGTACGACCTTGTCTTTCAGGATATTCATGACCCGTCTATTTTATAAAAAACATGGTGTTAAGTAAACAGCATCGGAAATGACCTGAAAACAGCAGGGGCAGGCATTTTAAGATTATCAAATTACACACTTGTCCAGCTTAACTATATTAGGGAGGCCAAACGCCTCTGATGTTTTAACTGTTTTGGACAGCAGTCATAAATTGTTTCCCTTGATAAGTCCGTCACATTAGCAATAATGCATGCAATATTGACATTCGTCAGGTCCGTGACGTTCGCATATTAATGACGGGATTTGTAACAAGCCGATATTTAAATGTTTTATTGTTGATAAGACAGCCAGATAAATGGAATAGATATTGCATTGTTTTGTAATTGCATATTCCTATATGGATAGGTAAAATGAATGGAGCTTTTATATTTTGTTTCCGATAAGGAATATCTTTGTGTTCTTGTCCGAATACAGTAAATAATATTATCAATGCTGCCTGTAAAGGTGTTATACAAGGAGGAAATCAATTAACATGAAACCATATAAATTCAAAATTGCGGGTCTGCTGGTTTTTCTCCTGATGTTCAGCTGCAGCTACAGTCAACCCCGGGTCCAGGGCAATACTGACATTCATTTGCCCAGGATCATTCCTTCGATTGTTGTTGAAGATAACGCGGGAAATAATAACGCTGCATCAGAGATTAAAGCCGCTGACTCCGGGGATATTAAATGCCCGGGTGCTGATGGCTGTAATAAAAAAAATATCAGTAATGATGCTCTGAGCATCCCGGAACAAAACCGTGCAAATATCCAGATCACCAGCTCTGTTGATGATGCAGGGCCGGCAAAAGAAGCGATTGAGGATGTAGTTGATAATCTTGAGGAAGTTGCTACTGAAGAGGAAATGCTTGATACTGCCCTTGATTTTGTTAACGCCTCCCAGGAATTCTGGGCTGATGGCAATCTCGAAAAGGCTATCGAGACACTGGACCGTGCATATGAGCTGGTCCTGAGCGTTGATACTGAAAGCAGGCCTGACCTGATCCAGCAGCAGGATGATCTGCGTTTCATGACTGCAAAGCGTATCCTTGAGATTTATGCCTCAAGATATAAAGCAGTCAATGGCAATCATCTTGAAATACCCCTGATAATGAACGAGCATGTTCAGATGGAGATCAAATCATTCCAGGGGTATGAACGCCAGTTTTTTATAGAATCTTACAAGCGTTCAGGTCTTTATATTGATAAAATAAGGGCCTCTCTCAGAGATGCCGGCCTGCCAGAAGAACTCGCGTGGATGCCTCATATTGAGAGCTGGTTTAAGGTAAAGGCGCTGTCTCCGGCCCGCGCGCTCGGCATCTGGCAGTTCATCCCCTCAACCGGGTATAAATTCGGTCTGAAGAGGGACACATGGATAGACGAGCGGATGGACCCTGAAAAAGCCACAGCAGCTGCCATAGCATATTTAAAGGAACTTCACCAGATGTTCGGGGACTGGACCACTGTTCTTGCTGCTTACAACTGCGGCGAGGGCGCGGTATTGAGAAAGATTCGCAATCAGAAGATCAACTATCTTGATAATTTCTGGGACCTGTACAGTCAGCTTCCCCGTGAAACCGCCCGCTACGTCCCAAGGTTCCTTGCCACGCTGCATATAATGAAAGACCCTGAGAAATACGGTTTTACTTTCGATGAAATTGATCAGCCTGTTTCTTATGAAACAGTGAGTATTGAGAAACAGGTCCACCTGAAAACAGTGGCAGAGTCTCTGGGTATAACACTGGAGGAGCTCACGGCATTAAATCCCGAACTTCGTTTACAGGTGACACCGCCGACGAGGTACTCGCTTAAAATCCCTGCCGGAAAGAATGAAGCATTCCTGGCCTGCAAAGACACTATGCAGGAGTGGGCGTCGTCGAAAAATGATATTATGCTTTCGAGCAGCGCCTATGTATATCACCGCGTCCGGAGCGGCGAAACACTGGCCGCAATCGCAAGAAAATATCACACCTCACCACAGAAAATTGCCAATGCAAACAATCTGAACAGAAAGTATTTTATCAGGGCCGGTCAGAAACTGAAGATACCACTGCGCGGAAGTTCAGGAGACAATACTTATACCGCAAAGGCGAGCGTTCCATCTAACGGGAAATACCTGGTCAAAAGAGGTGATACTCTCTGGCTCATAGCCAGGAAATTCAACACTGATACAAGAACCCTGCAGCAGATTAATAACCTGCGGTCAACAAACCTGAAAGCCGGTCAGGTACTTCTGGTGACGGAGTAGAACCTATCTCAAAATAGGTTCTTCTGATTAGAATGTCATTCCCGCAAGCGAAGCGCGTCGGGAATCTTACTGAAAACAAAGAAAGATTCCGGACAAGCCGGAATGACAAGCTATTCAATAATGTTCTGTTTTTGATTTTGAGATAGGTTTTAGAAATATTTCATTCACAGATGGACGCAGATTATCACAGAAATTTTTCCGGCTATTTTTGCAGAGCCTTAAGAATGACCCCTGCAATCATCTTTACGTCTTCCGGTTCAAGCTCCGGGTAGATGGGTATTGAGAGCACTTCCCCGGCTGCTGCCTCTGCTTCCGGCAGATCACCAGGTTTGTAACCGAGATAGTTAAAGGCCACCTGCAAATGGAGTGGAATGGGGTAGTACACAACCGCTGATATATGGTTGTCGTGCAGGGCCTTTTCCACTGCTGCCCTTACAGGGGTCCTGAATGTATACTGGTGGTAAACATGCACCCTGTCCTGTTTTTCTACCGGACATGCAACGGCATTACCGATCAACGAGGTGTAGAGCGCGGCAATATCACGCCTTTTACTGTTATAAGTATCTATGTGTTTAAATTTTATTCTCAGTATAGCTGCCTGTATTTCATCAAGCCTGCTGTTGTACCCGATAAAGCTGTGCTGATAGGGGCCCGTTGTACCGTGATTTCTTAACAGTTTGACCTTTTCGGATATTTCGGGATTATTAGTTATCAGCATACCGCCGTCACCGTAAGCCCCCAGATTCTTGCTCGGGTAAAAGCTGAAGCATCCCGCATCACCGATACCTGCTACGGGCCTGCCCTTATACTTTGCCCCGAAGGCCTGTGCAGAATCTTCAATGACTTTCAGCCCGTGTTTGCCGGCTATGGACATAATTTCATCCATCTCTGCAGGCTGACCAAAGAGATGTACAACAATGATGGCCTTTGTTTTTGAAGTAATTTTCTCTTCTATTTTTAAAGGGTCGATATTCAGGGTCTGCCGGTCTATATCAACAAAAACCGGGGTCGCACCTACATAGGTTATCGCCTCAGCAGTAGCAAAAAAAGTAAACGGTGTTGTAATAACCTCATCGCCTTCTTTAATATCAAGAGCCCTTAGAGCAAGGTAGAGGGCATCTGTGCCTGATCCAAGGCCGACTGCGCCTGCTACATTATGATAAGCAGCAACTTCCTGTTCAAATGAAGACACATTAGGACCCAGTATAAAGCGGCTGCTGTCGAGTATCTCTCTTACAGCGGTCTTAATTTCCTCATTGAGAGGTTCATGTTGTGCCTTGAGATCAAGCATGGGTATTGTCTTTATGTTTTCTGTTATTTTTGGCATATCTTTTTTCTTAGCTTGCAAACCCCCGGTTGACCAGCCCTGATATTTTCAGTACCACTTTCAGAGCCTCTTTCCCTTCCCTGCCTGAGACCAGCGGCTCAGTAGAGTTCCTGATACATTCGATAAAAGAGACCAGCTGCTCTTTTAACGGTTCTTTTACCTCGGGGTTCCTTGTCTCCTTTTCCACGTTTCCGTTTTGTTTTATATAACTCGACACTTCCTGCTTCTGGTAGTCCAGATTCAGGTAAGCATTATGCTGGAAGACCTTGAGCTCTCTTTTTTTGTCCTCTGCTATCCGGCTTGACACTGCTTCAGCAATGCAGCCGTTTTCAAACTCTATCCATGCATGTGCAATGTCTATATTTCCTGTAAGCACCCTTGCCCCTGTTGCACGGATATCGGCAATCTCCGAATCAACCAGGCTCAGTATTATATCTATGTCATGTATCATTAAGTCAAGGGTAACATCAACATCCGTCCCCCTGCCCAGAAATGGTGAAAGACGCTGGGATTCGATGAATTTCGGCTTGTTCACCATGGCGCTTATCATGGAGACCCCGGCATTGAACCGTTCCAGATGACCGACCTGGAATGTCAGATTTCTGCTGTCTGCCTCCTCAATTAGTCTGTCAGCCTCATCCAGTGTAGTGGTGACCGGTTTTTCAACCAGAATGTGCCTGTTATTTTTCAGACAGGCCATAGCTATTTCATAATGCAAAGTAGTGGGGACCGCAATGCTGACAGCATCAACAGAGTCTATAAGCTCCTGATAACTGCTGAACACCTTACAGTTAAACTTCGCCGCAATTTCCTGCGCCCGTGCAGCATCTGCATCAAATATTCCGGCAAGATGCACCCCTTCCAGGCCGGAATAAATCCTGGCATGATGCATCCCGATTGATCCTGTTCCGATAACACCTGCGTTTATCATTTATATATCGTTTCCTGTCAGATGATATTTATTGCTCAACCAATAATTAAGCCGACGTTAATTTTACATCAAAGCGCAGAAAGATTTAAAGTGCATATACTAATGAAGTCAAAAGTAAAGATAAATAAATTAGCGTCATGCCCGAAGTTCTTAATCTGGCATCCAGTTCTTTAGCTGTCCGGATTCCCGCTCAACAGACTGCCAACAGTAGGTACTTTAAGTCAAGCTATGCCGCTTTACTTATGACCGTCTTAATAAATACAATTATGTCTATCCTGATTCATGTACACGTCATTCTTTCAATTTATCGTGCAATTCATCAGCGCTTTCCTTTATAGCGTCACCTAATCCCCTGCCCGCTTTCCTGAATTTTTCATATACGCTTTCCTTCCTGAAGGGATTGCTGAACAGGGGGCGTTCCCTTCCGATATTGACGCCGATCCAGAGTCCGAGCATCGCACCAATCAAAAGGCCGATTATGAGTTTAGATGTACATTTCACTGCTGACATATCACCTCACTTCATATATAAACTTTCCAGTTGCATTAAATTACTCGTATAAGGTGAGCGGGCTTGACGGAAAAGCTTTACCTGCGATACCTCAGCAAGATTCATAAAAGCATAACGTATATTATTCTGAACTTCGCTTAGCATTAAGACCTGCTGCCAAAGTTTAATCCCAATTTACCATCGCATTGTAAAGGTTTTACAGCAAGGCCGCTTGCCTGCTTTATGCAACATTAAGGTAAAATTGACCCGCTACTTCCTCACCTCATACCCGACTGTCATATCAGCCCATAATGACGGATCGATTCCAGAAAGACTCTTCAGAACGTCCGTAAGCATAAGCTCATTCATCCCGTCTGCAGGATGCAACTCGATCATTTCCTTTGAAGCTACCACGAGCACCGATTCAAGTGCCGAGCTCAGTTTTTTCGGGGTCCTTACACGGAGTCTCAGTCCAAGTGCCCGCTGGGCATCATCCGGGAATATCATGGTCTTGTCGGCAGCCAGCTGCTCTGATTTAAAAAATTTATTCGGATAAAGCTGCGAAACCATTCCGTCCTGGCTCACGCTGAAAATATTTATATGTGAAGCTTCATTAACACTTACTATCACCTGTATTTCATCATTGTCCTGAAATACAGGGTTTTTAAGACCTCTGTCCGACCCGGCCCTCAGGACTTCAGCTTTAAGGACCCTGAAGTTCCCTCTCTTTTCTATATTGACAGGCTTTACATATGCCCTGAGCTTGCAAATATGATATATCTGGTCTCCTTTTATGACCGGCCCGTCATCAATTATTTGTTCTTCAACTATCAGCCCCTTGGTGGCTGTTACAACAAGGTCGCTTATAAGGCTGCTATTGTATAAAACTGTCGAGCTGTGGACCTTTACCCCTACTGCCTGTTCAAGAGCATTTCTCCTCGCGTTATTACGGGCCATTGCCCTGCCCTGTGCAGGGGTGGTGTCATCACCAAGCAGAATTTCTCCAACAGCTTCTACTATCTTAAGGTTATCATTGTCCGGAACAAGCGGGGCCGTGTCCTCAGCTCTAAGCGCCTTTGAAGAATATACCGCCACAGCATATGTAACAATAAAAAATGAAAGCAGGCATTTGATTATTTTTATGCTCTCTATCTTCATCACCTTCTGATCTTTCCCCTCATCTCCTCCATCATGTCTTCAAGATCTTCTTCAGCTGCCTTCAACAATGAGTCATAGCTGTAGGCCTTACGATGAGGCTGGTATTTTTCAGTCTGTTCAGTCTCCGGCGTTTTCTCTCCGTCCCCGTCTTTCATGTCTTTCTGTTCAGCACGGGGTTCCGCTTTTTCAACAACAGTATGTGATTTCCTGACAGGTGGTTCAGCCTGCCTTATTACAGGTTTCGCCTTCTCGACAGGGGCTTCCGCCTTTTCAACAGATGGTTCCGCCTTCTCAACGACAGGTTCGGCTTTTTCTACTGATGGCTCAGTCTTTTCAACAGATGGTTCCGCTTTCTCAGCGACTGGTTCTGCTTTTTCTACCGACGGCTCAGTCTTTTCAACAGATGGTTCCGCTTTCTCAGCGACTGGTTCTGCTTTTTCTACCGACGGCTCAGTCTTTTCAACAGACGGTTCCGGTTTCTCTATAACAGGCTCTGCTTTCTCAACAGAGGGTTCTGCCCTTGGTACTTCCGGTTGTTCAGATTTTTTCTCCATCTCAAGTTCTGCTCCTGCGGGCTTCACCCGTTCTTCTTTGTACAGGTCCGCTTTTCCATAAGCAAGTGTAATCCCCTGCTTCTGAAGCCAGCTTTTCAGCACCGAGGCCTTGACAGCAAAATTAACACCTGTTATCGGAATATCACCTGCCCCCAGACGCGCCATGTTTGAGTTTATGCCTATCATGTACCCTCTTTTATCGAGGAGAGGGCCGCCGGAATTGCCGCGGTTGACGCTCGCGTCTGTCTGAAATACGTCTTTACCCTTTATGCTGTTCTGGTCTTCTATTTCTCCGCTTATTCTTCCGTATGTGAGGGTCCAGAGGCCTCCCTGCTCAGGGTGGCCGATAGCCACTGCCTCTTCGCCGACTTTTATCTCATCCGGGTTTGCAAGTTCTATGGTCCCTGTCCCGGACGGGATTTCTTCAGCTTTCAGAATGGCCAGGTCCAGGTCGATGTCATATGCTACTATTTCAGCCTTATGGCTATGGACAAGGTCCTTCCTGAACTTCCCGGTCACCTTATCAGGTTTAAGATATACCCTGATCTTTGAATATGGTTTTGAGGTAGACTTGTCAACAACTACATGTGCGTTTGTAGAGACCAGTCCAGTGCCTGAAATAATGGATCCCGCGCCTATCATACTGCTGGTGTCTTCGCTTTTGGCGATTATCAGCACAACATTCTTTGCCGTCTTCTCGTATACCTTTACAGCAGGGAACTCGGCAAAGGCTGACGAGGTAAAAATGAATAATATGGCCGATACCAGAAATATTTTTTTCATATGCCCTCCATAATATCGTTAATTCATTATTCTAATAATAAACAATCAATGCTTCAGTTTAATGGCGTCATTCCGGACTTGATCCGGAATCCAGGTATTTATGTGTTTAAATATTTTGACGGACACTGTTTTCATTTTTTGGGCCATTCCAATTCATCCCCTCTAAAAAGAAGGGATAGAGGGGTGTGTTTATTTTCATTTCTCCTCATACGTCACCAACACCCTGCCCTGATACTTTCCCTGAATGACAGGCGTCTGCTCCACATTATGTATGCTTCTTGCGTAATAGGGAACGCCGTCGGACCTGTCCGAAATATACCGGTAAATTTCATCAAATGTAAGCTCCCTGTTCCCATCATAATCCGCGTTCCTGTCGTGTATTGCTTTCAAAAAGAAGTACGTGAACATCCCGTGCTTCTTCTCATTGTACCATGTCGAGACCTGAGTTCCTGTCGAACTTGAAAGCACGATTCCGTTATTCAGGTTTATGACCGGGTTGTCTATCTCAAGGACTATCGGTGAGATGCTGTCATAAATGTCTGCGCCTGAAAAGCACGCGTCCGTCACTACCGTCACGGACTTTGCAGGAAGCTTCGAGAGGTTGCTGTAGAAGACATCCAGCGGGTAGCCGCTCAGTTCGATATATTGCGGGTCTGCCTCGACAGGGACGATGTAGCCTTTCCTGTCTTTCAGGCCCGGGGCGCCATGCCCTGAATAATAGATAAAAATGTCCGACCTGCCCGGCTTTACCTGGTTAAAGAGTTTGCCTTTGAAATTGTCTTTGGTCCCGAAGTAGAGCTCAAGGTCCCCTTTTGTCGCGTTGGCAAGTATGAAGATATTGCCCTCCCTGAAGCCAAGGACTTCGGTCAAATAGCGTTTTACCATCTGAGCGTCATTTACCGCAAAGTCGACGTTCTTCGCGTATTTGTACTCCGAGTTGCCCATGACCACCGCAAAGGCGTCCCTGTTCTGTGTCTTTGTGACCGGCAGGCCCTGTTCAATGTCCACGCTGAGACCTTTTGCTACCCTTATCTCTCCCTTCGGCGCGTCTACGCCCTCAACCACAATCTCCATCTGCTCGACAGATGAATTGCCGTTCTGGTCGTCTATGCCGATGTCAGCGATAATGAGACTTGGAGGCTCAAAGGACTTTGTCCTGAACGCCACCTTAAGCGGGTCCGCGTCAAAGCCGTTTGCCTCCTTTACGGTTATCGAGAAAGCTATATTATCGGTGGGGATGTCTTCCCCGGCCCTTAGTTCAATGTCCATCGATGACTGCTTACCGGCAGGTATCGTGCCAAAAGATACGGTATTGTTATAGGTAAAGCCTCTGGTCTTTTTGTCCGCCTTTAGCTCAGCCGTGACGTCAAAGGCGTCCCCCTTCCCGGAATTGCTTATAATGATGGTCAGCGTGCCTGTCTCCTCCGCGTCGAGGATGTTGTTGCCTGACGGCTCGGTAAATTTCACGCTCGCTGAAATGTTTGGGGGCGCGGGAAGGATGCCGATCTTAAGAGAGCCTTTCTCGGCAAAAGCCATTGAGGCTGAAAGGATAATTGCTAATGTAACGGCAGATAATTTTTTAAACATGCCCCATCCCTGTGACTTTACAGATTAAACTTTTCTCTAATAAACATCCGCACCTTGCGCATGGCCTTCAATGCCGTTTTTGACTCTTCCAGTGTCGCGCTTTCACCGGGATAACGGAATTGAACAGAGAATGGATTTAACAGTCGCAGGTCGGCCCTGTATCCTTCGAGGAGCGGATCTTTTGCGAGAGCTATTTCAAGGAGTTCAAGCAGGTCGTGCGTCTTGTGAAAATCGAGCTTTTTCAAAACGAGATAGGCCTTTAAATATTTTTCAATGCATTGCTGGCTGTGGAAACCGACCACATCAGGCACAGGATTCTTCCTTCTGCGGGCCATTGTTTCAGCAGTCTCATAATCCTGTTCTGCTTTCAATATCCATTCAAGGACATCAGGCTGGTTTTTCATAGAGGATCTTCCCTGTTTTCTGAACCGTTCTCAAAAATGGGTCAAACATCCTGGCCCTGCTCTTCATCTCTTCAGGCGTCTTTACAATGATGTCCATCGGTATTTTTCTCGGCTCAAGCAGCTCACTGACCATCGCATAGCGTTTCAGCCCTTTTTCTTTGGTATTCAGAATGATGAGAAGGTCCAGGTCGCTGTCCTTTGTCGGCTTGCCTGAAGCATAGGAGCCAAATAGGATTATCTTGACAACGTCAAGGTTATCCACCAGACGTTTTAATATGGTGTTCAGCACAGACTTTCTTAGAGGCGGTTTTATTGTCTTCTTCATAATAAACGATTTAATGATTTTTTATTAGATTACTTATGTACTTTTCATATTTCAAGTTGTTTCACTGTATCTCTTCTCTATAAAGTCGTATTGACTCGATTCCGAGAAGGGACTGAGGAGTGTGCTCCTATCCTACCTCCATATTTATTTTCTACAGGGGCAATGCCCCTGTACCCCAAAAAAACAAAGTGTAAAAAAGCAAAAAGTCTAAAGACTAATAAACTACTTAGTCCAAAGAAGGCGGTACCCGACGTTGTTGAATCTGTAGTCGGGATGGTACCTGACGCGATTGGATGTGAGAGCATACCTCGTAATATTGCTCCAAGACCCGCCGCGCAGCACGCGAGCGGTTCCACTGTTCGGTCCATTAGGATTGTACTTGGGACTTTCACCGTAATATTTCTCCCCGTACCAGTCCTGTACCCATTCCCATACATTGCCGCTCATGTCATAAATGCCGAGACCATTAGGACTTCTCTGCCCTACAGGATGTGTCTTTCTTCCCGAATTACTGTCATACCATGCCACACTGTCAATACTGTCACTACCTGAGTACTCCTCCTTCTTCCCACAGCTCCGTACGGCATACTCCCACTCCGCCTCTGTAGGAAGTCTGTACCCCCCTTTTCTTCCCCCCTTATCTAAGGGGGGACTATGGGGGGTTATCTTTTCATTCAGCTTATTAATGAACTCCTGCACATCGTTCCAACTCACCTGTTCCACAGGGCAGTCATCGCCACAGTTCTTGAAATACGAAGGATTGTTCCCCATAACCTCTCTCCATTGCCTCTGAGTCACCTCATATTTCCCCAGATAAAAATCATCCACGCACACCTCATGTACCGGCTTCGCATCCGCATCTCCATCGCCAAACGTATCCCCCATCTGAAAACACCCACCTTTAACAAAGACAAACTCCATTCCTGTCAACGGATCTTTGAAGTCTTTGCCTCCCTCAGTTATCTCCCACTCAAACGTCGTATTAAGTCCCCTCGGAAAGTCCTGGAGCACGTTCCAGTATATCTTCCTACCCTTGCCTAAGCTGACCTTCCCATAATCACCCTCAAGGTAGAGCTTTTCTGCGCTATAGGCCGTGCCGTTGACGGTGATCGTGATATTAACGTCAGCCTCTTTCTCTTCTCCGGTCAGGTCATATTCAAAGAGCACGCGGTTGCCTGACTGGGAGGAGACAACGTTCTTGACCTCGGCAGCGAATGCATAAGAGGATAATACCATAGAGATAATGATGGCCAGGATTATATTTTTCATGCCCTTCCTGTCATTCCGGCAGTCCTTAAACCGGAATCTGGTCCTTTCAAAGGCTCTGGATTCCCGCCTGCGCGGGAATGACAACCATCTGCTTATTAGCACTTTTTCGGAGATGCTCCATATAATTTAGCTTTATAGTTCAATCAGAATGATTGAACCAACATAAGCATTCACTCCCCCTCAAGCTGCCTGAGTATCTCATCTGCCGCGCGGCTGATGTCATTATGACTCCCCTGGCCGGCAGAATGTGAATCAGACATGTGCGCCTCAAGAGACTTCCTGTCAAACTTGCGCGGCATGCAGCCAAGGGCATAGGTGAAATCCTTTTTCGACACCTGACCGTCCGCGTCATACCAGTACTCCATTATGCTGGAATTTTCCACAACTGCCGAGGTGGCCCAAGACGAGACCTCACTTACGGTCGCGTCATCAATATAGCTGCCTTTGTCAGAAGTCATCTCGACCATTATGTTCTTAATGCTGACGCTTATCGTCCTTGCGAGCTCCGCCCTCGCGTTTTCAGCAGCATTCAACTGCGCGTCATCCCTGAAATACGTGGGACCGCTTGCCCCGACAGCACAGATCATGCCTTTCATATCAGGCGTCCTGACCACCCAGGCAGGCGGCGGGCCTGATGGTTTGACATAGGCTGACTGGCAGGCTGTCAAGAATGAAAAAAGAAAAATCGATGTCAGAAATAACTTCATGTGAACCTACCCCTTACTAACAACTACATATTGAAAGCCACCTTGTTTGTCATTCCCGCGAAGGTCGGGGCGAGTCGATCCGACCGGGTCAAGCCCGGAATGACGGGCATGAGGCTTTGTTAAGTTATGTCTTAGTACCTCTACTTCACCCTTGTTATTTCGATCGCTGCAGGTCTGTGCTGCTCCATATCAGGCAGAAGCACAGGCATCTGTTCTCTGTTCAGTTCAGATGATGCGGTCTCAGAGACGTTATGCTTTACATACTTATAGAGTTCCTGAAGCTCTATTTTATCGTTCATGTCTTCGTCCGCATCGCCCTTCATCCCTTTAAGAAGATAATAAGTAAATAATCCGTGTTTTACCTTATCAAAATCTGAACTTATCTGCGTCCCTGAAGCTGAAGCAAGTACAAAAACCTTCCCTCCGGCCAGGATAGGGTTCTCAACAGACAGACTTACAGGCCTGGTCCCCTGACTCATTACACCCCTCTCCCCTCCTCCGGAGAAACAGGAATCCAGCATAACAACAACCTGTTCTGACGGCAGCTTGTTTAAAGAGGCATACATCCTTTTAAGGGGATAGAGCTTTGATTTGTAATCAGGATTTCCGTCATATGGTACAATATATGCCTCACCGGTACGGGGGTCAGGAGTACCGTGTCCGGCATAATAAACAAAGACCTCGGAATCTTTTTTTATCCTTCTCGGCAGCCAGTCTTCGATATATGCTTCAATGTCACCCTTGGTCACCATCTCGTCAGTGACCAGCTTGATGTTCTTTGCCGGGACCCCTCCGATATTTTCGAGGTACTTTGCAAATTTCTCCGCGTCTGATTTTGCGTATTTGACCGGAGGAATTTCCTTGTCACGATAATTGCTGATCCCTATTACAAGAGCATATGAATTGTCCCTCCTGAAATTACTGTTTTTTGCAGGGACCACATCCACATCTATATGCCGGGAAATTATGTGCTCGGTCTTTATTATATCAGCTGGTTTCATGGCAACAGTAAAGGACTTTATTTCCGCGGGTGAATAACCCCTCTGCTCTGCCAGTTCCAGAGAAATGTGGGCTGTTTCAGCCTTAAGGCGAGTGGGCAGAGTGCATTGCAGGATTACATCTTTTTTACTGCCGGGGCCAACATCGCCCACAACCCTGCTGTTTCCAAGGCAGTATATCAGTGAATTATTGCCGGACACCAATATCTCAACAGCCTCGGCAGCACCCTTGCCCCTGTTTTCAATATTCACTGTCACTTTGATAGTTTCTCCTCCCTCGAAAATCCCGTTGCCATTCGCATCATCCACCCTGACATCGTACATCAGTTCAGGCGCAGCCAGAACAGGGAGATTAGGGGCAAATGCCGGGGTTTTAACAGTCGGGACCTTGACTTCCGGGATTTTATTTGCCGGGGCCTTTGTTGCCGACAGGGGAGCAGCGGGTGAGGGGACAGATGCCGGCGGACCTGCGAATGAGGTCCTGTAGCCGGTATTCCAGACAATTATATTTCTGTCCTCACCGGCTGATATAAGGGAGCTTCCATCCAGACTGAATATAACTGATGTAATCATGTCCTTATGCCCTGAAAGAATTTTTAGTTTACCTCCGGTCTGCGCGTCCCATATGGTAACGGTTTCGTCCTCATTGCCTGAGACGAGAAGCATTCCATCAGGACTGAAGGCAACAGACTGCACAGAGTCTTTATTGTCAGTCAGCATATTTATTTTTTCCCCGGAAGCAATATTCCAGAGGGCGATTGTCCTGTCCTCACTACCAGAGGCCAACACCCGGCCATCGGGACTGAACGCCACAGAGTTTACCGTATCTTTGTGGCCTTTCAGGGTGTTGCGGATTTCGCTGGTCACAGGGTTCCATATAATAATTGTTTTATCACCGCTGCCTGAGGCGAGCAATTTTCCGTCTGGGCTGAAGGCCAGGGAACAGACTTCATCTGAATGTCCCTTCAGAGTTCTTATTGTCTTTCCAGATTCCGGGTCCCATAAGGTAATGGTTTCCTCCTCACTTCCGACCGCAAGGCTTTTGCCGTCAGGACTGAAGGCAATTGACAGGACAGCATCGAAGCTGTCGTCACTGAAGTCCTTTATCTTCTCACCGGTAGCTGCATCCCATATAATTATCTTCTTGTCCTTGCTTCCAGAAGCCAGTGTCTGGTTGGCAGGACTGAAGGACAGTGCCGTAACATGGCCCGAGTGTCCCTTGAGCGTCCTTATCTTTTCTCCGGTGGATACATTCCAGAGAATAACAATTTCATCTTCACCACCCGATGCCAGCATCCGGCCGTCCGGACTTAAGGCAATCGTGAGAACTTCCTCTGAATGGCCCTTAAATATCCTGAAGTCAGTTTTCTCCCCATTCTGAGAGGGATCTTTTTTGTTGTCGGCAGAATAAACATATGCCGGCATAATAAGGACCAAAAGCAGCATTGCCATCTTTATGGTTTTCATTCCTTACCCCCCAGCTTCACCAACTCCTTCTCAAGCTCATCAAACATGTCCGATGAACGGCTTCTGACTCCGTCAAGCATCTCTTTTTCCCTGTCATATGTCACTGCTTTCATATATTCCCTTTGTGCTTCGCCAGCAGCCCCGTCGTCTCCGTTTTTGGCCTTTTCAATATTTTCCCTGGTCCTGTCTGCCGACTCCTTTGACCTGTCATCAAGTTCTTTGACAGCCTCTGCCTTCGGCAGTACAGCTACTGCATATACAATTCCATCCTGTTCCCAATGACTGACTATCTTTGAGCCCGAAAGAAACTCATCGACAGTGACTTCAACTACCATGACAAATTCATTTCTGCATTCGCGCATGTCTTTGAACAGCCTTGCTGCCCCGCCTTCACACATTATATCTACGGTTTCTTCTTTGAGCCTGACCTTTATCTGCTTGGCAATTTCGAGCCTCGCAAGCACCTCAGCAACCCTTTTGTCATTCAGGAAATTCCCGGTCCTGCCGGTCTCGCCTATACCCACAAGGTATTTATCTTTCGGGTATTCCGCGTAAACATTGTCATAAGCAGACCCTGCAGAGGCACCGTCTGCCAATGCAATCAGAAAAACCAGCAATGAAAAAAGAGACTGTAATCTGAACATGCTTCGTGTCCTTTTTCTATAATTCCGGTAAAACCTGTCCTCAGCGTCATAACTTATGGAACAGGCAGCAGCTCTTTAAATAACCGGAGACCCGTTCCGCGCTTTGTCACGGAACGGGCATGACAGTTTCTAATAATGACAATTGGTTTCAGCAGTCTTCTGTCTGATCGCCGCAGACCGCCGGAACACTAAAAAACTACAGCAGCTTGACTGTAAATATCTCCTCAGTTATCCCGCCATGATCATCCCCGATAGTGACCTTCAATTTGTGTTTGCCTCTCGGGAAGTCGGCATTCTTGATCCTTATCCCATCTTTAGTTGTGTATTGCAAAAACCTGTCTGTAATATCAAGAGACATTATTTTAATATACTCAACCTTGAACTTTGACATGTCGACTTTCGCATCATCTGTCGGTTCAAAAACAATGTTAATGTCAACAGGGGGATGATATTCATCTGCAATTTCGGGTGAAATAATCTTTATCTCAGGACCGGTGTTAAGAACCCTCCCCACGTCATAAAGTCCTGGGGGGGCATCTTTCATGGCGCCTTCATCCTCTGTAATCAGCGTTACTCTTTCAGGGCCGGCAAAGACCGTGCCGGTCATAGACAGAATTATTGTTAATGTCAGAAAAAGTTTTTTCATGGCAACCTCACATATCCTAATTACCTATCAATAAGCTTATATGTATGATCCGTTATTGACTGTCATACCCAAAGTCCTTAATCAGGTATCCAGTTCCTTAAATGGATTCCCGCTCAACGTATTGCGGGAATGACGAACCAAGTTGTAATCATACTTATGGCCTTCTCAGCAACTTCGAATTTATGTCCGGGCTGCAGAGCAAATGTCACCCCCTGCAACCCGTCAATTTACCTGTTACTGGCCCGCCTTTTTTGCCTCTTCTTTTTCGAGTTCCTCGTGCATGCGGTCCGCGTTTTCTCTGATGTAATCTCTTACCTTCTTGTCCAGGGTCTGCATCTTGTCAAAGTTGTCCTTGAATGAATTGAGGTCCAGCCTGGCAAGGGCGAAGAATTCCTGAGTGGCAGGGTTCTGCCAGTGGTCTACAACTTCAACACCGGACAGAGTCATTGACGTGACTGTCTTTATGGCCTGCTCAACATGCTGTTCCTCAGAGCTGACATCAGGGTCTCCTGCAACGGTAGATGCAGCGTAATCTTTCATCAGAGACGCTGTGTAAAACTGAAAGACCTTTGCGACTTCATTCCTCGCCCGGTTGTCTGCGGCAGTACGCATAAGGGAAATGTTCTGCATCCTTGAGGCTGACGCCACCCCGTAAAACACCTTGCCCTTTTCCCCGCCAAATGCACCGCTTCCCTTCATTACCCATTCAGGGGCCTTAAGTTCCTGTATCGGTGTCATATCGGTCACTTTCTTGCTGCCTGCACATCCTGAAATCAATACCATTGCTGATAATAAGACAAACCATAACCTCACAGCTTTTTTCATTACTGACCTCCTTTTTTTGTTCCCTTAATATCGCCCTCCTGCTCTCAGAACCGGTCCGGGTGAGGGAAAGTATCATTGTAATTATTATTGGACGGACAGAGTTATCCCGATTAAAATTCAAAATAATCAGGCGATGTATTTACTGAAATAACAACGCCGTTCCTGCCCGTGCCAGACACATAGACGCTTCTCTGCTCACCTCCTTTTATATTTGTAATCAGTTGAGATGGTTCTTTATATAAGACCAGACGAATTCTGTCTCCCATGGCAAGGATGAATATATTTTCCCTGACCTTCTTTAAAACCTTCAGATCAGAATCCCCCCTGTCAGAAATCACTTCCAGCAAAGAAAGGCCGTACCCGGGAGAAACACTCATCTCAGGTTTATATTTTGGAGAAGACTTGAATTCAATATTAATATCATCAAACGGGTCATCAATCGGACTATCTGATTCAGGGCCGCTGTTTAAATCCGTAAACATACGCTGATAGGAAGTGAAATTACTGCCTGCCTTCCGGTCCCTGGTCCGGGCAGCCAGTAACATTTTTTCCGCTTTTTCCAGAAGGCCCTTACTGCCGACTGATTGTCCAAGCATAATATAGGCGACCCCCAGATTATTCTGGATTTTAGCACTATCAGGTGCTGACTTCAATGCATCCTCAAGTACAGATACCGCGTCATAATATCTGTTTTCCATAATATAGGCGCATCCTAAATTGTTTTTTGCCTCGTGGTAAAACGGATCATATTCAATCGCCTTTTTCAGATTATCGGTCGCGATGTGAAGTAGCTCATTATATTCCCGGTACCCGGTTTCTGTAAAGCCCTTTGAAGCAATATCAATAGACTCGGCCCTCGTCCTTTTTTCAATACCGAAAGAGAGTGCATAGGGAAAAGACTCGGGACTCCTTGCCATACGGAATTTATTGTAGGCCATCTGCAGGTATATTGTGCCGACATTTGTATAGACCTCCCTGCCCGGGAAAAAGGAAGCAAACCTTTTAAAAAGCACCAGGGACTCATCAAACCTTCCAAGGTGGTAACTGATGACCCCCATATCAAAAAGGACTATCCTGTCCGAAACTTCCTGGAGACGCATTGACACAGCCTTTGCCCTTTTGCTGGACAGGGACCGGAGATTTTCGGTCAGACGGCCTGAAGGCGTCTCTTTTTCAGCCCATTCAAGGAAAAAATTCCTGTCACCGGCAATGATCCTGTCACTGTTGTAACCAGCCATTGTGGCGAAAATAATGCCATACTGGTCTGCCTGCAGTTCCTTGGCCAGAAGCATGTCCGTGCTCTTTGCGAGTTCTTTTATGTCCTGAAAGGCCCGGATGTTATCATCGCTGTCTTCTGCTGTTCTCAGGAATTTGTAATGCCAGAAGTCCCCGTTAAACTGGTGGGCCAGCTCATGACCTATTACAAAGGCCAGCCTCGAGTCACCGTCTTCAGGGGCCTGTCTGCTGTAGCAAAATTCAAGGCCCTTTCTCGACAGGATTATTGAACCGTCGGCAAGGGCCTGCGCCCAGGGTGTTTTATCATAATCCACAATATATAAAGCAGGTTCAATCCCGGTCCGCCTGTCGGCTGCAGCAAGGACCCTCTCAAACACTGCGTATGCCCGCGCAGTATACCTGTATTCTTTTGTTATTCCGTATTTGTTTATCCAGAATTCCTTTCTTCCCCTGTCTTCGGCAAAGGCCCCTGAAGAGGCAAAGGCCATGAAGATTGCAATAAATAGAAAATGAGAACATAAGATGTTTAGCTGTCGAGCAAAGGCCACAATAATTTTGTTTCTCATCTTCTTAACTTCCCAACTTCTTATCTTGCTGACTATCGACATGTTACTTGACCAGTACAACGTTGCCCTTATATTCAAAATATCTGTTATCGGCTGTCCTGCCGGTAATAAGCCAGTTATACGTCGTATGTGTCTCTATCAGTTCATTGCTTAAAGCAACCAGTGCGCCGTTGCCTGTCTTCACATCATAGACAGGATGTTTTCCTTCCATGAGCGTGAAGTTGTATTCAACCGCCCCTTCTATGGGTTTCCACATGAATATTATTTCCTTCCCGTTAAGGGATATGTCCATCTTGCTGACTTCCCTTATATCATCAGTCCCGGAAAAACCGAGCGATGAAGGGATTTCGGAATCCCTCATGAGCAGGGTCTCATTTGATGCAAGGGCCTGCAGAGTACCTTTCCCCGGCAGGATGATCCATGTAATTACGGCAATTGCGAGCAATGCTATAGCCAGTCCGGCAACAGCAGGCAGCGGTGATGTCATCTGTGAGAAAGAAGACAAAATGCGTTGCATTAATGAAACCTTTGCTTCCTCCATAACTGCATGCCTGTTTTCCATGCCCTGAACGGCCTTATGTTTCCACTGTTCAGGGGTTATAAATGGAGGCCTTTCAAAATGCAAGGCCTTATAATATCCGGCAGCCCTGTCAACGCAGAAACCGCAATCCTTCAAATGGGTCTTTATCTTTTCTGCAGTTTGGGAGGGAAGTTCCTTCCGGACCAGTGCAGCCATCTCCCAGTCTTCCGGGCATAAAGATGTAGCAGGTTCCGGATCAAAGGCCCTGCCCACCGCAATTCCGGCTGAATTCAGGCCCATAAACACCTCATGACACCTTTCACATGTTGCCAGATGCCCCTCAACTTCACGGGCCTCCCGGTCATCGAGCCGTTTCCCGGTGTAAGATAATATTTTTTCAAGACTTATATGTTCCATATATTACCTCCCGTTCTTAATTAGACGGACAGGATGCTGGAGATTTAAACCTCTCACAAGCCAATCTCTTCAAAGATGTATTTGAGGTTCTCCGTACTGAATGATTCTTCTCCCTTGTACCGGGACTTCAGCTGTTTAAGGACCTCTTTTACTGCTGTATTGAGTGCATAGAAGACATCCTGTTCTTTCAGTTCTGAAACATCTCTGCCGGGGACAAGGCTTGTCCCAATATGTTTGCAGAACCCCAGTATATCTTTGGCCGAAAGCTGGTGTTTGTATCTCAGCCGTAACAGATTGGTCTGATGACCATGAAGCTTAGTGACTGCATCCTTGAGATGTGAGAAGAATTCACTGACAATAAGTCTGCTGTCTGCAGCAAGTTCCCCTGCCTCAATCGGCAGGTCAGGCAGGTCAGGGTCGTCCGAGTGTATCGGTACAAAGCGTGGATCTTCTATCAGGTCGAGCAGACCGGCCCTGATGAGTTCATTCCGGACTGTTTCTATCATTTCCCGAGTATCATCAATAGTCAGATTAAGCAGCCTTGATATTTCTGTTTCTGTTTTTCTTAAACGCAGATATATGAAAGCCTGCTGACAGGTTTCATTCAGGGCTTTAATTACTGACGGGAACCTCTCTATGACGGTTTTGCTAAAAGGCCCTTCCATATTTCCACCTTAACCATTCAATATATGTAGAGTTGGAGTTGACCAATGACCAGACATATGTCTTGAGACGGCAGTTATTGGTCCCTTTATATGTCTTGACCTTTCTTTTCAGGAAATCAAAAAACCATATGTATGAGTCCAGGCAGTCATCACACTGGTCTTCAACGTAATAATCAGAGCCTTTCCTCTGTTTCTGAAGTATGACAAGAGAACATACTCTTTCTCTGGCAGGATGTCCGCAGTGAGTCTTTGCAAGGTTCCATACCCTGGACAGCACAAGGTCGGTATATTCTTCCACAAACGACTCACACGAATGAGTAATGCCTGCGCCTACAGCATTGGCAAGTGCTATGTCGTCTTTTACAAAATCGGACATTATTATGCCTCAATATAAGATTGATTTAAATGAAAAGCCGGACAAAAATAAAATAAGTATAACAAAACAAATGATAAAGGGGTAGGGAAAATTTCAGATTTCAGGTTGCCGGCAACCCTTCACTTAAGGGTAGAGATAACCTGTCATTCCGGCTTGTCCGGAATCCCCTTCACCAGTAAAAGGGACTATGGGTGTGTATTATTTCAATATCCCCCTGTGTCCCCCTTTTTTTAATGGGGAATAAAAAGGCAGATTCCCGAAGTGATTATCTTGCGGATAAATTACGGACCAGAAGCTTTCCACCCTTTAGTGAATGGTTACGATTGCTATTATAGTAAAGGGCAAGGAATTCTTTTCGTCAGTTGTAAATAAGGAAGCTCTCAGCTCTTTTCAGGATTGATACCAATGACTGATATGCCTGCCTTGTCCGCCTCTTTAAGGAAATGGTCTTTATCAACGATGATGCATTTCCCTGCTTCCAGCGCCAGCACCTTTGCTCCGACCTTTTTCATGGAGCCGAGCGTATCGTGCCCGACTGCCGGCACATCAAATCTCATGTCCTGCTGGGGTTTACTTACTTTTATTACAACGGCATCTTTCTGAGCGAGGGACCCGCCTCTCAGAATAGCTTCATCAGTGCCTTCAATCGCCTCAACCGCCATCACGGCCATCTTCTTTACTACGACCGTCTGGCCGATATCAAGCTTGCCTATTTCCCTGGCTATGGCCCATCCGAACTCGATGTCCTTCATGTCATCCTTTGAAGGTTTCTGCCGGGTCAAAACCCCTTCCGGTGCCATGAGGTCCCTGGTAAATGTGGTCGTCATGTGGACCTTAACGTTATTTTTCTCAAGCTCCTTCACAACGGCCTTCATTATAGAATCATCAGCGCGGTCCTTTAAGGAAAAGATAAGTTTTACGGCCTGGATATCAGGGATAAGACTCTTTTTGTTTTCGTAAAGGAGTTTTTTGGGGATTTTACCGGCCATAACAGCTTCTGTCACTGACAGTTTTTTCAGTAATGCAAGCAGGCCGCCGAAGCTGCCTATTCTTACCTTATGAAATTCATCCGCAACAGGCCTCAGGGACTCATCTGCAGGAGGCTGCAGGGCTATGCCTACAACATAATACCCCATTTTCTTTGCCTCGACTGCAATTGAGAGGGGCAGCTGCCCCATCCCGGCGATAAGGGCTAAAATGCGGGGGGCGGGGTTCGCGGGCTGTGAGCTGTTCTTTTCTTTACTTGCCACTTGCCGCTGCCTTTACCGGCATATCCCTCTTTTGTTCTTTTCAATAAACTCGATCAGATTTTTTATTTCCTTTGAGAGTTTTCCATCCTGCTTTAAGAGGGCAAGGGCCTCCTTCAGTGTAAGTTTGCTGCGGAACAGTATCTTGTATGCATGTTTCAGTTCCTTTATCTGTGCGTCGCTGAAATTCTGGCGCTTAAGACCGACTGTGTTCAACCCGTATAATTTGGCCCTGTCGCCTGCCGCCGTTGTGTAAGGCGGGATGTCCTGCGGTATGGCACTGAACCCACCGATCATGGCATATGCCCCTATATTTGTAAACTGGTGCACAGCAACATGACCTCCGATAAAAACATAGTCCTCTACTGTAACATGGCCCGCAAGTGTCGTGGCATTGGCCATTATTACGTTGTCTCCTACACGGCAGTCGTGGGCAATGTGCACATATGCCATCAGGAAATTATTGCTCCCTATTCTTGTAATTCCCTCTCCGCCTACTGAACCGCGATGGATCGAAATGTACTCCCTGATAATATTGTTATCGCCGATATGGACTTTAGTCTTCTCTCCTTTGTACTTCATGTCCTGGGGCTGCAGGCCTATCACTGTAAACGGGTATACTGTGCAGTCACTGCCCATTTCCGTCTCTTCTATATGAACATTCGAAATCAGTTTAGTATTTTTACCCAGATGTACCCCGGCGCCGACAATACAGTAAGGGCCGATCTCAACTCCTTCTGAAAATTTCGCCTTTGAATCAACTATTGCTGTTGGATGAATTTTTTGTTTAGCCATTTCCGAGTTCCTGTTCTGTCACCATAGCGGTAAAATCAGCCTCTGCGACAACCTGTTCGTCGACAAAGGCCTGCCCGGAAAATTTCCAGACATTGCTTCTGTTCTGAATTATGTTCACTTCGAAACGGAGCTGGTCTCCGGGGACGACCGGTTTCCTGAATTTGGCCTTCTCAACACTCATAAAATATACTGAATTCCCCTGGGCACCGGATTGAAATGCGAGTATACCTGCCACCTGGGCCATCGCTTCTATTATTAATACGCCCGGCATTATTGGATAACCCGGGAAGTGTCCCTGAAAAAACTGCTCATTGGCAGTTACATTCTTAAGACCCACCGCCTTTTCCTTCGGGTTCATTTCAATAATCCTGTCGATCAGCAGAAAAGGATAACGGTGCGGCAGGATTTTTTGAATTTCACGGATGTTCATCATCTGACTTTTCCTCCTTGTCCAGCTATTCGTATTATCTAAACTTGACCACGGTAACACTGCTATGGAAAAAGTGCCCGCTGCAGTTTTATCACTTGTCCTTTTTTTCGTCGACCTTTCCGGATATCCCCAGTTTCTTTTCGATTTCCCGTATGCGTTTAATATATTCCGGCAGTTTTGAATAAATGCTCTGGGCCCTCAGCGATATTCCATGAGGAATTGCCGGGCTCCCTGAATATATCTGGCCTCCTGAAAGATCGCCGGACACGCCCGCCTGTGCGGCAACAATTGCTCCGGCGCCTATCTTAACATGGTCTTTGATCCCGACCTGCCCTGCTATAATCGCCCCGTTGCCTATTTCCACACTGCCGCTTATGCCGACCTGCGCCACTATTATACAATTCCTTCCGATTTTTACATTATGGGCAACCTGCACCAGATTATCGATCTTGGTCCCGCTGCCTATGACGGTATTACCTACAGTACCCCTGTCAATACATACATTGGCCCCGATCTCCACGTCATCTTCAATAATTACACCTCCCACCTGCGGTATTTTGTAGTGGCTGCCTTTTTCAGGAACATAACCGAATCCATCAGAACCGATGACCGCACCTGAATGCACGATAACTCTCCTGCCAATCTTCACCTTCTCCCTTATTGTCACATTCGGATAGATGAATGAGCCTTCCCCTACTGCAGACCCCTCGCCCAGAAAGACCCCGGAAGACAAAGTTACACCTGCCCCCAGCTCAGCATCGTTGCCTATATACACATTCGAATGGACTGATACATTGTCTCCCATCCTGACATTGGTACCGATTAGGGCCCTGTCGCTGATGCCCGATGGACTGTACGGCTTAACATAAAAAACCTCCAGTGCCCTTGCAAATGCATAGTGAGGGTTGCCGGCTATCAGCAGGCTTGCCTTCAGTCCGCTGATTTCTTCTTTCACTATCAGGGCCGAGGCTGACACCGCAGGGACATTATTAATGTCATGCAGAAAGGTGATGTCCCCTTCTCCGGCATTCTCAATGCCTGCTACTCCGGTTATTTCTACCTCGGGATCGCCCGCTATCCTGCCGCCGATGAGGTCGGCCAGTTCTCTTAATTTCATAGCAGATTAATAGTCAGTCGCAAGACTCTATTTTTTAACGTTAACAGAAGATTCATTGAACAATTTAAGCACCCTGTCAGTCATGTCAGACTCAGGGCGGATATATGCAATGCCGGCCTCATTAAGAATTACCGCATAGCCCTCCTCTTCAGATATCTTTGCCAGGAGTTTTCTGACATCCAGGACTATCTTCTGGATTAATTCAGCCTCATTCTTTTTCAGTTCTTCGTCACGGTCTCTTCTCATCTTCTGATATTCCATCATCAGTCTTTCATGGTCTGCCTGTTTCTTTTCTTTGGTCTCAAGATTAAGGACAGCCCCCTGCTTGGTCAGCTCCTCTTCAAGCTTCTTGATCTGTTCGATCTTATCATTAATAAGAGCATTTTTTGCATTCTCAATGCTATCCAGTGTCTTCATTGCCTGCTTGCCCTGCTCGGATTGCGATACGATCTTTTGAAAATCTATGTATCCAATCTTGAGCTCAGCTGCCTGAGCACTGAATGCGGCCACAGAAATGATAATAATCAGAAAAAATATCTTTCTCATAAATCCTCCTATTTATATTGCAGTTGCATTAGATTGTTTATGCCAGGCAAGCGGACTTGATGGAAAAGCTTTACCTGCGTTACGTTAGCGAAATTCATGAAAGCATAAATGGTGTCTTTCCGGATTTCACCAGGTGTTAAGTCCTGCCGTAATGGTTTAATTTCAATATTCAATCGCATTGTAAAGGTTTTGCGGCGAGTCGATCCGACTTGATTCCGAGGCCGCTTGCCTGATTTATGAAACATTAAATTTTATATAGCTGTACACTGACAGCAAAACACCCGCATCTAAAAGAACCCTCCCAATGAAAATTCCCATTTATGCTGGCCCTCGTTTTCTCTCTTGTCCAGATTATATCCCCACTCAAGTCTCAGCGGGCCCAGCGGAGACATCCATCTCACCCCGGCACCGGTTGTCCTTCTCATATTGCGTTCAGACACGCTGTAACTCTGATCAAAGGCGCCTCCGTAGTCAAAAAACAGCACCCCTTTTAGTTTCATTTCATTTACCAGAGGGAAAATATATTCAGCATTGATTATCATCTGCTGGACCCCTCCGATTTCTTCACCCTCTTCATTAATGGGGCCGCCTTCACCAAATCCAAGCCCCCTTATGGTATTAATGCCGCCAACGTAAAATCTTTCATACAGTGGCACCTCATGACTGTTATAGCCACTTACGGCCCCATACCGTCCGTGTATGCCGAATGTCGTATCCCATATTACAGGGAAAAACCATCCGGAATCAACTACCATCTTCCAGAAATGGTTGTCTCCTCCAAGTCCGGCAACGGTTAAATAAAGCGCGTTCCTTGAACCTGTTGTCGGGTCAAGATAATTGTCCCTTGTGTCCCTCCATATCGAAGGGCTGATGCTGCTGGTGAGCTTTGACCCTTCCTGTTCTCTCGTGAGTGATGAAGCATCATCCGAAACATTTGTTATCTCCACCTGTTCAATCTCATAATGGATGTTGCCTCCAACGTATTCGGACAATTCTTTACCGAAGCTTATGTTGCCGCCTGTGGCCTTCTTGTCATAGTCAGGGTAATCGATAACTTCATTATATACGCCTATGGCTGCGGAGACAGGTTTGTCCATGAACCAGGGGTCCCGGAGTGATAAATTGTAGGTTGTTCTTCTTGAGCTGAAGTCTGCTTTCAATTTTAAATGCAGTCCCTTCCCGAACAGGTTTGTCTGGGTCACCTCGCCCATGACCATGAATTTGTCTACGGAACTGTAACCGCCTCCAATGCTCAGCATGCCCGTCAGCTTTTCCTCCACCCTGACATCAAGGTCCATAAGCTGGGTCTCTACCTTGGGAGTCGGCCTGATATCCACGCTTTCAAAATAGTTAAGATTGTTTATTCTCTGATAGCTTCTCATCAGGAGCTTCTTGCTGAAAGTATCCCCCTCATCAAGCCTCATCTCCCGGCGTATGACCTTGTCGCGCGTCTTGATATTGCCGGTGACATCAATCCTGCCGATCTTGTATATTCCCCCTTCAATTACAGACAGGGTTATGTCTGCGGTCTTCTCTTCCTTATTTACATCAACAATAGGATCAACATCAGCCCGGGCATAGCCCCGGTCCATATACAGGTCTATGATTTTATCAATGTCCTTTTTGAGTGCGGTCCTGTCAAATATCAGCCCCGGGGCCGTCCTGACCTGCTCATAAAGTTCAGCGTCAGAAAAAACAGTGTTGTCCTTCACTTTTATACTCCCGACCCTGTACTGGTCGCCTTCAGAAATTGATATTGTAATATCAAGGTCTTTTTTGTCCTCACTCAGCACAACTCGCGGATCAGAGACGGCAATGTAAATGTACCCCTTACTCTGACACAACTCCTTTATTGCTGATAAATCCGCCCTCATCTGTTCTTCACTGTAAACCCCCGATCCTGTAAGAAAAGAAAATATCCACCATTCCTTTGTTTTCATCACACGCTTGATCTCTCTGTCAGAAAGTGCCTCATTGCCGTCAAAGGTGATCGTGTCTATGCTTACTTTCGGCCCCTCCTGTATCTGAAAGGTAAGGGCAATGCCGTCTTCCGAGACCTTATTGATGACAGGGACTACGGTTGCGAGCCAGTATCCTTCTGACTGATAATAGACGACGATCTTTTTTGCATTATCAGTTATGAGGGCCAGGTTGGCTATAGCACCCGTAGTCAGGGTGATCTTTTCCCTGATGTTGTTGGTCTCCAGTTCCTTGTTGCCCTGAAAATCCAGACTGATAATCGAAGGTTTTTCAATGAGTATATAGACAAGTCGGACCCCGCCTTCAAATGCCTCTATCTCGACCCTGATATCATCAAAGTAACCTATCCCGTATAATTTTTTAATGTCTTCCTGTACTGTATTCTTGGAAAAAGGGGCGCCTGCCTTACTGATCATCTTTGAGTAAATTGTATCTGTACTGATTTTCCGGTTTCCCTTTATATCAATCATCTTGATAAGGGGAGAAGTTTCAGCTGAGGCGGTTAAAATACCGGCAAGAACTAATGATATTGTCAGTGCAAGTGCAATAAGGAAATGACCGGCACCGGAAAGCAGAACGCGTGCACTTAATTCTGTTGAATCTTTACGTGTCAAATTAATAGACCTGAGCTTACCTTTCAGAATGATTGCCTTACAGGATTAAATCTGGACACCGGCTTTGAGCATGCAGAGACAACTTTTTCTGGATCTTCCTGTAAAAATCAAGAGGTAGTATAGCACTAAATTAATTTTTAAATCCAACGGGTAATCAGCCCGCCCGATTTGGTTTTTTGAGTGAATGTTTATGGTAAAATACACACTTTAACGATAGTGGTCAGATGCCCTGAAGATGTAAAGACCATAGATATAAAGTACTATTATAAACAGCGGAGGCCAGATTGGACGAAAGATATAATGCGCAGAGTATAGAAAAGAAGTGGCAGGAGTTCTGGGACCGGGAAAAGCTGTTTGCAGTCAAAGAAGATCCCGGGCTTCCCAAATTCTACTGTCTTGAGATGTTCCCCTACCCCTCCGGCAGGATACACATGGGGCATGTCAGGAATTATGTTATCGGCGATGTTATAACAAGATACAAAAAGATGCGTGGCTTTAATGTTATGCATCCGATGGGGTGGGACTCTTTCGGCATGCCTGCAGAAAATGCCGCTATAAAACACGGGGTACATCCTTCAAAGTGGACCCATGAAAATATCGCTTACATGAAGGACCAGCTTAAAAAGATGGGGCTTGTGTATGACTGGCAGCGGGAAGTGACCACATGCAGTCCCGAATATTACAGGTGGAACCAGTGGTTTTTCCTTAAGATGCTGGAGCGCGGCCTTGCCTATAAAAAGGCCTCCTCTGTTAACTGGTGCCCGGCATGTGAGACCGTACTGGCAAACGAACAGGTAATTAACGAGGGGTGCTGGCGCTGTGACACTGTTGTGGTGCAAAAGGACCTTGAGCAGTGGTTTTTCAAGATTACCGACTATGCAGAGGAACTCCTGAAAGATGCTGATACTCTCAGCGGCTGGCCTGAGAAGGTCGTGACCATGCAGCGCAACTGGATAGGCAGGAGCGAGGGTGTCGAGGTTGATTTCAGGGTAACAGGCTCAGACAAAAAATTAAGGATATTCACAACAAGGCAGGACACGCTGTACGGCGCTACCTTCATGAGCGTTGCCCGTAAACATCCTCTCATACACGAACTGGTAAAAGATGAAGATATACTAAGGCAGATCAGGGCGCTTTCAGATGATCCTGAAGAAAAGCAGGGGGTGTTCACCGGCTGCCATGCGGAAAATCCCCTTACTGGAGAAAGCATACCGATCTATGCCGCAAACTTTGTCCTTATGGAATACGGGACCGGGGCAGTAATGGCCGTACCTGCCCATGATCAGAGGGACTTTGAATTCGCGAAAAAGTATAACATTCCGATCAGGATCGTAATACGGGGCAAAGAACACGCCGCAGAGGAACCAGCCACAATGAGTGAAGCATTTGAAGCTTACGGCATCCTCGTAGATTCAGGGCCGTATTCAGGGCTCACCTCTGAAGAGGCAAGGGAAAAGATCGCAGGGTTCATTGAGAAAGAAGGTCTCGGCAGCAAGGTAGTGAATTACAAGCTCAGGGACTGGGGTATATCACGTCAGAGATACTGGGGAACACCAATACCGATAATTTATTGTCCGTCCTGTGGTATTGTTCCTGTTCCGGTGGATGACCTGCCTGTCATTCTTCCTGAAGACGTACATATCTCAGGGAAAGGCGCTTCTCCGCTTGCAGAAACTGAAAGCTTTGTAAATATAAAGTGCCCCCGGTGCAGCGCAGATGCACGCAGAGAGACAGACACCATGGACACCTTTGTGGATTCATCATGGTATTTTATCGCTTACTGTCTTGGCGGAAATCACAAGGTCAATTTTACGGGCGGGAACACCTCACCTCTTCAGTACTGGATGCCGGTTGACCAATATATCGGCGGCATAGAGCACGCAGTGCTGCACCTGCTTTATTCAAGATTTTTCACAAAGGTACTCAGGGACCTCGGGCTGGTCATGGTGAGCGAACCATTCAAGAGCCTGCTTACACAGGGCATGGTCATAAAAGACGGTGCCAAGATGTCCAAATCAAAGGGCAATGTAGTGGACCCCGACATGCTTGTGAACAGGTATGGCACTGACACAGTAAGGATTTTCAGCATGTTTGCGGCCCCTCCGGAAAGGGACCTGGAATGGTCTGACCAGGGGGTAGAAGGCGCACTGCGGTTTTTAAACCGCATATGGACATTCGTCTACAAAAACCACGATATATTGAGCAAAAGGTCTGGCGGGCAGCTAAAGGACGTATCGCATTTTTCTGCATCCGCTTCTCAATTACTGCGGAAGACCCACCAGACAATCAAAAAGGTCACCAACAGCATTGAACGCGACTATCATTTCAACACCGCAATTGCAGCATTAATGGAACTTGTCAACGAGACACTGACCTTCAATCCTTCAGACGAAGATGAGAGGGACCTGCTGAGATATACCGTCCGGCAGTTAGTTATGCTCCTCTCTCCTTTTGCCCCGCACTTTTCTGAAGAACTCTGGATGGAGTTTGGGGAAAGCAGCTCAATGTGTACTGAAAAATGGCCGTCCTGGGATGATGATATTGCCAAAGATGACGAGATAGAGCTTGTCATTCAGATTAACGGCAAGGTCCGGGCCAGGACAACTATAGCCGCAGGCCTTGATGATGAGACTGTCAGGGAAACGGCCTTCAGCGATGAGAAAATTCAGGAACTCATAAAGGGCGGTGTCCCTAAAAAGGTGATAGTTGTACAGGGCCGGCTGGTGAATATAGTAATTTAAGTAGCAAGTAGTCAGGAGTTAGTAGTCAGTATCTGTTGAGGAAAGTGATAATCTGATATTAACATGTCATTTCGAGTGAAGCGAGAAATCTTAACCCGTTGCAATACCGAAAGATTTCTCCCGCTGGTCGAAATGACCATCCAGCTACATAAGTATTTTATAGTTTCCGCAACAGGAACTAGTTAGCAGAAAAGAGGGAATATAATATGGAGCATTCAAAAATTAAATTTCAGGATCTTCTTATTTTTACTCCTCTCTTTTTTATTTTAGCTATTTTAGTCAGCTCCTGCGGATACAGATTTATCGGTTCTGGGTCCCTCCCCTTTGATGCAATAACCATCAAGCCCGTCATAAACAACACCTATGAACCCAAGCTTGAGGAGAGGATGCACATGGCCCTCTCCAATGAATTCATAAACCAGGGGATGGAGGTCAGGTCAGCAGGCACTGATGCGGTCCTCGAAACGACCATTATTACATTCGCGCTGGGGGCCGTGGCAGCTGTTGACGAGACGGTGAAGGAGCAGGAGATAATAATGAATGTAGACCTCAGGTTGATCAGTAACGGAAAGATAACTGAATTCAATTCTGTCGCATCGCCTATCAAAATCACCTTTCAGTCCACCGGTACTGTAAATGAAAGCGTGGCCCGCAAAGAGTCCGCAGCAGACAAGGCCTGCAGAGAGATAGCCAAGGAAATAGTAAGCAAAATCATTATCGAATATGCTAAATAAGGCCCTCCAGAAAGAGATCGAAAGCGGCGTGTCCTCTCCCCTTTATTTTCTCTGGAGTGACGAAAGCTGTTTTCTTGATGAAGCGCTCGCCGGGATTGTTAAGACCGTTATGGCCTCTGGGCCGGCAGACTTCAATTATGATGTGTTTGATTCATCTTCAAGACCGCAGGAAATTGTAGATGCTGCATTGACACTGCCGGTAATGGCAATGCGGCGTCTGGTTGTTCTGAAGGACTTTCACGAGCTTAATGCCTCAGCTGTCCAGGTGCTGACGCCATATCTGGACGGACCTTCCGCAACTACCTGCATGGTGGTCCTTTCAAAAAATGCACCCAGGGCGGCCCTCAAATTCAACTGGAAGGTCTATTCACTTAATATAAAAGAATGGGACATCCCTGCATGGCTGAGAAACTATGCAGCAGGCAAAGGCGTAAAAATGTCTGCTGATGCGGTAGAGATGCTGATTGAATTTGTGGGACATGACGTTGGTTTGTTAATTTCAGAGGTCGAAAAACTCGCACTTTCGGGGAGCGGGACAGTAACAGGCAAAGACATTATTTCCTCGACAAGCACTATGAGAAAATATACATCTTTTGACCTGTTAGATACGTTGATTGCAGGCCAGAATACAAGGGCCTTCAGGATTCTGAACACAATGCTTTCAGGAAATGCCTTTGATGCACCTGTCATTCTCGGGACGCTGAACTGGCATTTCAAACAGTTTTATACTCTCTGGAGAAACAACGGACAGAGGCCTGCCAAGATGCGGGAAAAGACATACAGGACACTCGTCAAATACCTGCCTTCATATAAAGAAGACGACTTTTACCGTATTTTCCGGAGCCTGCATGAAGCGGACCTCGGGATCAAGACAACGGGGAGACCGGGGCTTGTGCTTGAGGTCCTGCTGATCAGGCTGCTTCAGAAGGGAGTATGGAATTGACGAGCTTTGTGAGCCGGGAGACCTTTCTGGATGCTGTGTTCCTGTGAATAAGTCCTTTTCTGGCTGCCTTGTCAACCGCGGAAATAATTTCTTTCAGGGCTGTCCCTGCAGTGTCCTTATTTTTTTCGGCCACCGCCTTTTCAACCTTCTTTGACAGTGTCTTCAGCATGTTCTTTGCAGACTTGTTTTCCACGGTAATCGCTACGGTCTGACGTGCTCTTTTAATGCCTGATTTGCTTTTCTTTGGTGCTGCTTTTGCTGGCAATGTGATACCTCCGTATACTTAATAATTTAAAGTCCCTTTTGATCTGAGTCAGGACTCTGGATGTCAAAAACAGAGTATTATTAAACCTTAAAGAGCAATTAAAGTCAAGGCGTTAGCCTGTATTCCTTTTAGCATCAGTTAGTTCAGGAAATCAGGTGCCTGCCTGAATTTCAGTAAATATTATTCATATAGACAGCATTGTCCATATATCTGGTAAATGCACCATAAAATCACATGGCCCGAAGTCCCGGCAGCAGTTCCTCATGTTTATCAATGAGCTTCTTGAACATTTCCACTATTCCCCTGCTAAGTATACATAAAGGGTCAATCTCAAGGAATGCATCTGCTGTGCTGTCAAAGAGTATATTGATGCGCGATTGAAATTCCCCTTCAGGCCTCGAGTACAGGACAAGGAAAGGCACCCTGGGAAGCGGATAAATAATGCGTGAGTAATCAGAAGTAAATCCCTCTATTTCCTGCCCTCCAAAAATATCAAGCAGGTCAAAGAAGATGTCTGTGTGGGATTCTGCTATCTGCCTTAAGGGCTCTATGCATCTCCTGTTGAAAAAATTGAGCATGGAAGGCCCGTTTTTCAGCTCCTCAAACGATACCCACCTGCCTGACAGTCCGGGGCCTCCTCCTGATTTTATATAGCTGAGCAGCGGCAATGTGACCCACGTGATTATGTGGCAGTCAGATTCAACATTACCATTAGTATCTATATAAAAATCCCTGCCCAGACATTTAATGCAGAGCCTGCCCCCGACAATCCTGGCCCCTAAGGCATCTGCCATAATACTGAAATTCATACCGGATACCGCTTTTTTGAGATTCCGGATTGCCAACTCATATTCCCTGCCCTGGTCTCTCCTTACAATTTTTGCATTCAGGCCTTCTACAACGTGCTTATTAAGATGAGGACAATCCCCGATTTTCTTCCCGCTGTTGATAACAGCATGAGCAAACGCCATGCAGGTCGGCAGCCCGCAGGCACGGCAGTTTGATTTATTAAGGAGTTTATAGAGGTCAAGATATTTCATGGTATTTATAATTATAGTTCCTTAGCCTGAAAGTTTAAATGGATGTAAACAATTTGAGGGCCGGGGATTCAAGTGTAATGATCAGGGAACTGCTAACGCAGTCAGAAAATAAACCCTGTATCCATCGTGGCCTGTTTCACTAGTTCCGGGTTTTTATTATAATATACAGACCCTACATAACAAAGGAGAAAGTGCATGATTCTTGAAAGGCTTATTGTTGGTCCGCTTGAGGAAAACACTTATATCATCGGAGATGAAGTGACAAAACAGGCCATTATCGTAGATCCCGGAGACGAACCCGACAGGATTATCGAAATAATTAAAGACAAGGGCCTGCAGGTGCATTCCATAATATGCACTCATACCCACTTTGATCACGTGGGAGCGGTAGGCGATATCAAGAAAGCGACCGGGGCCAGAATACTGATCCACAGGGAGGACCAGCAGGTATATGAGACAGCCAAGGACCAGGCCGCTTTCTGGGGGTATGACTTTGACGATATTCCGCAGCCTGACGGCTTTATTGATGAAGGAGATAATATCCAGGTCGGCAGTTTCAGCTTAAAGGTCATGCACACCCCCGGCCACAGCCCCGGAGGGATATGTCTGCATGGCAATGGTATATTGATAACCGGGGACACCCTTTTTAAGGGCTCTGTCGGAAGGACCGACTTTCCCGGAGGCAGTATGGAAGCGCTCAAGAAATCCTTCAGACGCCTTCTCAGTTTACCCGAAAACACAAAAGTATATTCAGGCCATGGCCCTGAGAGCACTGTTGGAATGGAGAAAAAGACAAATTATTTTGTTAATGATTTTTTATAGGAAGTGGCCAGGCGTCAGCTTTCAGCTGAATTGCCCCACATACTCACAAGATGCGCAGGTCAAGGCTGCATTGTACATTTAGTGAATTCTGTTAAATGTAATTTACAGGTATGCTCTCCGCTTCTTTCTTTCATCTGTGATAATCTGCAGATAAATGCTTTTCCAGGATGATATACATCATACCAAAGCTCATCCCATTCTAATAAAATATAACCATGCAAAGCTCAGACATCGAAACAGGTACAGTCCTCAAGGCCGAGGGTACCAGTGCGCTCGTAATAACAAACAAGAGCAAGTCCTGCCGGGAATGCGGAAAGGCACAGGCCGGGATATGCGGGAAGAGCGGGGCGGGCATGGTGCTCAAAGTAGGTAATCAGCTCGGCGCTGAGAGAGGTGATACCGTGGAGCTGGGGCTTGATAAGACCATACATATAAAAGGATATTTTCTGGCTTTCATACTCCCGGTAATTGTCCTGTTTCTTGCTGCATACGCAGGACAGGTCCTTTCCCAGTATACAGGAGTCAATTCCTTAGACGTAGCATCCGGACTGACAGGATTGATTCTGGCCGGCACGTACTCATTCCGGAAAATCCGCCAGTTAGATAAGTCTTCACAGCTGCATATCACGAAAATATTATACGGGACTTCAGAATACGGGGTAGGCTCCTGCGCTGAAGAGATAGACTATCTCCACGCATTTACCAGAACAATATAGAGTCGACTTGATAACGTCTTACCTTCTCAACTCCTTATGTTAGAACTCTTGCGGAAACCTGAAATAAGAATATTCAGGGAACATTGTCATTTCGACCAACGGGAGAAATCTTGCATTCGCAGCATGTTTGGATTTCTCACTCCGTTCGAAATGACATTCAGGTAAGTGGAAATCACTTTCCACAGCGGAATCTAATTATTAACGTGTCGTCCGATATGATAAATATCATGTTATGTTTTGCCAAGAAGCACTATATTATTTTTATAGGCAGATTGGAGGCCGGGTAATACCGGATGTGCCATCTGTCTTTATCAGGGAAGATGGCCCTGATAAAGGAGAGAAAAATGGTACTAAAACAAAAACATAGCAAAAACAAACCATATACCGACGATGAAATAGAAAAATATTGTGAGAGCGTAGAACAGTTACTGATGAAAATCAAGGAAGACAGCCTTGCCAAAAAAAGAAGAAAGATAAAGGAAATTGAGGTAGAAGAGGAACATGCTCCTGAAAATGAGGACGAACTGGTCTTATCGTAATTACGGATGCCCCGGTCAGGGTTTTCGTAAATAAAGCAGGTACTCTACATTTCCTTTTGGGCCCTTGATTGGAGACGGTGTTACACCTAAAATATCAAGGCCCATTTTTGCTGTTTCGTTTTTGATATTTTGAATAATCTCAAGCCGCTTGTCTTCGCTTTTGACAACCCCTCCTTTTCCAACGTCTTTTCTGCCTGCCTCAAACTGAGGTTTGATCAATGCGACAATGACCCCTGAGTGTCCCAGAAATCCCAGGACATTGGGGATGACTTTAAGAAGAGAGATAAAAGATACATCTATGACAGCAATATCTATTTCATCGTATATCAAGTCGTTATCAAGATACCTGATGTTTGTCTTTTCAAATAGCACTACTCTTTCATCAGTCCTCAATATCCAGCTGAACTGCCCGTATCCCACATCAATCGCAAAGACCTTCCTCACGCCGTTCTGCAACAGGCAGTCTGTAAAGCCGCCGGTGGAAGCGCCCACATCCATTGCTGTTTTGCCTTTTACGTCAATATTAAATTCCCGGATCGCATGTTCAAGCTTAAGACCGCCCCGGCTGACATAAGGCATTTTATTTACCACTGTCATTTCGTCGTCCAGCCGCACGAGCGCTCCGGCCTTGTCTACAACAATTCCGTTTACAAGGACACTGCCCTCAAGGATCAGGGCCTTTGCCCTTTCTCTGCTTTCCACAAGACCTTTTTCAACCAATATAATGTCAAGGCGGGATTTTTTTAAAGCGCTGGAACCCATAGAAAAGTAATTTCAACCAAGAAAATGCATTTCAAATAAAGCAGATGTTGGAAAATTAATTAATTTATTTTTCAATGGCTGCATTATTTGTTCTAAGTGGCTGGACGGCTGCTCAAGGCATTATGCTTTTTACCGACCAGGGCCAAAGCCTCCCGTGCAATACCTTCTGCATCAAGGCCCAACTGCTGTCTCAGGAGACTTTGCGTGCCATGTTCAATAAATCTGTCCGGAAGCCCGAGCATCCTGAAGTTCAGCCCCGATACCCCATATGCAGTGAGTTCCTCCAGAACTGCACTGCCAAAACCGCCGGAAACCGCATTTTCCTCGACTGTGAGTACATGTCCGATTTCTTTTGCATAGCGGGAGATCAGTTCGATATCAAGCGGTTTAACAAATCTTGCATTTACAATGCATGCATCAATATCAGCACCTGCAAGAAGTTCAGAAGCAGCAATAGCCGGCTCAACAGTATTTCCGACAGCCAGGATCAGGATGTCCTTTCCTTCTCTTGCTACCTCGGCCGTCCCTAACGTGATACTTTTTAATTCTGAATCCTCCTTACTATCGATTACAGATCCTCTCGGATATCTTATGGCCGCAGGTTTATTCAGTGACAACGCTGTCTTAAGCATGCATCTGAGTTCATACCCATCTTTAGGTGCCATGACGATAAGGTTAGGTATATGCCTGAGATAGGAAAGGTCAAAGGTCCCGTTATGGGTAGGCCCGTCATCTCCGACTATCCCGGCCCTGTCAATGGCAAAAACGACCGGCAGGTCCTGCAGACAGATGTCATGGATGATCTCATCATATGACCTCTGGAGAAATGTAGAATAAATTGCTACCACAGGTTTCAGCCCCTGACTGGCAAGACCTGCCGCAAAGGTAGCAGCATGAGGTTCGGCTATTCCCACATCGTAAAATCTTTTAGGGTAGGACCTTACGAATTCAGAAAGGCCTGTACCCTCTGTCATTGCTGCGGTTATAGCAATTATACGATTGTCTTCTGCAGCGAGTCTGGTAAGACAGTTGCCGAATATTTCGCTGTATGATTTTCTGGATGAAGGCTGAGACTCACCTGTCTCAATATCAAAAGGCCCGACCCCGTGAAAGTTCCAGGGGTTTTTCTCAGCAGGCTCATATCCCTTACCCTTCTTTGTAATTGTATGAATAAGGACAGGCCCCGGAAAGTCCTTAAAGGTGTTCAGAGTCTCTATCAGGGCATCTATTTTATGTCCGTCCACAGGTCCGACATATTCAAATCCGAGTTCTTCAAAAAGCAGGCCCGGTACAAAAAGCCCCTTTACTGTATCCTCGGCCTTCTGGGCAATCTTGAGGACCGGCTCGCCTACACCGGGGATTCTTTCGAGGAACAGCTTGGTCTCTTTTTTAAATTTTGTATACAGGTCCCCCATCATCAATCTCCGAAGATATGCGGACAGTGCGCCAACATTGGGAGAAATCGACATCTCATTATCATTAAGAATGACAATAATGTCCTTCTTTAAATGTCCGGCATGGTTAAGCCCTTCAAAGGCGAGTCCTGCAGTAAGTGCACCGTCACCTATTACCGGGATGACCTTGAATTTTTTCCTGTTATGGTCCCGTCCCTCCAGAATACCGAGCGCTGCGGATATTGAAGTAGAACTGTGGCCCGTGCCAAAGGAATCATGGGGGCTTTCAGTCATTTTCGGAAATCCGGAAAGGCCTTTATACTTTCTGATAGTAGGAAACAAATCAAATCTGCCGGTAAGTAATTTGTGAGTATAAGCCTGGTGGCCTACGTCCCAGATTATCTTGTCCTCCGGGGAATTAAACACATAATGAAGTGCGATAGTCAGGTCCACTGTTCCGAGATTCGAAGCGAGATGCCCCCCGTTGGTAGCAACGGTCTGAATGATTATCTCCCTCAATTCCTGTGCAAGTTCTTTCAGGTCAGTAATTGAAAGTTTCTTTATGTCTGCCGGGCTTTTTATTTTTTCCAAATACATGTCTGTTCTCTGTTTAGTGTTTATAAAGCCGACTAATTACTGTTTGTCTGTCATTCCGGCTTGTCCAGAATCTTTTTCAAGAAGGATTCCCGACGCGCTTCGCTTGCGGGAATGACGCAACGGACTCTAATTGCGCCTTGCTATTATGTATCTGGCGATCTCTGCCAGCGGTTCTGCCTTCTTGTCTAGATATTGTATTGCCTTAAGGGAGTCATTTACAAGTTTCTCCGCCATTTTCTGCGATTCCTCGAGGCCAAATGTTGAAGGATAGGTGTTTTTGCCTCTGGCATCATCCGCCCCTGTAGTCTTGCCCATCTCTTCTTTAGTTCCTGTTATATCAAGGATATCATCAGCTATCTGAAATGCAAGTCCTATTTTATCCCCATATCCCGTCAGTGCCCTTAATGCAGCTGGCGAGCACCCGGCCATTATAGCGCCGATCCTGATCGAGGCCCTGATAAGGGCCCCTGTCTTGTGAGTATGGATATAGAGAAGGTCCTTTTTCCCGGCCTTTGTCCCTTCAAGCATCAGGTCCACTGTCTGTCCTCCGACCATTCCGTCCGGGCCTGCTCCATGGGACAACTCGCTGACTACCTTTATTAATATTGCAGGATCGGTTTTTGTCTTTGATATAATATTGAAGGCGTCAGTAAGAAGCGCGTCCCCTGCCAGTATAGCCGTACCCTCTCCAAACACCTTGTGCGTGGTCGGCTTGTTCCTCCTGAAGTCATCATCGTCCATGGCAGGAAGGTCATCGTGTATGAGAGAGTAAGTGTGAATGAGTTCAAGAGATGCTGCAACAGGGACGATACCTTTAGATCTGCCACCCGCAGCCTCGAACGCTGCAATCGCGAGTATGGGCCTTACCCTTTTTCCTCCGGCCAAGAGAGCATAACCCATAGCCTCAGCCAACTTCGCAGGACAGTCCTTATTTTTCTTTTTAGACGTAATATAATTTCCAAGGAAATCATCTATTATCTTTTTTTTCCTGCTTAAATAAAGTTTAAGGTCCATAACGATTTATTTGTCCGGGATTAAATGAATGACTGAATGTAAAAAATTAATCGCATTATAGTATACAAAATATTCCCTTCTTTGTGATGCTCAGAGCAGGAACGTACTTGAAAATGATATATTATGGCAGTAAAAAAACAGGACTTCGCCATTTCCTAGACAAAACATGGAACACTCCAACAACATCCAGAAATATGCAAGAAAGGACAGCGCCAGTTGACACTCGATAATTTACTGTCCGAAAGTGCGCAGCAGAACAAAAACAGGACCTTTATAAAGTTCGAAAAGAGAAAGCTGTCTTATTCTGAGGCTGACCATCTCGTAACCCTCTGTGCAGGTGGACTCAGGGCCATCGGGTTGCAGGACCAGGGTCGCGTTGCCATTCTGATGGATAACTGCCCTGAATACATTATTTCATATTTTGCGATTCTCAGGGCCGGCGGCATTACGGTCCCCATTAATACTTTTCTGACCCCTGATGAGATCTCTTACATTCTCAGGGACTCAGGCGCAAAAATTCTCATTTACAGTGACGGTTTCTTATCTCATATTGAAAAGATAACAGTCTCTGTGCCAGGGCTGACTGCATTACAGTTCAATGAGATCCCCCGCGAAGAAACAGGTCCGGTACACATCTTTGACAGTGATATTGCTGTGTTCCTTTATACTTCCGGCACAACTGGATTTCCCAAAGGGGCAATGCTCACTCATACAAATCTTGTTTCTAATGCGGAGGCCTCTGTAAAGGCGCTGCAGGTTTCCAGGCTGGACAGGTTCCTGCTGTTTCTCCCTTTATTTCATTCATTTGCATTTACTGCCTGCGTTCTTGTTCCGGTCTATTCCGGCTCGAGCATTATCCTGCTTAAATCAGTGAAGCCCTTTTCAATCGTGTTAAAAAGCATTATCCGTCACAGGATAACATTATTAGCCGGGGTCCCCACAATATATAACATTCTTGCCGGCAAGAGGATACCTGTGCTTATGAGATTTATGCTGAAGCTTCTTCTGAACATCAGGGCCTGTATATCAGGGGCAGCAGCCCTGCCCGCAGATACATTAAGTGCGTTTGAGTCACGCTTTAAAGTCCCATTGATTGAAGGCTACGGACTTACTGAGGCTTCCCCTGTTGTGGCCGTGAATCCGTTACAGGGGACTCGCAAACCTGCTTCTGTCGGGCTTCCTGTGCCGGGAGTTGAGGTCAGGGTAATCGACGAGGACGGTAATAAAGCTCCGTCAGGCGTTGTTGGGGAAATTGTTGTAAAAGGCCCCAATATTATGAAGGGATACTTTAACAAGGAAGAAGAAACCTGGGCAGTATTAAGGGACGGCTGGCTTTATACAGGTGATATGGGGAAAATTGATGATGAAGGTTATATCTATATAGTCGACAGGAAGAAAGACCTGATCATCGTCGATGGAATGAATATTTATCCGCGTGAAATTGAAGATATAATTATGAGACTTGAGCCAGTGGAAGAATGCGCTATGGTAGGAGTCCCTGACGGCAGGGGATCAGAGACGCCGCTGCTTTATATAAAAAAGAAAGAAGACGCTGTCATTAAGGAAACGGATATAATGGACTCCCTTAAAGGGCGCATAGCTCCATTTAAGATCCCCAGAAAAATAATTTTCATTGATGAATTTCCAAAGACTGCTACAGGTAAAATAAAGAAGACGGAATTAAGAAAGCGGCAGGTTTGAAGTTCTTGAGGTATTTGGGATAACATAGATTGCATGAAAGCTATCATATTAAGCGGCGGTAAAGGTACACGTCTGAGGCCGTTGACCTATTCAGGCGCAAAACAGCTTGTACCAGTGGCCAATAAACCGATTTTATTTTATTGCATAGACAATATAGTGCAGGCTGGGATAACTGATGTCGGAATCATCATATCACCTGAAACAGGAGAAGAGATAAAGAGAGCAGTCGGTGACGGAAGCCGATGGGGCATCTCCATAGAATATATACAGCAGGATGTCCCCGGCGGACTTGCACATGCCATTAAGACAGCCAGAAATTTTCTGGCTGGTTCTTCATTCATCATGTATCTGGGAGACAATCTTATCGGGACCAGGATTGACACCTTTGTCAGGGAATTCAACGATAATTCTCCTGAGGCACTGATTCTACTTAAAGAAGTGGATAACCCGAAGCAGTTCGGTGTCGCTGATGTTACAAAAGAGGGCAAGGTACTCAGACTGATCGAAAAACCGGAGGTGCCTCCATCAAATCTGGCACTTGTAGGAATATATATCTTTTCTCCGAAGATACACGAAGCCATTGACAGGATACGACCTTCCAAAAGAGGAGAACTGGAAATAACCGATGCCATTCAGGAATTGATCGACATGGGATGCAAAGTGGAGAGTTTTATCCTTGAAATGTGGTGGCTAGATACAGGGAAAAAAGATGACATGCTTACTGCAAACGTAATAGTGCTTGATGAATGGCTTAAAGCAGGCATTGATGCCAAAGTAGATGATAAAAGCAACATACTCGGCCGTGTTTCTATCGGCAAGGGTTCTGTTGTCAGAGAAAGCAAGATACGCGGGCCTGTTGTTATAGGTGAAAATACAGTTGTCGAGAATTCTTTTATCGGTCCATATACCAGCATAGGCAATAGTGTAAAAATCGTCAGATCTTCCGTAGAGCATTCCGTCATAATGGATGGTAGCGAACTGAATGAGATTGAACGACTGGAAGAAAGCCTTATCGGCCGGAATGTCAGGATCTTCAGGAACAATAAACTGCATAAGGCACTCAGGCTTATGATAGGCGATGATTCAGTGGTGGAGGTGTAGATGGAAGGACTTGAGGTAAAGGAGTTAGGTCTTCACAAAGACCAGCGGGGCTGGCTTGCGGAGATACTCAGAGACGATCAAAACCCGTTCAGGCCTGTCATGTCATATCTGTCAATGACGAACCTCGGTTATTCCAGAGGTCCCCATGAGCACAAAGAGCAGACAGACTGCTTCTGTTTTGTCGGCAGGTTCAGGATTTACCTGTGGGACAACAGGGACAATTCTTCCACGTACGGGGAACATAAAATTATAGACACATCAGACATTCCAACAATGGCAATCGTACCTCCGGGGATAGTACATGCGTACAGAAATATTGGCAGCGTGCAGGGTCTTGTAATAAATCTGCCTGACAAGCTTTATGGGGGGTGGGGGAAAACTGAAGATATAGATGAAATAAGGTATGAAGATGATCCCGAATCTCCATTCAGGATAGGGGATTAAGAATGAAACTGTTAGTTACAGGCGGTGCAGGCTTCATAGCATCAAATTACATCAGACATATCCTCTCTACATATCCTGATTACCACATTATTAATCTCGACAAGCTTACCTATGCCGGCAACCTTGAAAATCTTAAGGATATTGAAACATCCGACAGATACACATTTATTAAAGGAGATATCTGCGACGGAGAGCTTCTGCGGGAAACAGAATTCGATGCAATTATTAATTTTGCCGCAGAGAGTCATGTGGACAGAAGTATCCTCGATGCTCAGCCTTTTTTACAGACAAATGTCATGGGCACATGCAGCCTTCTTGAAATTGCCAGACAGAGAGGGTGCACATTCTTGCATGTATCAACTGATGAGGTATACGGCTCCACCACAGAGGGGGCATTTAATGAGGCCTCCCCGTTATTACCCAACAGCCCTTACGCAGCAAGTAAGGCCTCATCAGACCTCCTGGTAAGGTCCTATGTTGAAACCCACAATCTTAAGGCAATGATCACCAGGTGTTCAAATAATTACGGACCCTATCAGTTTCCTGAGAAGCTTATTCCACTCGTTATTATAAATGCGTTAAACAGAAATCCGATCCCTGTATACGGGGATGGAATGAACGTCAGAGATTGGATCCACGTAACCGACCATTGCAGGGCTGTTGATGCGGTCTTCCATAACGGGACAACCGGTGGAATATACAATATCGGTTCCAGAAACGAGCGGCAAAATATTGAGATTGTGAATCTGATATTGAGTATAGTTGCTGAAAAATTCCACGTTGAAGAAAAGGTACTGACGAATCTCATCTCCTATGTCAGGGACCGGAAAGGTCATGACCGGAGATATGCAATCGATCCTTCCAGGATCGAGCAGGAAATCGGTTGGAAACCGGATATTAATTTTGAGGACGGGATCGAAAAAACAATTGAATGGTACATATCTAACAAACAGTGGTGGCAAAGAATTCTATCCGGTGATTATATGACATACTATAACACCCAGTACGGGGAAAGGCTGAAGACTTGAAAATCGCTTTGACCGGATCAGACGGGATGCTCGGCAGTGACTTATGCCGTGTTTTTTCAGATGTCAAAATGACTGCATTTACTTTAAAGGATTTTGATATCACCAACCTTGATGCATCAGTTGCAGCTATAAGAGATGTCAAACCTGACTACGTAATTCATGCGGCAGCTTATACAAACGTTGATGGAAGTGAAAAGGACCCTGACACAGCATATCTTGTTAATGGTATCGGGACAAGAAACGTAACCATGGCATGTGAGGAGACCGGCTGCCCGATAATCTATATCAGTTCTGACTATGTATTTGACGGTACAAAGAATGAACCCTATAATGAATGGGACATACCTAACCCGATAAGTCATTACGGGCTCTCTAAACTGCTCGGAGAAAGATACGTAACATCTCTTACAAACAGGTTTTATATTGTACGGACTTCCTGGCTCTACGGTAAAAAAGGGAAAAACTTTGTTGATACGATCAGCAGACTGCTTATGGAAAGAAATGAAATAGACGTTGTGACAGATCAGGTAGGATCACCAACTTATACCCTTGATCTTGCGATAAAACTGAAGGAGCTTATTGGCAGGGGATACGGTACATATCATATAACCAATTCTTCATATTGTTCATGGTACGATTTCGCAGTTGAAATAGCGAGGCTGCGATCAAGCAGTTCTGAAATCAGAAAAACAACTTCAGACATATTTAATCTCCCTGCCAGAAGACCGGCCTTTTCTGTTCTCAATAACACCATGCTGAGACTTGAAGGGATCAGCGAAGCCAGACCCTGGAAAGAAGCGCTGAAGGAATACCTGGGTTTGTAGCCCTACAAAAAAATGCCAGGCAACAACTGATCTGTAAGCAGTATCTCTTTACAATAAAAGCTTAAAATATTTCCATAAGTTCAATCTCAAAGGTTAGATCTTTTCCTGCAAGCGGATGGTTGGCATCCAGGAATACATTCTCTTCTTCCACTGACGTTATAATCGCATTAATGATCTGACCTTCGGGGCTTTTAAGACTTAGCTGAAGTCCGGTCACCGGTACGATATTATCGGGGAAATGACTCCTGGTCAACTTAACAACAAGATCCTCCCTGCGTGCCCCATAGGCTTCACTTGCGGGGATTTTCACTGTCTTGGTGTCTCCAACATTCATCCCTGTAACAGCCTTTTCAAACCCGGGGATCATCTGTCCGTCACCTATTCTGAATTCAAGCGGGTCACGGTCTACAGACGAATCAAAGACATCCCCGTCATTCAATGTACCGGTATAATGCACCCTTACTGTATTGCCGCTTTCGGCTGATTTCATAATCAAACCTCCTTTATATTGTCCTGAGTTGCAAGTCAATTTACATACAGCCCGGCAATCCACTCTCAAAGCGGGATTTCAATCGACAAGGGAAAGTCAACTAAAAACGTATCGACTGAAAATCAAAAAGGAAAACCCTGAGGATACTATCGAAAGTGGAATAAAACAAACCCTTAGTATTATTAATTACCCTGAAATCTTCTCGGGATTAAATTGTCGTCTATGAACAGGGGCCTTCCGCTATTCACGCTGGAAGCGAATTCCTTAAATTGATAAGTGTACGTTGACGGACTTATGCTCCTTTACAGTTATAAAGAAAGATTGACACAAGAGTAAGTTAATAGTCAAGCAAGCTAATTCAATATATATTCATATTAATCTTCAGAGATTCAGCTGATATTTACAGTGCACGGCTGAAACCCGGAAAGACAACATCACTTGGCGTTACTTTTCAGATACCTTTAAATCAACATATACTCCTTCTCTATGGATAATCTTATAGTCATGTCCCCTCCTGTAACAGAAGGGGACATTAAGAGTGTTCCCTTTGGTCAGATTGCAGGGAATAATTTCAGGAGTTTTGCAAACTGATCCTACTTGCTCTGTTTTTTAAGAGATCTGACAGCCATAGTCACACCTCCTGCAATAAACAGTATTGAGCTTACAGGTTCCGGAGCCACAGGAGAATTGGAATCGCCATCACGCACCGCCCACGCATAGCGGGTTGATGTCTTGAGACTGACATCCTGTGTCCCATACTTAAAACTGAACCGCCAGGCATTTGAAGAATTCCCAGCATCTTCAGTGCTGGACCAGTACATGGAAGGTTTTACATCTGTAAACCCGCCCGGATTTGTTGATGTAATACTCTCATTATAAAAAAGATGGCCCATCTCACTTTCTCTGCAATTATTACCTGAGCAAAAAACATCCGAGTACGGCAACCGCCAGTCATTATAATTCTGAAAAACAAGATTGTCAGCCCAGTCGACTGCATTATCCCATGTCATAGTACCTCCTGAATAATTTGCGTTCTGCAGCCAGGTAATATTCAGGACACTATCATATATGAGGCCTCCCCCCCTGTCATATAACGCTGCATTGACTACCGGTATACAGGTACATATATTAACCACTACAATAAAAACGATTAAAATTGTCTTCATGTTATTACTCTCCTTTAAATTATTTTTTCTTGATGTTAAGAAGCCATAGCGCTGTTGCCGCAAAGATCCCTCAGAAAACAGGCAGGTATTAGTGTGCCTGATTCCTAAATATCACTCGCGCTACCTATAGGTAAATCTGCAAAATTTTGCTTTGTACTGATTTGTCAGGAAATTAAAGAGAGGACGTCACTTAACTGTGTGCCCAAATTATATTTCCCATGTCCCCGATGACATATATTTATAAATTATGACTATCTTTTTGTCAAGCACTTAAAGCTTATGACCATACAACCAGCACTTTATTGCTATCAATGCAAAATCTGTTCCAAATCACATGTGCATTTTTTATATTGGCAGAGTACATAAAGCATGTTTTATATATTTTGGCATAACATTTCAATATTAAAAGAAATTAAATAACATATAAACCTGCTTGCAAGTATGCTTAAAGTTTTCAGGCTTTGTTTCCGAAATATATAAATATAACAGATGACACTGTAACCAGGTGTGCCAATTTTGCCATGTCACACAAATATGATTTTGCAGACATTCTGCTTTGATACGATGCAGCAATCCATGTTACAGTATTAGTCTTCAGATACAAATTAATTCTTGCTACTTTAAAACAATATGAGTCATTTACATCAAACAGCCTTGTACTCTAAAACAGATAAGTTCATAAAAGAAAATTAAATGTCATTAAGAATTAAACATATTTCAGATGAAAAAGACCTGAAAGACATTTACAAATTGCGTTATAAAATATACTGCTATGAGTGGTGTTTTGAAAAACCTGAGAACCATCCTGATGAAATAGTATCAGATGTCTTTGACAGCAATGCGTTACACTTTGCAGTAAAGGATGATACACAGAAGATAGTGGGGGCAGTAAGTTTAATACTTAATTCTCCAGAGGGGTTCCCGACTGAAAAATACTGCGAATTGACTATCAATAAGGATGAAATACCAAGGGACTCAATTGCGGAAGTTTCGAGGCTGGTAATCCACAGAGATTACAGAAGGAGAGCTGAAGATAAATACATATATGGCCCTGATGAGGAAAGACGGAGTATCGGCAGCTTCAATTTTTCATCAAACTATTCAAATAACCGGTCCTATATCAGAAGAGCCGATGATAAGTATAAACATAAAGGATCCAGGCGGTCCATTGAAACATACAGCGAGAGAAGGAAGAGACACGAAGTGGTGATCAGTTTATATAAAGCCATGTACCAGGAAAGCAGGCGAAGGAAGATAACTCACTGGTATGCAGTAATGACAAAAGGGGTCGTTATTTTATTAAACAAATTCGGTTTTATATTTAAGGAAATAGGTGATCCCGTTGATTATCATGGTATCAGAACTCCTTACATGGCGGATCTCGGACAAGTAGAACAGGAAATAATGCAGGAATATCCTGAATTATACGAAGAACTGACTAAAGGTTTATAATCAAATCCCATCACCGGTTGAAATTATTGCCTGCTTATACCTGTCTGTTTTAATGGGGCAATATAATTTATCTGATGCAGGAATCACACCTTTATGAGAATAACCAGGATACGTTTATTTCTTATCTTCCCTGCGTGGATATACCAGCTTCCCGGATTTAGTATGCTCACCACCGCACCTATTATGACAAGACACCGTAAAAGGCTTACTTATTGAATATGCGAGAAGTCTTGACGGAGTTCAGTACCGGCTATTATTATAGATACCAAATAGAATATGCTTATATGTATGGCATAGAACACAGGACCATACAAATCTGGACAGGCACATTATTTCGTGCCTGACCTGAGGCAACAACGGTAACGACTGTAACACAATAACAGATAAATTTTATTAAGACTATTTCACTGCCTTCAAAGGCAGTTTTCCAGGTTGTTAATATGTACGAACAACATTTTTCATTCAGGTGTAAGCCATTTGAATTATTACCTAATCCCGATTTTCTTTTCCAGAGCAGCACGCACAAGAAAGCAATCACCTATCTTGAGTATGGAATAAAAGAGAAAGTCGGATTTATTCTTATCACAGGGGAGATAGGTTCAGGCAAGACCACAATAATCCGGAATTTCATAAAGAATCTCAGCAGTTCAGTCAAACTTTCCAGAATTAACAATACCAAGGTATCTTCTCAACAGCTCATATCCATGATAAATGAAGACTTCGGTCTGGATGTTGAAGGAAAAAGTAAAACCAAATTATTGAGCGAGTTAAATGACTTTCTTATAGATCAGTATGCCAAGAAGACACAGCCGATTTTACTCATTGATGAAGCACAAAATCTTTCCCCAAACTTATTGGAAGAGATAAGGTTACTTTCAAATCTTGAAACAGACAGGGCGAAGCTGCTTCAAATAATACTGGTAGGGCAGCCCGAGTTGAATAAGACGCTTATGCTCCAGGAAATGATGCAGTTACGTCAGCGTATTAATATTAACTACCATATCAGTCCACTGACAATCGACGAAACTATTAAATATATCACTCATCGTCTTACTATCGCAGGCAACACAAGTGTCATCAGGTTTCAGGGTGACATGTCAGAACTGATTTACAGGTTCAGCAGAGGCATCCCGCGACTTATCAATATATTATGCGATTTTGCGCTGCTGGCCACCTTTGTCGAAGGGAAAAAAGAGGTCAGCACTGATATTGTCAGGGAAGTAATAAAAGATCTTGAATCACGTATTTATTCACATATTTCTGAGGACAATCTGTCCGCAGAAAAAAGTAAAGATGGAGAGCATGAGTACAGGGCATTGACTGGAGATATCGCAATCAGGATCATCGAACTTGAGGAAACTGTCAAGAAGAGTATCGTAGAACTTACTGCTTTATCAGAAAGATTCACACAGTTAGAATCTGAAGTATCAGAGATTAAAAACATTGATTCGGACAATCAGTTAAATGCTCTTTCAGAACGAGTGACCTCCCTCGAAAAAAAGACCACCTCAAGTGAAGAAAATACACCTGACAATCATGATGCTGTAAGCGACAGGTCTCTGGCTGAGCAGGCTGAGTCATTAAAAAATATTTTAAGCAATGTTAATAATAAATTAAAGAAAATATAAGCAGGGATATGATCGGCAGTCATTAGCAATAAACCATCATCATTCGATCTGATAAACTCACCAATTTCTGCTGAATTTTTTTTATTCGTATAAGATATAACCAGTTCAATTAAATATCAATGATATTATTAAGTTAGGATGATAAGGTATCATGTGCAGTTACTCGTATGTCTCAGTCTACTTTTTCTAATATCCAGTATATAGCATGAATACTTATTCTAAAGACCAAAACGGTGAAGTCATTATAATTGGCGCCGGCCCGGCAGGACTCACTGCAGCATATCAATTATGCAAGCTGGGCAGGAAATCCATTGTCCTGGAAAAAGACTATCTTGTCGGTGGAATAGCAAAAACTGTTAATTACAAAAATTATCTGTTTGATATTGGAGGCCATCGTTTTTTCACTAAAATAGATGATGCAAAGCATATGTGGCAGGAAGTGCTTCAGGAAGACTTTCTTCATCGCAATAGATTGTCAAGGATATACTACAACAAGAAATTTTTTTATTATCCTATTCGCTTATTTAATGCATTATCAGGGCTTGGTATCTGGAACAGCTCTATGATCGTATTAAGTTATATACATGCTCACATCTTCCCCTATAAAAACGAGGAGACATTCGAGCAGTGGGTAACAAATCGATTTGGGAAACGTCTGTACAATATTTTTTTCAAATCTTATACAGAAAAAGTCTGGGGCTTACCATGCAATGAAATAAGGGCTGAATGGGCAGCTCAGCGTATAAAGGGGCTATCGCTGAAAAGTGCCTTAAAAAATGCTCTTATAAAACCACATAAAAAAAACAACGGGCATATTGCCAAGACACTGATCAATTCTTTTGATTATCCTAAACTGGGACCTGGCATGATGTGGCAAACAGTATCAAATATAATTCAGAAAAATGGCTCTAATGTCCATCTCGGCAGTGAAGTCGAGAGTATTGTATGGGACAGTAAAAAGAATAGAGTAGATGCAATAGAAGTCCGGGCAAATGGACAAAAAACACTGTTTCATGGCAAGGAGTTCATAAGCACTATGCCTATCCGGGAGCTGATACAGAAATTACAGCCCACTGTTCCCGGCGAAGTACTTGAAGCTGCAAACAATCTCAATTATAGAGACTTTCTTACAGTTGCATTGATTGTTAACCATCCCGATCTGTTCCCTGACAACTGGATATACATTCATGATCCTCTCGTCAGGCTCGGTAGAGTCCAGAACTTTAAGAACTGGAGTCCTGATATGGTAGCTGACCAGAATAAATCTTGCCTTGGACTTGAGTACTTCTGTTTCGAAGGAGATGATCTCTGGAATATGACGGACGAGGCTTTAATAGAGCTTGGTAAAAAAGAGCTGGAAGCAATAGGGCTCGTCAAGTCGTCTTACGTAGAAGACGGAAGCGTTGTGCGTATGCCAAAGGCATACCCGGCTTATGATTCAAAGTACAGGGAAATGCTTAATATTATTCAGCAATATTTAAAAGGGATCAAAAACCTTCAACTCGCAGGTCGAAATGGATTACACAGATATAATAATCAGGACCACTCCATGTTAACTGCCATGCTGGCAGTCGAAAACATTCACGGTGCCAATCATGACTTATGGAGTGTAAACGAAGAAAAGGAATATCACGAAGATAGAAAAAGCAGTTATTAAAAGACAGAAGATAACATCAGCGCTGATTTAATTTCTTATATTGTTTTACATGCTTCATTTGAATAATCGCTTTCATTCCCGGATGTGTCATAGGCAGTTGTAGCAAAACACCAGGTCCCTGAGGACAAATTGCTGATCGCAGCACTAGTTATATTTCCAACATCTATCGATTGTGTATAGTTTCCTGAAGATGTACCATAATAAATTTTATATCCAGCCAAATCATTTAAGTCAGAGCCGTCGCTGTTTCCATCAGGGTTATCCCACACAAGCGTTACAGAATTGTCCGGGGTCGGGCCGGTACCAGGGTCGCTTCCTTCAGCATCTCCGTCTTGACTGTTGCCGCCACTCCCATTATCTCCAAATTCACTCCCCCCGCTTCCGCTACTCCCACTCCCTACAAATTCACTGGCACCGCTTCTGCTGCCACCACCTCCGCTGCCGCATCCCCAAAGTGTTAAAAAAAGAAGGATCGTTATTAAAAAGGGCCTCTTAAAAATGCTGTCTTTTTTTCTTGTCCTCACGATCTTATGGTAAAAGGAATCAAGAATCAAAGATGTGATTCAGGTCACTCAAATTACATTTAGTACATTTCCAACAGATTCACCTCTTGAAATGTGCAATAAAAAACACAAAACAGGTTACGGCTTATTGCTGTGATAATATCCCTCTTTAAACTACCAATAGAATTACGGCATACTATTCCCGGATTTATCTGGATATAATTCCTTATTGTCCATCAACATTATTTCTACAGAACGTTTTTCAGTAAATTTAAGATGAGAAGACATAGAGGAACATATATCTTCAATGTGGAATTAAGAAGATGACTTTGATGATATATATAAATGTCGACTTAGAGAGAATTTAATTATATGGTTTTACACATCTCATTAGAATATTTACTTTCAAAACCTGATGCATTATAAGCAGTGACAGCAAAGCACCATTTCCCTTGAGACAGGTTACTAATGACAATACTCGTAGAACTACCAACATCTATTGAGCGAGTATAATTGTTGGAAGACATCCCGTAATATATTTTATATCCGGCTAAATTATTCAAAGCTGATCCATTTTCATCAGTTGCCGGGGCTTGCCATGAAAGAGTTACAGACCCGCCCTCGGTTCCGGTGGAAGACGCTGAACTGCCACCATCTTTTTCGATGCCACATCCGAAAAGATTTAATATGCCCAACATAATAATATAAATTACATAAATTTCTTTTCTTATAAACACGTTATTACGGTCTGTCTCCTGAAACATTTTTTATTAGAAAAGGCTGCAACTATTATGCATAACTCAATAAATAAATAAAGGCATAAAATAATTTTCATTTTTGATATACTTAAAATTCTTTTTAGCTTTTATCTTAATATTAAGATTAGTGTTCTCAAATTCACCCGCAACTTTTTATTTAGATAAGTTGCATGTCATGTTCTCTTAAATTCAGGCAAGAAACATCATAAGGGCAGGCATATACCCTGGATCGAACTATAGTGAAACAAATAAAATATTGACTCGAAAACATATGATATCAGTTGTCCTCAAACCCCAACGTGAAAAATCGCTGCTTCGCCGGCATCCGTGGGTATTTTCAGGGGCCATTGCAAAAATTCATGGTTCACCTCAGCCAGGAGAAACCGTCGACATAGTTGCCTCAGATGGTAAATGGTGCGGTAGCGGTGCTTTTTCTCCACATTCACAGATTACGGTCCGGATCTGGACTTTTGACAGAGATGAAGAAGTCTCCCCTTCCCTGTTCCGTTCCCGCCTTCAGCGGGCTGTAAAATCCAGATTACATCTTCTGGAAAAATATGCCACAAATGCATGTCGCCTGGTAAACAGTGAATCAGACTTCTTGCCTGGTCTTATTGTAGACCAATATAGTGATTTTCTCGTCTGTCAGTTCCTGTCTGCAGGTGCTGAATACTGGAAACAGACCATCGTAGGACAATTATCAGCATTGATACCTAATAAGGGAATATATGAACGTTCCGATGTCAATGCCCGTGAGAAAGAAGGGCTTCCGGAACATACAGGATTACTCTGCGGCCAGGAACCACCCGAACTTGTTGAAATCCGGGAGGGACTAAACCGTTTCCTGGTCGACATCAGATATGGACACAAGACAGGGTTTTATCTGGACCAGAGGGACAACCGTACCATTGTAACTGAATATGCTGGTAACTCTGAGATATTGAACTGCTTCTCTTATACAGGTGGCTTTGCTGTGGCCGCATTAAAGGGAGGCTCAGCCGGTATAACAAATATCGATTCATCAGCGGACGCTCTGAAGATTGGCCTTCAGAACATCATCCTGAATGGTCTTGATGATGCAAAGGTTATAAACATGGAGGGTGATGTATTCACTGTAATGCGACAGTATCGAGATTCTAACCGGAGGTTTGACTCCATCATTCTGGATCCCCCCAAATTTGCTGCTTCAAGGGGCCAGTTGATGCGTGCATGTCGTGGATACAAAGATATAAATTTACTTGCAATTAAACTGCTCAGACCAGGAGGCATCCTGTTTACATTTTCATGTTCCGGGCTTGTGGATAAAGATCTTTTTCAAAAAATTGTTGCTGATGCCGCTCTGGATGCAGGCCGTGAGTCACAAATCATCCGATGGCTTCACCAGGCCACCGACCACCCTACATCTCTGAACTTCCCGGAAGGTAGCTATTTAAAAGGGCTTTTATGCAGGGTATGGTAGCCTCTGATGGAAAATAGTCTTTAATGACCTTATGAGCGCACATTTCTTCATCTATTTGATTTTAATAGATTATACTGCCAATTTCTTTATTCAGTAATTTAATAATACTCAATTCAATAATATTAATTGCATGCTGCTCCTTAATCATGTATCATATTGTTTGTTTGCAAACCACCTTATTTAATGATATATTTTTTATAAAGGAGCAATTATGGACACTCAGTTTTTCTGGGGGATTATTGCCGGGGCATTTATAATATTAGTAGCATTTTTGATTCCCACTATTCTGCAGATAAAGAGAACTGCAAAGGTTGCTGAAGACTTCCTGAAGAACACTCATTCAACGCTGAATCCGCTTTTAATACAACTTCAGGAAACAGTTGAGAAGACAAATCAGGTTGCAGAAAAGCTGGATGAATCAATCAGCAGTGTCCGAAACCTTACTAATGCAGTAGGAGAAACAGGGATTATCATTGATGAAATAAATATTCTGTTAAAGCAGACAAGCAGATTTATATCAGGGACGATAAGCAGTTTTGGTGCAGGCATAAAAACCGCTCTGAGTGTCTTAACCCAGGGCATTACAAAAAAGGAGATTGAAAAATGAGTGACGAAAGAGGATGTTCAGCTTCAGGCCATGTCGTTCTTGCATTTGTTTTAGGCGGTCTCGTAGGTGCAGGTATAGCTTTGCTTACCGCTCCACGCTCAGGACGCGAAACCAGAGAAAGAATAAGGGAATTTAGTGACGAATCGAGAAAGAAGGCTTCAGAATATACAGAACATGCAAAGGAAAAACTATCATCTGCTGTTGAGCACGGCAAGGAATTTATATCAGAGAAGAAATCATTGATCTCCTCTGCCATCGAAGCCGGCAAGGACGCATACACTAAAGAAAAAGAGAAGCACACTCATTCATCTTAGCATAGGGCATCAACAGACTGATATCGTGCAAAAGATGATAAGTCTCATCCAGACAGACTTGCGTCAGAACAGCCGCCCATGAGTGACAGTAGACCATGTGAATATATAAATGATTTTCTATATTTCATATTAAAGCCCATCACCAGCGGTGGCAGTTCCTATCTTTACTGTTCGGGAATAAACATAGACCGTTTTCTCCCTATCACAAAGGGGCGGCACCGTCCAATGTCAAACCCTGCCATACGAGGGCTGCAGCTTGTAAATCTCGACGTCAGGGCCCTTGCACTGGAGCATGGAGCAACGCCAGAAACACTTCGAGGCAATGAATGTGCAGCAGTGATCCCGCCGAAAGACAGCTGGTCCACAGAGCATATGCTGATAAAAAATGTACCGGCCTCCCTCCCGGACCAGATAATCAGCTATAGCGTCATAAATCTCCTGAAAAAAATCGACAAAGCCATTATCCTCGGAGCAACACTGCCTCAGGAACTGTTACAACCGGACGAACTTCAGCTTTTTCTGGAAGATATGTGCGCTAAATATGGCCGTTAATTTAACACCGCTATAACATCTCCATTTAACACCTGTCTTTAAGACGGCTCATGTAGTCTCTTAGTGTATAATAGCCTATGCCAACACTGTATCTTATAGACGGAAACTCGTATTTATATCGCGCCTTCTATGCAATAAGAGGTCTCACTTCATCCGACGGGACACCTACTAATGCGATCTTTGGTTTTACCAACATGATCCTGAAGATTTTAAAAGAGAAAAAGCCGGACTATTTTGCGGTTGTTTTTGATACTCCCTCTCCCACTCACAGACATGAGGCATTCAAGGAATATAAGGCCAACCGTCCCGGGATGCCGGATGAACTGAAACCGCAGGTGCCCCTTATCAAGGAAATAATAGACGCATTCAGAATTCAGACCATTGAGCTGACAGGTTATGAGGCCGACGATATACTTGCCCATATTGCGAGAGAAGCTGAAGGAGAAGGGCTTGAGGTATACATTGTCACAGGCGACAAAGACATGTGCCAGGTAGTGAGTCCAAAGATAAAGCTGTATGACACGATGAAGGAAAAAATAACAGACGAGAAGGACGTCATCGAGCGGTTCGGGGTCGGGCCTTCCCAATTCCCGGAAATCATCGCGCTCATGGGAGACTCATCAGATAATATCCCGGGGGCGCGCGGTATCGGAGAAAAAACAGCCGTAAAGCTCTTAAAGGAATTTGAGACCCTTGACAACCTCATCGTAAACCGGGACAGGATAAAAAATGCCAAGGCCCGTAATGCCGTGTCCGAAAACATCGACAATATCAGGCTCAGTAAGGAATTGGCCACGGTACATCCGGAGGTACCGGTTGATGTCCCGGTCAGTAACCTCGCCTTAAAAGAACCTGAATGGCCGAAGCTGCTTGAGCACTTCAGAAAATACGGGTTCAGCAGCCTGATAAAGCTCGTCCCTGCTCAGGCTTCCACGGCTGCTGAAACAACCGAATTTATCACTGTCTTCGACCGGAAGACGCTTGAAGAGGCCCTTGCAGATGTTAAAAACGAGATTACTATTGATACCGAAACAACGTCCCCCTCACCAATGAATGCGGACCTTGTAGGTATTTCTCTTTCAGCAGACCCGGCCAGGGCTTATTACATCCCTGTCGGACACTCATACCTTGGAGTACCCGTCCAGTTGCCCAAGGCCTTTGTAATTGACCGGATAAAAGAGATCCTTGAAGATGAGAAGATCAAAAAGACCGGCCACAATATCAAGTATGATGTAATCGTACTGAAAAATGAAGGGCTGCATGTAAGAGGCATAGCCTTTGACACCATGCTCGCTTCGTACCTGTTAAACCCCAATAAATCCAACCATAACCTGACCGATGCAGCCATGGAACATCTCGGGATCAAAAAGCTTTCATACAGCGAAGTTGCCGGAAAAGGCGTTAAGGACTTCAGCGAGGTCCCGGTTGAAGATGCTTCCTCATATTCCGGAGAAGACGCAGCGGTCACCCTGAAATTAAAAAACCGCTTTCTGCCTCTAATGGAAAATGAAGGTCTCACCGATCTTTTTCAGAGCCTTGAGATGCCACTGATCGAGGTGCTTGCAGAGATGGAAATGGCAGGGGTAAAGATCGACCTGCCCTTAATGGATACCTTTTCAAATAAACTGGAGAAGGAACTTTCGAGCATAGAGCAGAGGATATATTTTATAGCCGGAGAGGAATTCAATATCAATTCACCCAAACAGCTCCAGGAGATCCTGTTTGAAAAACTCGGCCTGAGACCCACAAAGAAGACAAAGACAGGATACTCTACCAACATCGACGTGCTCGAACAGCTTGCCAATGTACACGAACTGCCCAGGGAGATCATAGAGTACAGGGGGCTGGCGAAACTGAAAAGCACATACGTCGACGCACTGCCAAGGCTCGTCAACAATAAAACCGGAAGGATACATACGTCATTTAATCAGACGATAACAGCAACCGGAAGGCTCAGCAGCTCCGACCCGAACTTGCAGAACATCCCCATCAGAGGCGAATGGGGAAAGAAGATCCGCGAAGCGTTTATCGCTGAGGAAGGACATCTGCTTCTTTCATCGGATTATTCCCAGATCGAGCTTCGCGTCCTCTCACACCTGAGTCAGGACGAGGGATTTATTGAGGTATTTAACCATGATGGAGATATACATACAAGGACGGCCTGCGAACTTTTCGGGGTAAAGCCTGAGTCGGTTACCACAGAGATGAGGCGCAGCGCAAAGACCGTGAACTTCGGGATCGTGTACGGGATAAGCCCGTACGGATTGAGCCAGCAGCTTGGTATTCCGGCTGACGAGGCCCGCTATTATATCGACACTTATTTTGCGCGACATAGCGGCATAAAAAATTATATGGACAAGCTTATTAAAGATGCCTCAGAAACAGGTTATGTAACAACCCTGTTCAACAGAAAACGCGCAATCCCTGAACTGAAGAGCTCAAACAGGAACATCCGGCAGCTCGGCGAAAGGCTCGCAATCAACTCCCCGGTTCAGGGCTCGGCAGCTGATATAATCAAAGTATCGATGATTAATATCTGGAGGAGACTCGGGAAGGAAGGGTTAAGGACCCGGATGCTCCTTCAGGTTCATGATGAACTGCTCTTTGAAGTCCCTGAAGGGGAAAAAGATGCGGTCATGAAGTTAGTGAAAGATGAGATGGAGAACGCAATACGTCTCCTTGTCCCGCTCAAGGTTGATATGGGAATTGGAAAGAACTGGGGTGAAGCACACTAAAAAAAACTGTAGTCAGAAGTTGGCAGTCAGTAGTTGAGTATCATTGAGGCACACAGCTTCCCTAACTGCTAACTGCAAGCTGCTATCTACTTTATTAAAGGAGCAAACCATTCCATCAGTATACGGCAATACATCCGGCCTGAAAAAAAGTGATATCAGGCTGCTGGAACGCATTTACAGACGAAGGCTGCCAAAAAACAGATCGCTTACAGCTGACCTTGCTATGCTTATGGCTGAATGCTCGAACTCAATTGGCCGTCAGGTAGGGGTCATGGTGCACAGAAGCGGCAATATCAGCCATGTGATTGTGGGCGATGCTAAAGGGATATTCATCCCTGAACTTGACAATTTTCCGCTTGGCAGAAAGGTCCTTCGAGGTCTGAGGCTTGTGCACACCCACCTCAATAATGAAAAGATCAACCAGGACGATATAACCGACCTGTCACTGTTGAGACTGGATGCCCTGATAATCCTCGGCATGAGAGACGGCCTGCCGGACACTGTTACACTCGCCCACCTTTCACCTGAACGGACCAAGCCTTATGAAGTGCTCGGGCCCGTGCCCTTTCACGGTATGGACAGGGCTTTTGAGGACTTTGATGTCTTTATTTCTTCAATTGAGGATGGGATGGAATCCCGGAGAGCAGGGTTTGACATTAAAGATAAACGGGAACGCGCTGTTCTTGTCAGTGTTTCTACTGCTCCACGTTATGATCAGGAAGATTCCATGGAGGAGTTGAAGGAACTGGCAAAGGCGAGCAATGTAGTTGTTGTCGACACCGTCCTTCAGAAAGTAAAAGTGATCAATCCTAAGTATCTTCTCGGAAAAGGTAAAATTCAGGAGCTTGTTATTAATGCCATGAACAAAGGCGCAACCCTTCTAATCTTTGATCAGGACCTGAATGCATCCCAGACAAAAGACATCAGTGATCTGACCGAATTAAAGGTCATTGACCGCTCACAGCTTATACTTGATATATTTGCCAGACGTGCCCACAGCAAAGACGGCAAGGTCCAGGTTGAACTCGCTCAGCTGCGCTACAGGCTCCCGAGACTGACCGGCAAAGGGACCGCCATGTCTAAGCTTATGGGAGGCATAGGCGGCAGGGGGCCGGGGGAAATGAAGCTTGAAGTAGACAGGAGAAGAGTGAGAGAAAGAATAACCCTTCTCGAAAAAGAGCTGAAGTCCCTGAGTCTGGCGCGTCAGCAGAGAAAGGCGCGCCGGGTCGCACAGGGAGTACCGATAATCTCGATCATCGGTTATACAAATGCCGGCAAATCCACCCTTCTCAACAATATGACTAAAAGCAGCACCTTTGTAGAAGACAAGATGTTCGCCACCCTCGATACCGCAAGCAAGAGATTGCGCTTCCCGAAGGAACGGGACGTCATCATTACCGATACAGTCGGATTTATACGTGACCTTCCCAAAGACCTTCTGGCCGCCTTCAGGGCGACCCTTGAAGAACTTGAGGACGCTGATCTTCTTCTGCACGTTGTGGACATATCAAATCCGAGGTTCGAGCAGCAGATCCAGTCAGTCGAAAAAATACTTGCTGATCTTGAACTCTCCGGAAAACCTGTTTTACTCGCATTTAATAAAGAAGACCTCATTGACAGGGAAGAAGCTGAGGCAATCTGCCACAGATTCAATGCAGTTTCAATATCGGCGTTAAGACCGGAAACATTTCACCGCTTGATGAAAGCTATTGAAAATAAACTCTGGCCGTTAAAAACTGCTTAGACCTTATCTCATAATCGAAATGCCATTGATTGTCATAGTAAGCAGGCATCCAGATGCCGTACCAGTGAAAACGGGGAACCATAATGATAAAAAGACTGGATTCCTCCCGATACATCGGGACGGGGATGATAACATGAAAAAGGTGTGCACCTCCTAAAGAGGGTGATAGCAAAAGCTAACCCCTAAGTTTTTGACAGGGCGATAGTATTAAACTAACCCCTAAGTTTAAAAGGAGGTGCACAAATGAAGTATATCGGAATTGATTATCACAAGCAATACTTTGTAGCGACAACGATGGACGAAAGAGGCAAGGTGATCAGCAAAGAAAGAGTTTCAACGGACCGCGACTCAATAAGGCATTATTTCAGTAAAGTGGAGAAGACAGAGACAAAAGCGGTAATGGAAGCGTGTTATGGATGGGAATATTTTTATGATGAGGTTGATGATCTTATAGAGGAGTTGATAATGGCACATCCATTAAAAACCAGGCTTATAGCGGAAGCGAGAATAAAGACGGACTCGATAGATTCAGAGACGTTGGCTCATTTGCTGAGGGCCGATCTTATCCCGGAGGCTTATGCTCCATCGGTGGAAACCAGAGACAAGAAGAATTTATTACGTTATCGATCATCACTGACGGCCATAAAGGTACGGATTAAGAACATGATATATTCAGTACTGGCAAGGAACCACATAGAGGACAAGAGTTTTACGTCATTGAGCGACAAATTTGGCAAAAAGGGGCTTGCATATTTGAGATCGGTAATGTTGAGGGGCTCTGATACGATGATTCTGAATCAGTATCTTGATCTTCTGGGTGAAACAGAAGCGAAGATCAAGGCGGCAGAGAGCCAGATACGTGTCGTTTGCCGTCAGGATGAGATATGCAAACTGCTCAGTAGTGTGCCGGGAATAGGGGATATTCTTGCTGTAACAATCAGATACGAGATAGACAAGATCGAGAGATTTGTATCCGACGGCAAGTTGTGTTCTTATGCGGGGCTTGTTCCCTCTACCTACTCCAGCGGCAACCGAACATATCAGGGTAAGATTACGAAACAGGGGAACAAATGGCTAAGGTGGGCAATGATTGAAGCTGCGCAGAGGGCGCCGATTAACGATATGTGGCTTAGAGATTTTTACAACAGGATATCAAAGAAAGGCAAGAAGGTAGCACGTGTGGCAGTAGAAAGGAAACTTTTGGAAATAATTTATCGAATATGGATTGATCGGAAACCATACTACAAGAAACCCGTAACGGTCGCCCTGCCTGTTGTCTAGCCCGTAGAGGCTCTTGGAATGATTAGGGGGCCGTTGCCGAATGTTAACGTGCGCTTTTGAGCGCGGATAGATGACTGGCATAAGGCCAAACAGTAAAAACGGGTAATAGCTTGATATGGGTCAACCAGAGAAAATTGATCCTGGCGCAAATATGGAAGCCGATTTTTCAAGCAAGGGCATAAATAAGTGTCTTCCGGAAGCTGCGAGACTGTTATGGGTCTCTTCGCTTCCTCCAGACAAAACAAAGGAGTGTGCACTTTAATATTTGAAAATCTTTTTCATAGATGACAACATAATGAACATCGAAGATATATCCTAATTTTGCGATAGAGATAGGTTCTAGTCTGTTTCAGCCCTTTAACCTTCGTTATCTATTCAAGGCATGAAGGACATATTACGGCAACACTGCCGGATGAGTAAAGACGTAATCATTATCTTTAACCGGCTGATGGCACCCGAAGCATTCCTGTACAAATTCCGCATCTTTTCCAAATGGCTTCTGGTCCACCCCCAGCCATCGGGCGAAGCCCCACCCTCCTGTCTCTTTATATTTGCCTGAATCCTTTATCATAAATTCAGCATGGACAAATTCACCGGGAATAGTTGCATCCGGCCATTCCTTATGCGTCGTATCTTTCCATACGATCTTAGCCAGAATGCTTCCGTCAGGCCATGGATTGATCTTTCCGTATCTGACAGCCTGAATAGCTGTATCGTTTCCGAGGACTACTCTTATTGTATTGTTATCAGTACGGTGTGAAGGTGCGATAATCTGCCAGGACCTGTAACCTTGCGGAATCTCAATACCGTTTGGGGCAGGACGCACGGAGATATTAAGTGCCCAGGCCATACCGAAAGCCGATGCCAGAACTGCTGATAATAACGCTTTTTTTATATTCATACTATTACCTCCTAAGATCAATTGTAGTATTAAAATTATATTAGTCAAGTATAAATAATATTTATTATTTGAACATCAACTAACTTATTATGTTACAATCTAATTCCGTAAATAGTTTTTACTTGACAATAATCATTCTCTTGTGATATTCTTTATCTTGTGAAATCGACTATTATTGTAAACATTAAAAAATACAGGGCCACGGGCATTAAGCTGACTCCGCAGCGACTCGCAATTCTGGAATATATTGATGGCAACAAAAACCATCCTTCTGCTGAAAATATACATGAGGCGGTCAGTAGAAAATATCCCATGATGTCTTTAGCTACTGTATATAAAACACTCGAAACCCTGAAGCATAGAGGTCATATTAGCGAACTTTCCATTGATCCGAAAAGACGAAGATATGACCCAGATACTAAACCTCATCATCACCTGATATGTATTACCTGCAAACAGATCATTGATATAGAGGCGGAATTATCACTCAGCATTCCGGATGAGCTGAAAGAAGGCTTTGAGATAACAGGGAATCATGTTGAGTTCTATGGTATTTGCAGTAAATGCAGATCCCGTTAAAATTAATTCAATGTCAATAAAAAAAAGGAGATCGAACTATGACTAAATTCAGATGTGAGCAATGTGGTGCAGTTAAGGAAGGTAAATGCAAACCTCAAAAATGTCCGGAATGCGGCAAAAGCAACACGATGAAGAAGCAGGAGCAATGCTGCTGCAGCTGTAACCATAAATAATTGCAGTAAGGAGGGACTAAATTATGTGTATGGACCATTCAGTTATTTGCAGGTGCGGAAAGCACGATGCTAGCTTTAATTTCAAAAATGAACTCATGCCGCCTGAAACAATAGAGGCCCTTTACTGTCCGGAATGCTCCAACGGGATTGCTGTTAATCCGGTGACCATGATCAAAGACAACGGATGGGTCATCCAGTACGATATGGATGTTGCGGGGCTGTACAGCAGCAGACTTCCTTACAATGAAAAAGAAAACCTCTCTCCAGAACTGCTTTTTGATGAAGGCTATATTACATGGAGAGGCGTTTATCCCGGAGACCATATTGACAGTGCCGAGGAGCGGGAGGAACTTGCAGAGCTTGCAAAGGTAAATCCGAAGAAATATTTCGAACAGATGAAGAGCTGGGCCATCAACCGGATGTTACGACTGAAAGAAGAAGGATGGAGAAAGGCACATGAAGGATAGACATCTGGAGGAAAGACCTGCGTGTTCGGTTAAATCAACACCCGTTCCAGTGGAAATAACGTGCATTATATGCGGAACAGAAGCCGAGATATGGAGCGATGAAACTGATATTGTCTGCAACTCCTGCGGCTGTTTGATTAAAAAAAACAAAACCAATAATTAGCAGATCTAAATAAATCGACCGGCAGTTGAATTGAATTCTATGGACAAGGCGCCTGAAATGATTACTGAAATACTGAATTCCATACAGCCTCTCTTAAAAGCCCATAAAGGATTTGCCGAAATGGGAGAAGTTACAGGGAACAAGGCCGTTATTTATTGCGGAGGGCAGTGCATTGATTGCATGGATAAATGTATAGAAGACGCTATTAAAGAAAAGCTGCCGGACATTGAAATCATTTTCCGGTAGTAAAAGATGCGAAGGAGGATAACATTGGAAGTAACAATACAAAAAATACCCGGCGGGCTCATGGTGGACGGCCTAAAACTCCTGAAGGGGAAGTGCGGCTGCACCTCCATGGCACAATGCTGTTATTCCTGGTCAAGGGTCAAACAAAAAGGACAGCATGTTGATTTTGAGGCTAAGATGACCGGGCCTGACACACAGGACATTTTCTCATGGGGCTATACGGTCAGAAAGAACGAAACAACCATTACTGTCAGGGTTGACGATGCGCGGGACAAGGAGATTTATACCGGATTCATCCCGCCGGCTGTGAGTGAATGGGCAGACAGGGGATGGGAAGTTCTTGATAAAACCGGGGACAGGGAGGACGGGACTGTATGGCGATGCGCAATGTGTAAATGGCTGTATAATGATGTTAAAGAGGGAATACCATTTGAGCAGCTCCCTGACGACTGGAAATGCCCGACGTGCGGCGCATTAAAAAAAGCATTCGAAAAAATCGGTTAAAAGGAGGAAATAAAATGAGTGAAAAAGGACTATTTTGCGGACTTAACAGGCCTGCAGATCCGGCAAATCTGACAGAGCTGGAGAAAAAGCATATGCCTGTTATTGAATGCCCCGGAACAGTTAAGGCCGGAGAACCTTTTCAGGTAAAAATAAAGGTTGGTGAAATTTCTCACGCTATGGAAGAAGGGCATTTTATTCAGTGGATTGATGTTTATTTCAGAGACAACTTTTTTGCAAGGGTTGAGTTAACACCAAAATTTACAAGACCAGAAGTCACCCTGACACTCGAAAGACACAGCAAACACGCATCATCTACTCTAAGGGTAATCGAGAGATGCAATCTGCATGGCCAGTGGGAAGCGACAAAAGAAATTACTGTCACGCAATAATAATCAAACACAGTCAGGATAGCAGAATTAAAACAGGAGGAGAATACCATGTCAAAATCAGAAAAATATCTTCAGGAGGCATTCGCTGGTGAATCACAGGCAAACAGAAAGTACCTTGCCTTTGCAAAACAGGCGGAGAAGGACGGGTTCCCGCAAGTTGCTAAACTATTCAGGGCTGCTGCAGAGGCGGAAACCGTTCATGCTCATAGTCATCTGAAGCAGTTGGACGGAATCAAAACCACAAAAGAAAACCTTGAGGCAGCTGTCAATGGGGAGGCCTTTGAGTTTAAGGAGATGTATCCCCAGATGATCAAAGAGGCCGAAGAGGAAGGCAATAAGGGAGCACTTCGCAGTTTCAATTTTGCAAACGAGGTGGAAAAGGTCCATCATGACCTGTACCAGAAAGCACTTGATAATCTCGGCAGCAATAAGGAGACTGATTATTACGTATGCGATATTTGCGGTTATACTGCAGAAGGAGAAGCACCTGACGAATGTCCTGTCTGCAAAGCCAAGGCAAAAGCCTTTAAAAAAATCGCTTAGGACACATAAACGTAGGGGCATATTAGTGCCCCTACTATCCGACTTGTAGATGTTCATGGACGCTTCCTCATGACACATTAATGTATTAACGCAACACGTCATGATAGGCAGCAAAATCCATAACTAATTGAATATTAAGTTAATTTAAGTACTAAGCAGATGGAATTGATTCACAGCAATGTTGCTAAAATTTTACACATTTGTATTCATCGAATCTTTACGTAAAGAAATCGTCCCAGATGGTCTATATGCGCAACTCCGCTTATATTAATAATTTATACACTTCATAAGTATTTCTTAATTGACAATACCAGTATCTTCAGTAAAATATTGGTATCATTTCTTATCAGGAATAATTCTAACATAGTTTAAATAAAGGGAGGATAAAATGGATAAGGTCTGGAATATTATCAGTAGAGTAATTTCACTCAGCCTCATTGTGCTGGCATTAGGTTTTCTTGTCTTGGGAGTAGCTGCTCCGGCTCAGGCAGATGAAGTGTGGTCCCATACATGGAACTCCATGCATACAGATTATTTGATGTATAATCAGCCAACAAATGGCTGGGTAACAATCAATGTGACCAATAATACTGGTTTTGCGTGGGGTGATATGCATATAGAAATACTTCAGTGTTATACATTCGCCTGTGGAGCTGTAACGAACGTGGATTTTGTCGACAATCACCCATCAGGTTCACCTCTATCACCTGATTCAGACCGGTCCCCGTTTACGTATACAATAGATAACGCTTCTGTTGGAGCTAAGCTTGATTATTATTTTTATAGCGATCCGATTCTAACCGGAGGATCAGGAATGTTTAAGTGGAAAAGCACCAATTCCGATGGGGTATTATATCAATTAGCAGTCACACCCAGCGTTGTTCCCGAGCCGGTAAGTACTACACTTTTCCTGGTTGGCGCAGCAACTCTGGGTTTCAGACGTTTCCGGAAATAAGCATAAAACGGGCAGATGAATATTTAAGTTTCCAAAAGGCGTCTCTATGTGAGACGCCTTTTTCAGTTGTCTATTAATTCAATAATTGGCTAGAATTACTATTATCTTCCTCTTAATCCCCGGAATCGTCAGACGACTCTTCAATGTCTAATATTCTCATTTTTTGTATATAATGTTTTGTCTTATATCTCGTCAAGTTATTTATTTTTTCAATTATGCTGTTCATCATCATACAACTTACTCTCATGGCAGTATAATTCTCTTTTAATTCAGCATCTCCAGGGATCTTATCATTTATAAGTGTAAGGCAGGATGTTAATATCTGGAGGGGTTGTCTCATTTCGTGCGCCATGGCTCCTGCTATTTTACAAACAGCATCGAGTTTCTCTGATGTCACATCCTTAAATACAATGACCTCCCATATCTCATCTTTGTCACCATATTCGATGAAGGAAGACAGTACAGATATCGACTTATTATTCATTTACAGTTCGTTGGGTTTGTCAAGAAACTGCCTGACGCTTTTGTACTGGTCACATTCCATACACGACTTTTTCTTATTTGACGAAAATGAATGGCAGGTACTAAACACCCAGCACCGGCAGCACTGGGAGTTTTTCCCCGGGCATTCATTTTCCACTCTGCAGTTGTTTCTCTCCCAGCAATAAGGACCGTCAAAACTCTGTTCGGCACGGAATATCCCCAGACGTACAGGAATCTCAATCGGCAGAGTAAATATCTGCACACCTACAAGATCTTTATTAACAGACAACATATCCGTCAGTACCCGATTGTAAATCCTTATAGTTCCTTTATGGTCTAGGAACAGGACTCTCCATCGCTTATATTATCAAGTACAGCTGCGAATTCCTTTTTTCTTCCGGTAAAAGGCATATATTCCCCATTCTCAGATTATTAAATGATAATATCTCGTATCCGTCCGTATTAATCTTTAAGTATATTAAAAGATGAGTTATGATAACTGAAGTAATAAATCGATTCTGGAAAATGATTTCCAATTAATATCCTGGCGGTTACGTGGACAAGACATGATACAGCAATTTAAAATATCAACCTATATTACCCCATGTTCTCTTATTATTTTATTAAGCCGCTCCTCAACAAAACACCTGATCTGATTAAGACGTTCCTCGTTTTTCGCTTCAAAGCGTAACACCAGAACCGGCTGCGTGTTCGACGCCCTGATGAGAGCCCAGCCATCGTCAAACTTGATCCTTATGCCGTCTATCGTGATCGACTCGAATTCGTTAAATGCTGATTGAGCTTTTTCGACAATATCAAACTTGATCTCATCCGGGCAGTCAAATCTTATCTCAGGGGTCGCCACAACATCAGGAACGTCCTTCAATAACGCCTTTGTGCTGTATGGCTTCCCGTTCTTTTTGATAATTTCCATCAGCCTCAGGCTTGCATAAACAGCGTCGTCATATCCGAAATACCGGTGTTTAAAAAAAATATGGCCGCTCATCTCTCCTGCGAGAAGTGCCTCTTCTTTTTTCATTTTCTCTTTAATAAGCGAATGGCCCGTCTTCCACATAATCGGCCCCCCCCCGTGAACAGCAACATCATCGTAAAGGGTCTGGGAACACTTCACCTCCCCGATTATTTTTGCACCGGGGTTTTCTTTCAAAATATCTCTTGAAAATATTATCATGAGTTTGTCACCCCAGATAACGCTGCCATCTTCATCCACTACCCCTATCCTGTCCGCGTCACCGTCGTATCCGATCCCGGCATGGGCTTTCTCCTTTTTCACTGCTGCTATAAGATCGACCAGGCTTTTTTCCAGAGTAGGGTCCGGATGATGATTTGGAAAATTTCCGTCAGGTTCACAATAAAGTTCAACAACCTCCGCACCAAGTGACCTCATGATTTTTGGTGCTACAATACCCCCGGTGCCATTGCCTGCATCCACTACGACTTTAATTCCCTCGAGACTGTCAAATTTGTTCTTGATATAATCAACATAATGATCAATGACCGGATAGTTTTCTACTATACCGACCCCTTTTCTGAAAGCCTTAGCATCTATAATCTTTCTGATTTCCTGTATCGCATCGCCGAAAATTGTGCCTTTTCCAACACTGAGTTTAAAGCCATTGAACTCCGGAGGGTTATGACTGCCGGTAATCATCACTCCTCCATCAAGAGGTAATGTATGGAGAGAATAATACTGGAGCGGTGTAGGGCACATTCCGAGGTCGATAACATCTATGCCTGATTCTGTTATGCCCTTCATTAAACTGTCCCTGATTGAAGGAGAATGCAGCCGTGCGTCCCATCCTACACTAATCTTTGCCTTGTCTTTATTTATGGATTTAAGAAGATAAGCAGCATACCCTTTACCCAGAAGTTCAACCACTTCCGGGGTCAAGTCCCTTTCCCATATGCCTCTGATATCGTACTGCCTGAATATAGCAGGGTTTATCATTACTCCTCCCTTAAAGTGAATTCCCTTGAATTATAATAATATACATCATTAATGAACAAGATAGACATGTGTTAGGACCTGATTTCAACAGGTTGCAAGCAAAATGCTATAATTCAATACAGTGACTAATGGATAGACATCGTGACTGTTCAGATGTAATTTAGAGATTTTTTTCAAGGAGTCCCTGATGAAATTTAAGTATTCAGACTGGTTGGTTGTTGTTTTTGCATTGATAGTCATATCCTGCTCTTCAGAAAGGGAGCGCCTGATAACAGGAAAGTGGTCCCCTACACACACAGTTATAGGCGGTTCTCCTTCCTCATTCTGGTTTAAAAGCAGCGGAACGGTGATTGCACCTTGGGAAACCCATAGCTATGCCATGCAGTCAGAGGGCACATACGAATTCACTGATGATACTCACATCAGGATTACAATGACCAGGGGATATTACCAGGGTAACATATATATGTTTGAAATCATTAAACTGGATGAAAAAGAATTACATTTAGGTGGGATGTATGAAGTACTTCATTTATCCAAGAGCCATGAAAAAGAATAAGATCTGAACTCCTGCATAAACACTATTATGCACTTCCGCGCTTACGTATTATTTCTGTTTGATCTCAATCATGTTACCTGAAAAATCACGAATAAAATAAACTGTCTTGTCTTTTGTTTTTCCGAAGATCAGTTTCACGCCGGACTGAGGCGCTTTTTCTACGATTTCCCCGAAATTATCCATCAGGAATCCTATATGGTTAATATCCGGGGAAGGCAGGGTGTAGACAGGTGATATGAAGACCTCAATTTTATTCCCGTCTTTTTCGAATACGAGCATAGGGAGATCAGCTGGAACAGAGAACAACTGCTCCGACAGCACAGCCGGGACAACAGATTCCCTTGTTAATTTAAAGCCCAAAAAATCCCTGTAAAACCGGACTGCATCCTCTTCGCTTTTATTAGTAAGTCCTATATGATTTAGTTGCATGGTATATTGTAACAGAAACAGCAGTCAGCTATCAGCCTTCAGCTTTCAGCAGCAAACTCTCTGCATACAAAATATGCTTAAATACGTCCCTCCCTGCAGGAAGGGACGTATTTATTCAGCGCATGTCCCCCTGCTGTACGTCTATCCCCCGGTCAGAGTTAAAGAGCCCCTGATTTTTTCGAGCGTTTTTTTGCCTATGCCCTCGATCTTCAATAAATCCTCCACACTGCTGAAATTGCCTTTCTCCTTTCTGTAAGCGACAATGGCCTCTGCCTTCTTTTTCCCGATCCCGGACAGTTTTGCCAGTTCCTGGACTGTGGCCTGATTGAGGTCAAGCTTCCCTTTCACATCCGGCCCTTCTGCAAACACCGCACCGCTTAAAACCATGCTCATGAAAAAAACAACTAATATAACTCTATACATCCTGTTTAATATTCTGCTCTTCATTTTATCCTCCTGAGTGTTGATTATTCTTAATTGGTTACTGCGACCGTACCTATTCACCTCCTTTCATGTATGAACGTTTTTCTGCCGGTATTATTCAATTACCATGGAAATACAATGTCGTCATTCCCGCGCCTTAAGCACCTTCTCCGGGCAGTATCCCCGATCACGACTTTCGGGGACAGGCGTTAAGCGGGAATGCAGAAAACAACTGGATGCCCGCTTAAGACCTGCGGGCATGACAGGTACGTACTGCGTGTTTCCCGCTAAAGTTGTATTGCGATTGTTCTGTACGGTCCCCTAAAACTGATCCACAAACTAAGAGTGGAAAGAGTGTAGCATTTCCCACAATCAAAATATACTGTCATTTCTGACAGTATCCCTCTGCTTTTATCAGACTGTTGCAACGCGCATCCTGCATCCTGTATCATGTTGTAATCATGAATAACAGAGTAATCATTTCCGGTGCAGGACTTGTGTCCTCTCTGGGCCTGAGCGTTTCAGAGACGTGGGATGCCCTGCTTGCCGGCAGGTGCGGTATTCAGCAGATAGACGGCTTCGATACGCAGGGATTTGGCTGCCGTGCTGCTGCGCAGGTCCACGGCCTGGGTCCTGTGGAACTCGGCATTCATCCCAGAGACTTCAGGATAATGGACAAACATTCCTATATGCTTATGAAAAGCAGCCGCGACGCGTTCAGACATTCCCGCCTCGACAGCGGAGATATTCCGCCTGAAGACATCGGATATTTTGCAGGTATGGGAATGGTGGATTATAACGTTGACGATCTTCTTCCCGCGGTTGTGCAGTCCATGGATGAAGAAGGCCGCTTCGACTATGACAAATTCTTTTCAGGCGCCTTTCAGCAGATCCACCCCCTCTGGCCCCTTTCGATGCTGAACAATATAAACTTCTGCCAGGTAGCCATCGATCTGGGGATAAAAGGGGACAACACGACCTTTTGCCCGCATGCCGATTCCGGGATGCATAGCATTATTGAAGCATACAACAGTGTTCTGGGGGGAAAGGCAAAAGCCGTGCTCGCGGGAGGGGTGAGTGAAAAGGTCTCCCCCCTGAGTATCGCGCGCGCGCTGTGGTCCGGCATATTAAATACTTCAGGAAATAATCAGGAGTCTGCATGCAGCCCCTTTGGTATGGACAGAAGAGGAACGGTACTGGGTGAAGGCAGCGGGATTGTCTCCCTGGAATTGCAGTCTGCGGCAGAGCAGAGAGGGGTTCCCCCTCTGGCAGCTGTGACCGGTTACGGCACCTCATTTGGACTAACCGAAGGCTCCCATTGTCCAACTGCAAAGGCTATGTCCCTCTCAATGGAACAAGCGATTGCGCGGGCAAATCTCGGGCCTTCTGACATTGATATGATCATTGCGCATGGCGACGGCACTCTTATGGGAGACAAACATGAAATTGAGGCAATCCACCATACGTTCTCAGGATGTATTGATAAAGTCAGCGTGTACTCCTCAAAAGGCGCACTGGGACACATGCTCGGTGGAGCAGCTGCCGCGGATGTGGTGCTCGGAATTTGCATCCTCCAGCATGGTATAATTCCGGCAGTCTATGGTTCCCGGCTGCAGGATGAAAGCATCAGGTTCAGGCTTGTCAGCGGAAACCCGGCCGAGGCACATCCAAGGCGGATAATGATAAATTCCAGGAGTTACGAGGGACAGTGCGCCTCTTTAATATTGGAGAAGTAAATAATACAATAGGCTAACAGTTCAAAAGTACGATGTTATGACAAGCTCCTTTTTTGAACTTTCGAACTTTCACACTTTTGCGCTTTAGAACTTTTATGCGATTTCTTTATTACGACAGAATAGACAATATCGATAAAGGCAAATCCATTATCGGGGCCAAGACCTTTACGCTCTCTGAAGAGTTTTTCAGGAGACACTTCAAAAAGCAGGCCCTTGTCCCGGGGGTGATATATATCGAGGCCATGGCCCAGCTGCTCGGCTGGCTGATCATCTATTCCCACGATTTCAAGCTGTCCGCTGTCATGTCACTGGTAGAGGGTGCGTCTTTGATGCCGAAGCTGAGGCCCGGATTCACTGCTGAGATACACGGGGAAATAATCTCCACCTCAAAAAGAGACTCTCTCGGCAAGGCATGGATTACAGTTGACGGGAAAACCGTAGCTTCAATGGACCGCATTATATACGCTCATGTGCCCAAGGTAAATTCAGAAGACCTCATGAACCTGTTCTATTATTACAGCGGGACCAGGGTCTAATAAAGACAAGAAAAACTAGGCCCGATATATACATGGGTAAACCTTAGCCGATTAACCGCCAGAGCGCACTTATCGGCAGAGCTGTTAACCTATCACTGAAAGGGACTTCGGCATCACCATCGAATAATACGATACCTCGTTGGAATCTTTTCCCCGCAAGACCGGCCAGGGCCTCGTGAAGACGGTCTGTAATATTTCTTCAGAACATGGCTATAATTTCGCCGGATAATGGCGAATTTGCAAGATCAATCAGGAGAGTCCCGGAAAAGAGGAAGGTCCTTGTGAATCGTGCGTTTGAAAGAGACGGGAAAAAAAGAGAAGGATGCTTTTATCGCTATTGGTTTCAGGCAGCGCAAGGTTAAGATTGGCTGATAATAAACATCTTACAGAACTTCATCAATCATAAAATAAAGTTAAGACATGACCTCATTCCTCGCCTATTGAATCCTTAAACTAAGTTATCATTTCCATGAAGGGTAAAAGAAATTAAAAAACGTCCTAACCTCCTATCCAAGCAATTTAAACTAGGCAATAACGTCCCTATGGGTCCCAGGTCATGAGGGTACGGTCCGGTTACATAGATTACATTTTGTCTAATTACATGGGCGCATGATACGATTGATGCATAGTACGTATCAGCTTGCCCGCTTTGCCTTTGCCTTCGCCGGAAACTCCCTGACTACTTTACCTTCCTTATAAAAGACCAAAGGTGTATTTGTCTTTTCAGCAATAATTCTTGCTTTTTTGGCTGCGCGTTTTAATGCGGCTTCGGCTTTTGCAAGGTCTTTGTCACGAATTTTATCTGTCTTCTTCATATCTCAATCCCTCCTTTGTCAAACAGTTGGGGTGTCATTCCTGCGTTGTCAAAGAGAACCCATGCGTCTGCTAATTGTTTATACATATTCCGGAAATTATGCCATCCCTTTTCATATCTCCGCCTGATAGTCTTTTCAGGAACATTATGTCCCCCTTGCCGGACCCGGTTCTTAACTCTCTCAACTGCAATCCTGACATCCGGCAGATAAAGATAAACCAGCTTGACTTTATAACCTAGTTGCTGCCAAATGGGAATCAGCTCAGCATATGTCCTGCCGCTCAGTGTTGTTTCAAATGCGAAACTATCGCCAAGGCGCACATGCCTCTTTATTTCTTCAATCATGAGTCTGCCTGCGCGAAAAAAGGCATGCTCAGGGGAAAAAGGAGAGAGACCTTCAGCGATCAGGTCTGCATTAACAAAAATAGGACAACCTGCTTCATGAGGTAGAAACTCACGTGCAAAGGTTGTCTTGCCGGCTCCGTTAGGCCCTGCAATGATGACTATTTTTTTGTTCTTACGCATTATGCTTTTCTAAATTCAGCCAATATATCAAGATGCTACATTTTAACCAAAACTATGATATTCAGCAAGGAGACTTACATGAAGGGGTTCCCCAATCTTGAGGGACAACAGGAACATTCTAAGGTCATGGTGTGACCCATTTGATTTTGTAAGTACAGTGGCAGGCCGCTGAAAGAAATCGGACTGTTCTTTGGGATAGGAAAATCCGCTGTGTCTGATGCAAGCAGTAATTTTGAGACGTCATTAGAGAAGGACAGAATTTTGCGGCAACAGGTTGAATTACTGCGGGACAGGTTAAAGTTCTGATGATCCTAGACCTGACACTTATCACTTACTACGCCTACAATTGAATGAACGATTTCTTTGTCGATGGATCAAGATTCACCGGATTCTCATCTGTAATCCGGTTCTGCTCTGCAGCCAGACGCGCAGAGCATACCCGGTAACCGGCTTCAGTTTCTCGGCCCTTGATAATGAAAGCTTTGTCATCTATCTTCTCAAACCAATCCTGCAATAAGCTCAGAAAGCGCGTTTCAGTATAGGCAAGATAATAGCCATCTTGGGCATTGCCACCGTAACAGTCCATACCATGTGGATCTTCCCCCCATTTTCTTGTTACCTTCTCCATATCGTCTAAAAGGTGTATTACACTCTCTATCGATTGATAGTGGCTTTTTTCCCAATATTCTGTTTGTGGATATTCTCGACTTTTATAAACACAATGTGCTCGGATAGCTGAAGCGTCAGTTTTTTCGCTCCACTCTAACATCTGAGCATGTATAGAAAGGAGTTTCGATCCAGGAGCACTCTCTTCATTCCATAGCGCCACCGCTTCAGGGGTACCGCTATTTTGGGCATCCTTCAAACGCTCAAACGCCTGCTTAAATTCACGGCGAGACTGCTCAAGATAAGCGAACTTGTCATTGTACACCCCTTGTGCTCTAGGTTCGTAAAATTCTTTTAGATATTTCCAATTCGTAATCGGGCAGCTATCATGAAGTCTTTTATTATCAGTTAGATTGTACTGCTCAGAGTACACAATATAGCGATTGTCACTATCTTGTGCAAGCCAGAATGTACGATAGTGAGGACTGTTTTCTATCAGTGCCCCCACATTGATTTCGTTAATGCCATCATTATCCTTAGACTCTTTTATATATCCAGTGTGAGTATGAGCAGAAATATATAGATTGAGCACTCTCGGTTTGCCTTGCTTGCTTTCAGTTGTGATCAAGTTCTTCAACCACTTCCATGAGTCCGTTCCGTAGTCACTTAAAGGATGATGCCCAGCCAATATACGCAAGCAATGCTTAGTAGAGCCATCGATAGAACAAGGACTAGCCAACAATGCTTCTACCAGTTTCCTCTGATCACTCTCTATATGTCCATTAATAATCGGGAGAGTAGTGGAGTCGGGAAATTTCAAAGTTTTGAATAGTTGCTCCAATGCAGTGGCCTTAATAGAATTTGACGTTACGCTCGATTGAGAGGGGTCCATCAGAATTATGCGGACATCCGCTGAAGAATCCTTTTGGGGCAAACAAACTTCACTGACTATGTAAGAGCGCCAGTAATTCTGCTGCGTGTCAAGGTCGCCATTGTTTTCATTCATATATTTGGGATATTGATAGTAAACCGTCCAGAATGTGGATACTTTTTTAGCACCACATACCATGCCGTCCGGGCATAAGTCTTTTGCTATTGGCGGTTGTTCCTCTGACACTGACGGCAATAAATCCGCTAACCTCTTAACCAGTTCCCCTTTGTGAAAGATATTTTTTTCTGTATCTGCATATTCGCTACCCTCCCCAGCATAACATCGACCTCGCCATGCGGCCGCCTCAACCAAGCGAAGAAAGCCAAGCCAAGGTCGCTTCATGGTTTTAAATGAGAAATTACCTATATAAAAACCATCATGATTACCTACCCCCAATACCATACGTCCGCTTTTAATATCATCTTCACTTACCAAGAGAAACCGGCGCCATTCGGATTCACAGGAAATATCAAGAAAATCCCCAAGATGAATTGCAAATGCAGCTTCGGCGGCCTTCGTCTCTCCCTTATTGCTTGATGCCACGTACGTCTTTACCACATCCGCCATGGAATATTTAGTATAAAAGTCCATTTGCGGACTCCGCGCTGCCACCTTGGCAAACTTATCAACTTGATCACCTGCGACCCATGCAAAGGTACCGTGCCTCTCGTGTTCCTGACTGTCCCCCATCAACAACACCGGCGCCGTTAACGCCTTCTCTTCGGCATGGGTAGGTGTATAGATGAGCAATGCCAGCAATACTGGAATTAATTCCCAACTCATTATTTTTCTTCCCCAATATTTTATTCTCATTGCGATGCTCTCCTTTTTGCTATTTAAAAGTTTAGCCATGTTTACCCAAGCACAACAGATGGTTAAGCACTACTTGTCATGGGTTACAGTAGATGGCAATGGCGCATCCTTGGTTGGCAGTTGATTAAGATATGCTGCCTGCAAAGCTATTTGAAGAGAACCAGCTCTGTAAAGGCTGTCTAAATCAACTAACGCATCACCTAGTAAATAAGTAGTCGAATCCAGCTTTTTCATAATTATCTTGAGAACTTCAGAGCGTCGAACCTCCATTATTGATGTAAGTGCAAAAATGACCTTGTCATCAAATATATTCTCATCTATGGATTTCTTTTGACCTTGAAAGAATGTCGAAAGTCCGGCAAGAATAGTTTTTGTGACTACTGGCGAAAAAGCGGTAGCTGCACCAGTCAACCCGAGGTTCACTGAATCATATATGACATTTAGTCCGGCTCGTCCTTGAGATAAAACATCGATATAGTCGCCATAGTTCTTATTGATAACCGTTATGCACTGGTAAACTAAACCCTTACTTTCCTTATCCAGTTTCTCCCCAAGGTTCATTGACGATAATTTTGTGCGTAGTTCCTCTGACATATAATGAGGCGGAGAATATAAAGAGCCACCTGCATAACCTAGAGCCTTAGCAGCTTTCTCAATCCTTGTAGTTGCGCATCCTATTAATGAGAAAGACACGATGAGCAAGAGTATCAGTGTTATTAAGGGTAAATATTTAAAATCCCTCTTCAGCAGCTCTAATTCTCCTTTGATCGATTCAAAATCTTCAGCCATTTTATCCCCCCCTATTTTTTCTTATGTACGAACTGCTGATTTTAATACCTGATCATGCAGGGAGAAATCCCCTAACTTCCTTTTAAAATCACTCAACGCAGCCAGTTACCCACGCCGTCTTAGCACCATTCTGCGCGCTACGAGTACAACACCCCCTACGCCAAACAACACCATCGATACCGGCTCAGGCACGACGGCAACTGCGAGGCCGGGACGCACGGCAAGAGCGTAGAAGTTGCTACTCTTAGAGTTGGTGGCCTGGATGCCGTAGCCGGAGTCAAAGTACCACTCGAGGTTCGTATTGGCTGCATACTGCGTACCTGACCAGTAGACGTACGGCTGCATATTAGTAAAAGAACCTTTGTTTTTCAGCCCATAGTCCGGCTGATATACCCCGGTTGTCGAAAGGTATCCTTTATTACCCAACTCCGTATGGAACAAATGCCCCATCTCGCTGCTCGTTATGTTGTAGCCGCCTGTAGTCGCGCCGTCATTACCATAAACAAATAGGCCATCAACAGTTGACGGTAGCCGCCAGTTACCGCCCCATGTCACGTTGTAAGTAGGGGCAATATTGTATGTCAATACACCTCCGCTATTTAACCCCGCTGCCCAGTTCACCTGGTTTTGCCAGTTAGTTGCGCTCTTGGTGTAGTCAAGCCAGATGAGGGAGCCGAAGGGGCTGTCGTTGTCCCAGATCATGTTGTAATTTTGGCCGCCGTATTGTGCTTGGCCAATAGTAGTGAGAGCGGCATCCGCCTGCATCGAACATACTAAGACCATCGTCATGATCGTTGCTAAGATTAGTTTCCTCTTCATAATTCTGATCCTCCATAGCTGGACTTATGATTGCTTATCCTCCAGAACCTCCTGATTCCTAACGATGCACCGCCAACAACAAAAAGAATTGAACTTACAGGTTCAGGTACGACTGCAACGGCGAGTCCGGGACGCACGGCAATGGCGTAGTTGCTGATGGTTTTATTGAGGGCACCCTGGGCGCCGTGGCTGAAGTCGAAGATCCGCGCGCAGCATGTATTGGCCGCATACTCAGTACCCAACCAGTAGTTGCCCGGCTGCAGATGCTGAAAATCACCGGGGTTATTCAGTGGCAAACCTCCCGTGTTTCCCAACTCTGTATAATATAGGTGTCCAGGCTCACTATTTGTGCAATTGTAGCCTTCACAGGTCTGATCAAATGTAATTGGCAGACGCCAGTCCGTATAAACATTGCTGCCGAATGTTACTGACAATCCAGATGCCCAATTCACTTGATTCTGCCAGATTGTAGCAAAATGAGTATAGTCATACCACGTTATATTCAGGTCAGTATCATAAATCAGTCTGTTGCCGAGACTGTCCGTACCGAGGTTTTGCAGGGCTGCATCAGCCTGGATCGCACATACCAAAACCATCGCCATAATCATCGATACAATAAATGCTCTTTTCATCCGTTGACCCCTCCCTCTAATTCTTGGATATTGGTTAATAAACTCAATCTATCTCCTTTTATTCAGGGTGCTCTTTAGCCGTACCCCTGTCTCTCAAAAAACGTCCTGAATTCCCGCCTTTCTTCCTTCTCAATTCAGCCTTCGTAGCACTTCGGCGAAGCAGGCCGCTGTGGAGAACGGGTCGCGGGAATGACAACATTACATGTTTATTTAGAAAACGCCGTTTTTTTCTCAACAGAAAAATGTTAAGGTATGCAAAAGCTGATGTATAGTCAGATTAATGGAGGATAAAAGGAGGAGAGAAAATCGTTATTTTGTCATTGATGCAAGATGAGTCTTCAGGTTTGCTTTTTTACTGTAGATGCCCAGTTTCTTCCGTATGTTCTGCCGGTGGCTTTTGACCGTTGTTGGAGATATGTTTAAGATTTCCATGATGTCCTTGTCCTGTTTGCCGTCCTTTATCAGGTCGGCTACCAGGATCTCTTTCGGCGTAAGGCCTAAATACTTAGACGACAACTTCACCGCAAATGGAGAAATGATCTCTTCCAAATTTGATTCAAGGATATTTAGATTGGCAAGGTCCTCTGACCTGCCATTGTTTTTTCTTAATTTTGCCAGGTATGGCAGGACCAGATGTTTCAGATTAGATAAAATATTTTCTTCCATTTCTGTCTTGTCCTTCTCCCGCTGTGCCAATAAAACTTTTAAGGCGGTATTGATTTCCTCAAGTTCTCGCGCACGAATGTTCAGATTTCTCTCAGACTCTATAAGTGCTTCTTCTGCCCTTTTGCGTGCAGTGATGTCTCTGATGATACCGCAAACCAGTCTGTGGTTCTCTGAAATGAATAATCCCGGTGATATCTCCACGGGAAATTTTGTGCCGTCTTTTTTCCTGTGCCAGCGAAGGGGAATTGATGCAATGTTCCCGTCACATATTTCGGCAACTGACTCGACTGTTTTTTCTATCTCTGCAGAAATGTCCGTAAGCTTTAAGTTCAGAAATTGTTCCCTGGTGTATCCATAAAGATTCAGGGCGGTCTGATTTGCCTCCATAAACTGGTACGTATCCGCATTATAGATTACAATAGCGTCCAATTCATTCGCGAAAAGCTGCCGGTATATGTCCTCGCGTTCCTGAAGCTTCTGCTCAACCTTTCTGCGCTCAGTTATATCTGTCCAGTAACCGACACATTCAACCGGATGTCCGTCCTTGTCCCGCAAGACCTTTATCTCATCATGGACCCATCTATACACGCCGTCCTTATGAAGAAAACGGTATTCATGGGAATGGTAGTCATTCTTCATTAAATTATCCAGCCCGGCAATGACGCTCTTCTTATCATCAGGATGTATACCATTAACCCACATGCCCGGATTCTCAGCAAACTCACTTACCTCAAATCCAAATACCCTTTTGACATTTTCACTTATAAACGTAGCTGCCCAGTTTCCGCCATACTTACATGTATAAATTACAGCAGGATTGTTATTAAGTAACAGTTCCAGCCTTTTCATTTTTTTGAAATCCTCTGACTCCGTCAGGACTTCTGCAGCTTGCCATGACAGACGTTTTAATCCAGTCCTCTGTCGCTTTGACTCATCTGATTTATTAATGAGCTGCGCCTTTGTTCTTTTTTTATCTGTCACATTGTGACAGCGTTCTGGAGTCAAATATACTTCAGAGTCCCCTGAAGAATTGAGTCTTAACATTATACGTGTCTCCCTCGTTCCTTATAGAGTATTCTTATTAATAAGTTACGAACATGATATATATCATAATCTGGAAGATTAATCGTGCCGTGTGCGTAAAGGTCAGGAATTACTTAAAACGGAGAGAAACTATAAAGTTGATAAGCCCTTTAAAAATATCGACAATAATTTTAGTTTTAATCTTTCGACCAGACACGTTATGAACCGGAACAGTTGAACAATATCAGTGTTTTTAGTATCCTTTAAAGACTTAAAATTATCATTGTAAATCAATATGAAATATGATCAATAAACGCAGAGTAGTAATTACAGGATTGGGATTGGCGACTTCACTGGGGCTTGATGTCGAGGAGAACTGGCAGAAGGCGCTCAGCGGGACATCCGGCATCAGAAAGCTCTCACTCCCGAATACTGAGAAATCACCTGTGCAGGCCGTAGGCAGTGTGAGCGAAACAGACTGGAATATAATAAAGAATGAATTCAGAGATGAGGCGGAAAGAGAAGGAGAGCGCAGGACTCTCTTTGCATTATGGGCGGCACAGCGTGCAATGGAAGATGCGGGACTTATGAGGCAGAGCACAGAACACAGATTACAGAACACAGACAAAAACCGCTGCGGTGTTGTGATGGCTGCAGGGCTTGGCATAAACAGGCTTGAAGATATTCATCGATGGATGAATAGAGAAGGGAAATTCGATTACCTGAAATTCGGAGAGGAATATAAAGACGTTCACAGAGAATCCATCATGAAAAACAACTCCAACAGACCTGCTTCTCTCATAGCAGACAGGTTCGGCTTAAATGGATACAACGCAACCATTACTACTGCCTGCGCCTCTGCATCACAGGCCATTGGAACGGCATACAGGGTGATAAGCCGTGGCGATGCGGACATGATCGTTGCAGGCGGTGCTGATTCGATGATTAATCCGGTCGGCCTCGTGTTTTTCGTTCTCCTGAGTGCTGCATCTGTATCCACTGACGCCCCCTCGGAAATATGCAGGCCCTTTGACAGAAAACGATCGGGACTGGTCATGGGAGAAGGCGCCGGCATTGTCATTCTGGAGGAAGAGTCCCACGCACTAAAAAGAGGGGCAAAGATATACGCGGAAGTCTCGGGATACGGGACTACCATGGACGCTTACAAAGTAACAGCACCCGATCCGCAGGGCACCGGTGCTGAACATTCAATGATAAACGCACTGAAAGACGCGGACATCGACTTCGGCCGGATCGATTACATCAACGCCCACGGCACAAGCACCAAACTCAACGACACCGCTGAAACGCTGGCGATAAAGAAGGTATTCAAAGAGCACGCGCAGAACATTTCCATTAACTCAAGCAAATCCATAATCGGCCATTTACTCGCAGCATCAGGCGGACCCGAATTCGTCTTTACCGCCCTCAGTGTCAAACGGGATGAACTCCATCCGACCATTAATCTAAAGAATAAGGACCCGAAGTGCGACCTTGATTACGTGGCGAATGTGAAAAAACAGAAGACCATACGGGCGGCAATTTCAAACTCATTCGGCTTCGGAGGTCAGAACGCGTCGCTTGTGGTGAAGAAGTATATTCCATAACTTTGCATAAACAGGTCAGGCGGCTTACCGCAAAACCTTTACAAATGCGATAGTATATTAAGATTTATTAAATATGGCAGGATTCAACATCCGATAAAATGATGAAGTACACTGATATGCTTTGCATAATCTGCTCTAAGGTATCGATGGTAAAGCTTTTGCGGAAAGCCCCCTGCCCCGATGCCTACAGCTTAATACAACGGTAAGGTACATAAGGAGAATAAATGAATATTGATCTATCAGGCAAAGTTGCCCTTGTTACCGGGGCCTCCAGGGGGATCGGACGGGAGACCGCCATTCAGCTCGGCCAGGCCGGGGCGCGGGTGATTATCAATTACAACAGGTCAAAGGAAAAGGCTGATGAAGTAAGACAAGCAATCACAGCCTCAGGTCATGAAGCGGAGATATTCCAGGCCGATGTCTCACAACCTGAAGAGGTGAAAGCTCTCTTCAGCTTTATCAGGGACAAATTTAAGACAATCGACATTCTTGTAAACAACGCCGGGGTCATAAAGGACAACCTGCTGCTTTCTATGGCCCTTTCCGAGTGGGACAAGGTGATTGATACCAATCTCAGGGGAGCCTTCCTCTGCACCCGGCAGGCAGCGGAGATCATGATGGCGAACCATTCGGGAAAGATCATCAATATGTCATCCGTGGGGGCGATACGCGGGGGCCGCGGCCAGACCAACTACGCCTCGGCAAAAGGCGGGCTGATTTCCTTTACCACGGCGAGTGCGGTTGAACTCGCTCCGAAGGGCATACAGGTAAATGCCGTGCTGCCGGGAATGATCGTTACCGACATGAGCAGCCGCGTCAGGAAAAGGGCCGGAGATAAAATCCTTGAGAGAATCCCCGCCGGACGGTTCGGTGAGCCCTCTGATATTGCGAAGCTGGTTGTATTTCTCGCTTCAGGCAGCGCGGATTACATAACAGGACAGGCCATATCCGTTGACGGGGGAATGAGTATCTCGTAAGCAGTATATACTAAACGCGATAATGTATAATATTAATCCTGAATTATCCATGAAAGCAGTTTGATCCGTTGCAACCGTTGCAACAGCTGGAACGGTTGCAACAGTTGCAACGATTATTTAATACATAGGAGTGGGATAACAATATGCGTTACCTTTTAGTCGATCATATAACGGAATACAAACCCGGCGAGCTGATCAGGGGCATAAAGAATGTCGCCATGAGCGAGGACTTCCTTGAATTTCATTTCCCCAAAAACCCTATCATGCCCGGTGTCATGCTGCTGGAAGCACTCACCCAGCTGACCGGCTGGCTGGAGGCGGCATCCTCTGACTTTAAAAACTGGTTTCTTGTCACTAAAGTGGCCAAATCCAATTTCTACGGGTTCGCCTTCCCCGGGGACCAGGTGGAGCTTGAGGTCGAGCTGGTTTCCGCCGGCGAAGGAAATACAAAGGT